>JBILTX010000042.1:0-11327 GCA_044371315.1 Alphaproteobacteria bacterium | reverse complement strand
GATTTGTCCTTTGTTTGACTCCGTAGCTCAGCTGGATAGAGCAACTGCCTTCTAAGCAGTGGGTCGGGGGTTCGAATCCTCCCGGAGTCGCCACTTTTTTTGGGTGTTTCTGATTCAGGATGGGGGGCGTTCCCGCCCCGCGCTTTGGGGAAGTGAGGGGGGGTTAGCCCCTGCCACTGCCACCAGCTACTAGGGGTACTAGGGGCTGTTGAGTGTCTTGTGCAAGGAATGCCTCAGGATTTTTGAGATAGTCTTCAAAGGTTTTTTCTGGGTTGCTTATCAAGCGGAGGGCTTTTGTAGATCGTTCAAGATACTCTCCTGCACGTTGAACATCGGCATCGCTTGCTGAACACGACAAACGAACCGCTCCTTCGTCGCCACAATATGTTCCAGCAATACCTGAAACACCATGTTTTTCCCAATAGGCACATAATTCTACATCAGTAGTAATAGGTTCATTGGTTTCAGGGTCCATTAGACCTATTTTAAGGAGGTCTTTAAGATCATAGTAGCCGTAAAACGTGCTTTGTGTTGGCTCTCTTTTTATATCGACTCTTTCCATAAAAGAATCCAACACATTCAAACGGTTTTTATATTGCTCATTCTTTCTGGCTTCATGGTTTTCAAATACCCCATCATTTTCAGGGTCAAATACTATTTGCAAAACTTTTTGAGTATAAACGGATACATTTCCGCTTATATGAGATTTTATATTTGTGTCCTCTTTTATAGCAGGACTGGGACCCAGTAAAAAAGCCGCCCGCATACCTGGTACCCCAAGCCGTTTGGCAAGACCATCAACACGAAAACCATTCAAATCAGGCGCAATGACTGCATACGGCGTAGGTTTATCACCATCAAAAGTGGTGTCACGGTAGAGACCATCCTCTACGTATGATGAGTTTGGATATTTGCGTTGAATGTCTGCCTTGGCTCTTAACTCATAATCTGAATAAACTGCACCAGTTGGATTAGCAGGATTGGAAAGAATCCAAACAAGATTGGGGTGTTTTTTTAAGACCTTTTCAAACTGGTCATCTGATATTTTATACCCTTGCTCTTTGGGGCAATCTATGATTATCGGTTCCCCACCTGCTAATTTTATCAATTCAAGATGAGATGGCCAATAAGGGGCAGTAAGAAGAACCGGTATTTTTTGACCCTCTTCTGTTTTTTGACTACATAGCACCTTCAACGCAAGAAAAAGGCCCTCTTTTGATCCATTAACCAAAGCAGCATCTAGGGGGAATTCCCCAAATTTCTCTGGATAATTCAATCGTCTTATTACGCCGTCAACAATTGTTTTAACAACAGCCGCCTCCCCTCCCGTGGCAGTGTAGTCATAATTCACTTCACGAGCATCAGGTAGTCGTTCTTTGAGTTCAGGGGCTATGCCACCATCTGGGGCTCCTAGCGTAAGATCACAGTGGTCTGGATTAGCTGCTTTTAATTTTTTGGCTCGGCCAGCCGCCTCAATTGTCGGAGAACCCTCTGAAAGTCTAATTCCAAAAATTCCATAAATTGCTTCTTCAAATATTTTGTCTTCATCATCAAATGGTTCATCAGACAACTGCCGCTCAGAGGCATCTGCAATAAAAGCGGCAGCATTAGCAATACCACGAAAAAAACCCTTGATTGGGCCCCTCAAATCAAAAAAGGCTTTTTGTTGGTCCTCTCCCTGAACAAGGGGAAAAGTATCATTTCTTGGTTGCGCTGGATCAAAAATTGGTCTTTTTTCTTCTTTATCAGCCATAAAAAATCCCCTTCAAATCATAATTAACAACAATGTGACAGGATATAACCCATTTTATGCAAAATGCCAAGAAAAAAAACCAGCTGGGGCGGCAGAGGGGGGGATGGCCCTCTGCCGTGTTTTTGTTTCCCCTGCTTTTAAGACGCAGCCGCCAGTGGCGTTGCCTGCGGCTGAGTTTCCGGCAAAGGCACCTGATTTTCGCGCAGCCATTCGGCCAGATCGGGGGCGTGCTTGCGATAGGCCTGCACATCCAGCAGTTCTTGGCGCAGGGTGACTTCCCGCGCATCCAACGCGCTGCCGTTCAAGCCAAAGGTCACGACGATGAACACCAACGCCATGGGCAGGGCGTCTTCGCCAAAGCATCCTTTGCGCATGGATTGAAAGACATACTGCGCGGCCAAATCGGCCAGATCGCCGGCTTTGACCGTGGTTTCCCGCCAAGCAAGGTTTTGGACAGAATCCAAAACGGATTTCAGGCTTGTGGTGTCCTCGGGCAGGCTGCGCCCGTGGCTTTCCAAAAACCGCCCATACAAACGCAGCATCAGGGACGGATCGAGTTTTTCAAAAGACATGATACCCTCCCCCCCTAGGCCATAGCCGACAGCAACGTAGGATAACGCCGCACCGCCGCATCATACAGGGATACATATTGTTGCCAAGGACCGTTGGCGCCGTGAACTTCGATATGATCGCCCACGATTTTGACGGTCAATTCCTCGCCCAAATCCCATCCCATCTGATGGGCCATGGCGCGGGTCAGGGTCATGGCATTGGTGTTGCCTTGGCGGCTGAGTTTTGTTTTATGTTCCATTTGTATTTTCCTGCATTGGCGTTAGGATGGTTCTGTTTTTTCTTAAAAGGCCCCTTTTATGATCGACCCCACGGTCAAACGTATCAAACCCTATTATGATAAACAACAGGTTAACCCGCGGGCCCTGTGGGGGTGGATTTTTTTATTTGTCGTTGGTGTGGTTTGGCTGGATCCCTTGGCCCTGGATTTCATGGCGGACCTGCAGGGGCAGGATGTGTATAAAAATACCATTCAGCCCATCATGCAGGGCATCACAACGCTGGGTATGGCCCGTTTGTATCTGGTGCCCTGCGCCGTGTTAACGGCGGTGATGCTGTTCAAAGCGCGGCGGCACCCGTTATCGGTGATCCTGCGCCCGCTGCCGGCGTTGCCGTTTTTTGTGCAGACCCTGTTGCTGCTGCCCGTTATGCTGGTTCTGGCCAAAATTGCCAAAATTCTCATTGGCCATGCGCGACCCCAAACCCTGCTGGCCATGCCCCAAAGGCCACCGTTTTGGGAACAATACCACGGCCCCATGATTCAGGATGCCTTTCATGGCCTGCCGTCCGGCCACACCACAACGGCCCTGACGCTGGCGTTTCTGGCGGCGCGGTTTTATCCGCGCTTGGCGTGGCCGGCCTATATCACAGCGGGGGGGGTGATGATCTCCCGCGTGTTTCTGCTGGAACACGAAGTCAGCGATGTCATCGGCACCGTCGTTTTCGTCATGATCCTGCTGCCCCTGATCCAGCGCAGCTGGAACCTGTTTCAGGAATGGGCTGCCCAGAAAGCTGGGAAACGGGGGGGGTGATTTTTCTTTGGGGTGTGATGGATGTTACAGAAAAGGGGACTGATTGTGTGGATAATCCAAATTGTTGGATGATTTTTTTTTAAAGGGTGGTGGTTATGACGGTTGGTGTGGGTTCTCATGAAAAACAAGAATTGCTTAATCAAGTGGCGGCTACTGCTGCGTCTATCGCTTTAATTATGGGGAGACAAAATCGTTCTCCGAACACTGTTTTGCCTTTACATGATTTTATGATGCTGTTAGAAAGGCAAAAGCGTATGGATGAATTGACAAAACGATATTTACAAGAACATGGCAGACTTGATAATGATTATCTAGATGCATACTTCGGAAGGGCAAACACCCACTGACCCCCTCCCACCAGAGCCCCCTACCCCTTCTTCATCGTTTTGGCCTTGGCCGCAATAAAGTCCATCAGGGCCAGCAAGACGCCGGAGATTACAAACACCAGATGAATGATGATCATGGTTTTGATGGATTCTGCCGTGCTTTTGTTCACATCCATAAAAACCTTCAGCAAATGAATCCCCGAAATGGCCACGATGGAGGCCACCAGTTTCATTTTCAGCTGGGAAAAATCCACCGAACCGAACCATGCGGGCACGTCTTTGTGGTCGCCAATCTCCAAACGAGACACAAAATTTTCATAGCCCGATAAAATCACAATCAACAGCAAATTCGCCGCCAAGGACAGGTCGATCAACGTCAAAGCCCCCAAAATGGCATCATTTTGGGTCATGACGGGGATTTTTTCCACCAGCAGCAAAAACTCTTTGCCAAAACTAATCAGCAGGATGATCAGACACAAACACAGCCCCACATACATGGGGGCTATTAACCAACGGCTGGCAAACAGGCCCTGTTCTAACAGTTTTTCCACGGGGCGCCTCTGCGTGTGTTTAGGAGGCATCTGCGGCAGCTTGACTTTCCGCCTCTTCAATGGATTTGGCCACGTTCACCAAAATGGACACAGCCACATCCGCATGCAACACCACAGTATAGGGGTGCACGCCGATGGTTTTGATGGGGCGATCAAACAAAATTTGGTTTTTTTCCAGCGTAAAGCCGTTGTCTTTCAGGACATTGAGCAAATCCGTGGTGGAAACACCCCCGTACAACTGCCCGCTTTCCCCCGCGCGGCGAATCAGGGTGACGCGAAAACCGTCCAAAGCCTTGGCCAGATTTTGCGCGGCGGCTTTGCGCTCTTGATCCTGTTGCTGCAATCCAGCCTTGCGATCCTCGAACGCCACAATGTTGTTTTTGCTGGCGGCCACGGCCAGACCACGGGGAAACAGGAAATTGCGGGCATAACCCGTCTTTACGGTGACAACGTCACCCAATTTTCCCAATTTACGAATATTGTCCTGTAACAAAACCTGCATAATGTCTTTAGCCTTTCTCTGTTGGATACACATCACGACGCATGGACACGATGGGGTCCATCAACCCTACCATAGCCACCACATAAATCAATAAAGGAATAAACAAAAACGCAGCATAAAACAAGGGGATAAGAAAGCGCCGTTTTTCCGCCATCTGATGGAAAACCCCCACACCATTGAAAAAAAATCCCGCCAGCGCCACCAGCAACACATTGTTCAACAACGCAAAAATATCCTGCGGAAACACCACAACATCCCGCGTGTGCAGCATCAAAACCAGCCCCAAACCAAACACCACCCCCACCAACCAGCGGGGTAAACGAAACCAGCCCATCTTCATCAGGGGCGGGGATGTTCGGGTGATCTTGGACCAAAAACGCACCGCCACCACGGCATTGACGCAAAATCCCACCAACCACCCCAACGCCGAAAGGCCCGGCATGGCCGCCGCCAACTGGCCGACAATATCGGGGCCCCAAGCTTGCTCTAAAATCTTCAGGGTTTGGGGATCGGCTTTGCTCACCGCCCTCAGGGTTTCCTCTAACACGGCCCGCGTGGCCTCAGCATCCAGCAGGGCCGTCATAATCACGGCCAAAACCATGGCATACAGCGTCAGGCTGCCCGTAACGGACCCTTGCATCACAATGGGCGCAGGCAAATTCATAGGCGAGGCCCCCCCCCGCAAATACTGGGGAATGGTATAGGCCAAATGCACAAAAAAAGCCGCCGGCACCGTATTTTCCACAAAAAACAGCACCGATCCATGGGCTGTGGGGACATCCGGCAACGCAAGGCCCACACTTTGGGCCACCGCCACCGCCAAAGCCCCCAAAAGGCCCGCCCCCAAACCATAAATCCAGCCATACACCAACCCACACACCAACAGCGGCAAGGCATCAAAAAACGAAAACGCCACCGCAGGCAAAGCCGGCAGAAACGACGGCGATACAAAAAACAACGCCGAAGCCAACGCACACCCCACCATAGCAACCATGGCACCAGAATGACGAAAAGGCAGGGCGGGGGTCATGGCACAATCAGGGTTTTTCTTTTGTTTTCATACCCTACCCCACAGGTCGGGGGGAAGGCTGCGGGGCGGGACGGTTTTCTTTTGACGTCAAGGGGCGCGGCGGGAAAAATACCGGACCGAAGACCGCGGCGCGGGCTGAGGGAGGATGATTTTTTCTGACGCGGCGCAGCGCACCCCTTGAGGTCAAAAGAAAAGTGTGGGGGTGGGGAGCAGACCGCAGCAGAAGGCAAAGGGCAGAGGCCTAAAGAGCCCCTAAAGGGAAAACCTCCGGAAAAAACTGTTGGCACGGGCACTGGGCTTTGTTTCCTGCTTTTGCCAAGATTTCCCAAAATTGCCAAAGGATCACGGGCCGCTTTATTGCACCACGTAGGGCATCAGGCCCAGAAAACGGGCACGTTTGATGGCGTTGGCCAAATCACGCTGTTTTTTTTGGGATACGGTCCCAATGCGGCTGGGGGCAATTTTGCCACGCTCGGAGACATAACGCTCCAGCAGGGGAATGTCTTTGTAATCAATCACAGGGGCATTGTCCCCAGAAAAGGGACAGGATTTTGGACGACGAAACATGGAACGACGCATAGCGCCGCCTTGGGCGTTTTTGTCTTTGTCCTTGTCTTTGTCACGACCTCGACGATTATTCTGCATCTTCTGACTCCGTTACGGGTTTGGCGGCTTGACGATACCCTTGGTCGGCCACGGCCGCACGGGGGGCACCACCAAAGCGACGGGACTGATCGTCCTTGTTTTTCATCATGGCGGTTTCGCCCTCAATAAATTTGTCCACACGCACAAACAGGCTGCGCAAAACATCATCGTGAATACGCAAACGGCGATGCAGCTCATCCACGGCCACAGAGGGGGCATCAATTTCAAAATACAAATAATGGGCTTTTTTGTTTTTATTGATTTTATAGGCCAACTGGCGGTTGCCCCATGATTCTTTTTTCAAAACCTGACCCTTTTCCGTGGTCAAACAGTCAACTATGGTGGCGTCCAAGGCCTCTACCTGCGTAGAGGAGAGTTCTTGGCGTCCTAAAACAACACATTCGTATAAAGGCATAGCATCTCAAACATCATAATCAAAGAAAGAGGCCCCTCATGGGACCCGAAACCAGAGACTATAGAGATTTCGCGCCAAGGTGCAAGATTTTTTTTGATATGATTTTCATTCTCCTTGGCAGACGCCATCTGCTGGTGTAGGGTGGGCAAAAAGGACCCTTCATGCGCCCCCTCATGTCTCTTAAATCGCGATTGTTTCGTTATCGTCGGTTTGTGTTTCTGACGGCTGTTATGACCTATTTTTTGGTGCAGGCATTAACAGGACAGAACGGTCTGCTTTCAGGGCTGGCGCGTTATCAAGAATGGCAGGACAAAAAAAATCAGCTGGCCGCTTTGGATGTTCAGGTGAAAGACATGCAGCGCCAGACCGAGGGCCTGCGCTCTTCCCATTTGAATCTGGATCTCATCGAAGAGCGTATCCGTGCGGACCTAGGGTACGCCAGCCCCACAGAGCAGGTGATTTTGGTTCGCCCCCTACCTCAAGAAGGCCCCTCTTCTGGCGGCCCAGCCCTTTCCCCTCAACCCTGAGGGTTTTGTGTTCATGTCCCTGAAAACTGTTTGGAAAACCACGTTTCAACATCCTTGGTTTCAGGGAACTTTGGCCTTTCTGGTTTATGCCTATCTGCGGCTGGTGGGGCTGGGGGTGCGCTGGACCGTGCGGGACGTGGCGATGCGGGATGCCGTGATGGATCAGCATGGGGCCTGTATTGTGTGTTTCTGGCACAATCGTCTGGCCATGATGCCTTGGGGGTGGCGGGGGCGGAAAGAGCCCTTTCATATGCTCATTTCCAGTCACCGTGATGGACGGTTTATCGCGGATATCATCGGCTTTTTTGGCCTGAAGACCATTTACGGATCCATGCGCAATCAGGCCAAAACCAAAAACAAAGGGGGCGCACGGGCCTATCGGGATTTGCTGGGAGCCCTGAAAAAAGGGGGCGCGGTGGGCATAACGCCCGATGGACCCCGCGGCCCCCGTCACCAAGTCCATTTGGGCATCATCAAGCTGGCCCAACGCGCAGGGATTCCCATTGTCCCCGCCAGTGTAGCTACGCGCAGGCGCTGGGTTCTGCGCCGGACATGGGATCGCTTTATCATTCCCGCGCCCATAGGCAAAGCTACCCTGATGTTCGGCCCCTCCCTTTGGGTGCCGCCTGAGGCCAACGAAGACGCGCTGCAGACTTTGGCGGCGGAATTAACCGCGCGGTTAAACGCGGCGGATCGTTTGGTGGATGAAGCGGTGGCCCAAAGGGCAAAGGCCAAGCCCCATGCGTAGGCTCTATCTTGCCCTGTGGTGGATTTTAACGCCGGTGGTTCTGGGTTTTATAGCCCTGCGCTGGCGCAGGGGGAAAGAGCACCCCACCCGTTACCCCGAACGCTTTGGTGTTGCCTCTCAGCCCCGCCCTGCCGGCAAGGTCATCTGGATGCACGGGGCCAGCGTTGGGGAGGTTTTATCGCTTCTACCCCTGATCACCACCCTGAAAGAGCATCATCCGGACATTTCTGTGCTGGTGACCTCAGGAACCGTCACCTCCGCCGCGTTGATTCAGGAACGCCTAGGCTCCACCGTGATCCATCAGTTTCTGCCGCTGGATCACCCCCTGTTTTATCAAAGGTTTTTAAATCATTGGCGACCGGATGCGGTGTATTGGACAGAATCCGATTTGTGGCTGGGCATACTGGGGGAGGTCAAAAAACGTGCCCTTCCCGCCTTTTTAATCAATGCCCGCATGTCAGAGGCTTCCTATCATCACTGGCGCAACCTGCCAACCTTTATTCGCCGCATCTTGTCCACCTTTTCCGTGATTATTGCCTGTGATCCTGTGTATCAGGGGCGTTTTGAAACCCTGTCAGGGCAACCGGTTTTGTTAACGCCGGATTTGAAATACGATACCCCCCCGCCCCCGTTTTCACAGCAGCAGCAACAGGATTTAAAGGCTTTTCTGGGCACATCCCCCCTTTGGATGGCGGCCTCGACCCACGATCCGGAAGAGGCCATGATCCTATCGGTGCATCAGCGCCTGCGGCAAGATCTCCCCACCCTGCGCCTGATTCTGGCCCCCCGTCATCCCCACAGACGAGAGACCATCCAAACACTGGCAGAGCGCCAAGGATTCAGCTTGGCCCTGCGCTCAAAAAATGAGGATTTTAAAGGCAAAGACATTTATCTGGTGGATACCATGGGGGAGTTGGATCTGTTTTACAGCGTATGCCCCCTTGTTTTTGTGGGGGGCAGCCTGATTCCCCATGGGGGACAAAATGTTTTTGAACCCGCCCGCTGGGGCTGCGCCGTGCTGCATGGTCCCCATATGGACAATTTCCCCCGTATGTGCGCCGATTTGGGGGATGGATTGTTGGCGGTTTCTGATCAACAGGATTTGTATGCACGCCTGCGGGATCTGCTGCTCAATCCCGAAGCCTTAGCCCAGCAACAGGACAAGGCCCGCCGCAACGCCGGCCATCTGCGCGGGGCGGCGGCCATGATTTATGAAAGAACCCTTCCCCTATGGCCCTAAAGGATCGTCTCTGGGCCAGCCCTGTTTCGCGACTGTTGGTGCCGTTGTCGTGGATCTATCGTTTGGGGGGTATGATGCGCTCTGCCCTGCTGCGGCCCCATGATTTTCAACAACCCGTGATCTGCGTGGGCAATGCGGTGGTGGGGGGGGCGGGAAAAACCCCCGTAACATTGGCTTTGGCCAACCTTCTGAAAAACCAAGGGCACCATCCAGCTTTGGTTTACAAAGGCTACAAACGCACCAACCCCGCAACGCTGCAGGTGGACCCCAAACGCCACACCTTGGCGGATGTGGGGGACGAACCCCTGATGGCAGCGGCTTTTGCCCCCACCTTTGTGGCCAAAACCCGCCTGATGGCGGCGCAGGCCGCGGCGGATTCTGGGGCGGACCTTTTGATTTTGGATGATGGCCTTCAAAACCCCACTGTGATTAAGGATCTGACGTTTCTGGTTGTGGATACTGGGTACGGGTTTGGGAATGGACGGATTTTGCCAGCAGGACCGCTGCGTATGTCGCCCCACGATGCCCTGAATCAGGCCGATGCGGTGATCCTGCTGGGGGAAGGCCCCGTGCCCCCCATAGCAAAGCCCCTGTTTCGTGCCCATCTGGTATCCCTATTGCCGGATGCGCTGATGGGCAAACCTCTGGTGGCTTTTGCCGGTATCGGTCGACCAGAAAAATTTTTTGAGGGGCTGGGGCGTGCCGGTGCCCATCTGGTGGAAACCCTCAGTTTTCCCGATCATCATGCTTATACGCCGGAAGACCTAACCCTTTTAACCCAATGCACACCCGAGGGGGCCATGCGCGTTACCACCACAAAGGATGCCGTTCGCCTGCCCACCCATTTTGCCACCCCCGTCCCTGTCCAAGTGGTGTGGGACGATCCTGAGGGGATATCCGCATTTTTACAACGTTTTTTCCAAAAGAATCAGATCCCCTAAACCCTTTTTTAGTCTTCTTTGGGATAAAGTCCAAGGGAAAACCAAAAAAAGTGGGGTTGAGATGATGAAGGATTCTTGCGTGCGCCTTTTGGCGTTTTCCCTGTTCTGCCTTTCTGCACAAATGGCGGGGGCCGAGCCTCCGGTGCAAATGCCCGATCCTGGAAACTGGCGCGGATCCATCACGGCCGGACTGGATACGGATATTAGCAGCGACCTGATCAGTTCTGACCGCTGGCAGTATCAATCCGGCGGAACAACGTCGGATGTGGCGGTGGAAAAAACCACCTTTAATGATGTTTATGGCAGCACACTGACCGGCGGTTTTGAAGCCTCTTACGCCGTGACCCGTTTTTCAGAGGTTTTTGGGCGTTTATCCTACAGCACCGCCAGCGGGGATACAGTGACTTTGGGAAAAATCGGCACTGCCGATCTGATGGCGTCCTTTGATGATTATAAAGCCTACGGCGTGGATTTGGGATACCGTTATTTCTTTGATATGGAAAACACAGGCTTTACCCCCTATTTGGGTGCAGCGGCGGGTATGCGGTATGTGCCTGGGTTTGGGGCATCTTTAAACACCGCAGAATCCGATCTGGGAACGCTGAATTTGTTTGATGACAGCTTTGTGCCCACCTTGGGCTTGGATTTAGGATTTTTATACCCCCTCAGCCGAAATTTCGCCGTGGGATTTGAAACGGGTCTTTATTACAGCTTTAAACTGAAAGATGACGACAGTTCCTTTGCAAACGACGCCACCAACGGCAACGACGATGCCGATCGGTTGTATGTGCCCGCCCGTGTGAAAGGGGTATGGAAGTTTTAGCTTTCTTGACACGAGCTTGCTTAGGGCGAGAAAAGGCGGGGTCGGGGCAGCAAGATTTGCCTTAAAGGTCAAGGGCGAGGGGGAAAAAATACCGGACTGAGCGATAGCGAGGGAGGATGATTTTTTCCCCATCGGCGAAGCGGACCCTTGAGGTTTAAGGCAAATTCTGCTGGGTGGGAGCCTTTTCTTTACGGACCACACGGCTCCCACCCCCACAGTTCTCTT
>JBILTX010000056.1:0-7557 GCA_044371315.1 Alphaproteobacteria bacterium | reverse complement strand
TTATTTCGCGGTGCGCAGAATGCCTTGAGCCCCTGATGTTTGGCGGCAGCCAAGAACACCGCCGCCGCGCCGGCACCGAAAACACTGTTGCCCTTGCGGGCCTCACCGCCCTTTGCGACGCCCTATCCGATCAAAGCCATCTAAGACCCCTTCACAATGCCATGGAAACCACCCTGAAAGAGTGCGGCGGCATCATCGTGGGGGACACCACCCCGCGCCTTCCGAGCACCACGTGCGTCATCATGCCTGATGTGCCGGCGGAAACGCAGGTCATTCATTTTGATCTGGCGGGGCTGTCTGTTTCTTCGGGGGCGGCCTGTTCATCGGGGAAAATCACACCCTCGCCCGTTCTAAGCGCCATGGGGTTTTCCCAAAACCACGCCGCCTGCGCCGTGCGCATCAGCAGCGGCCATGCCACCACAGCCCAAGATTTTGAAATGTTTTCACAATCTTGGTTATCATTGATACAAAAAACCAATCATCTTCAAAAGGTTGCCTAAACATTCTTATGAATAACATTTACACGCTCCCCACCGCCGCCCCCCGCCAAAGACCCATTTATATGGATTATCAGGCCACGACCCCCTGCGACCCCAGAGTGGTTGAGGCCATGATTCCTTGGTTTACCGAAAAATTTGGCAATCCCCATTCCCGCAATCATGAATATGGGTGGGAGGCCGAGGAAGCCACTCTTATCGCCCGAGAACAGATTGCCGCCCTCATCGGCGCCGATGCCAAAGATATCATTTTCACCTCTGGCGCCACCGAATCCAACAACTTGGCGCTTAAAGGCGTGGCCGCTTTTTATAAGGGCAAAAAAAATCATATTCTGACCTGCGTCACCGAACACAAATGTGTTTTGGATGCCTGCCGTCACCTAGAGGAAGAGGGATTTAAAGTCACCTATCTGCCGGTCATGCCAAACGGCCTGATTGACCTTGATCTGCTGGCGCAATCCTTAACGGACCAAACGGCGATTGTTTCGATTATGGCAGTGAACAATGAAATTGGGGTGATCCAACCCTTGGCCGAAATCGGAAAGTTGTGCCGAGAGCGCGGGGTTTTCTTTCATACCGATGCGGCCCAAGCGGCAGGAAAAATTCCCCTAGATGTTGAGGCCATGAACATTGATCTGCTCAGTGTATCGGGCCACAAGCTGTATGGACCCAAAGGCATCGGCGCCCTGTATGTGCGTCGCCGCAATCCACGGGTTCGTCTTTCCGCCATTATTCATGGGGGCGGGCAAGAGCGGGGCATGCGCTCAGGAACCCTACCCACACCCCTGTGTGTGGGCTTGGGGGAGGCCTGCCGTCTGGCCAAAACCGAGATGACCGAGGAAAATACCCGCCTCACGTCTTACCGTGATCTTTTTCTGAGCCTTTTGAGCGATGCATTAACAGACCTTCATATCAATGGTGATAAACAAAGCCGTATTCCAAGCAACCTCAACATCAGCTTTGCCTTTGTTGAGGGGGAATCCCTCATGATGTCGATTAAGGACCTTGCGGTGTCTTCGGGGTCCGCCTGCACCTCCGCCTCTTTAGAGCCCTCTTATGTGCTTCGGGCCTTGGGTGTGGAGGAAGAGCTGGCCCATACCAGTTTGCGCATCGGCTTTGGCCGCTTTACCACAGAGGACGAGGTCCGTCAGGCCGCGGCCTCGCTCATCGCCGCCGTCACCAAATTACGCGCCATGTCCCCCCTGTGGGAAATGGTGAAGGAAGAAGGCATCGATCTGCGCACCATTCAATGGACAGGACATTGATGGTGAGTGGGGAGTAGGGAGTGGTGAGTAGAGGAATGATCCATAACTTTAAAGAATTACGGGTTTGGCAGGACGCTATGGATTTAGCGAAAATGATTTATCAGATTACGGTGTCTTTTCCCCAAGAAGAAAAGTATGGGTTAACCTCTCAGATGCGCCGTGCAGCCGTGTCTATCCCCTCGAACATCGCGGAAGGCCATACACGGCACAGTACAGACGATTTTATAAACTTTATCAGTATTTCTATAGGATCCCTCAATGAACTTGAAACGCAACTCCTTTTGTCAGAAACCCTGAATTTTACCAACGAACAACAAGCAAGCCCCCTAAAATCTCTCATCGATTCTCTTCATAAAAGCCTTCGCGCGTTACGCACGTCACTCAAAAACAAACCCTAACGACTAAACCACTCACCACTCACCACTCACCACTTACCACTCACAAAAAAACGGAGTTTTTCCCATGGCTTACAGCAACCAACTTCTGGATCACTACAATAACCCCCGCAATGTGGGATCCCTTGATAAAGCGGATGACCACGTTGGTACGGGCCTCGTCGGGGCGCCTGCCTGCGGTGACGTGATGAAACTGCAAATCCGCGTCAACGATGATGGGGTGATTGAGGATGCCAAATTCAAAACCTTCGGGTGCGGCTCTGCCATTGCCTCCAGCAGCTTGGCCACCCAGTGGTTAAAGGGCAAAAACCTGAGCGAAGCCGAAAATCTGAAAAACACGGACATTGCCAACCATCTGGCCCTGCCCCCTGTGAAAATTCATTGCTCCATTCTGGCGGAGGATGCCATCAAGGCCGCCATTGCCGATTACAAACAAAAACAATCCCAAAAAACAGCCTCAGAGGCACCGGCGGCCTGATATGCGATCCCCCATCACCATCACAGACAGTGCCAAACGTCGGGTTTTGCATCTGATGCATGCGAAGGAGGGCGATGCCCCTCTGGGCCTGCGCATTGGCTTGGAAACCAAGGGCTGCTCGGGCCTGCGCTATAAACTCTCTTATGCCTATGACACCCAACCCTTTGACGAAAAAGTGGTCATGGATGATTTGCTGTTGCTAATCGACCCCAAGGCCCTGATGTATGTGCTGGGTACAGAGATGGATTTTGAGGAAACCGACACCGCCTCGGGCTTTATTTTCCGCAATCCCAACGAAAAGGGGAAATGTGGCTGCGGGGAATCCTTCCACGTGTGAAGTGTTGACCGTGGTGTTGTATGCGTTTTAAACTATCTACGGATTCTTTTTGCCCTAACAACCATCCCCTGCAGGATTTCCTTCCTATGTTGAAACAATGCGCCCTTGCCATAATACTGGTCCTGTTTTCCTTTATTCCCAGTGCTGCGGAGAATCTTCCAGATTTTCAAAAAACCAAAACGTTGGCGGAACAAGGAGATGCGAAGGCACAATATAATTTAGGCCTTATGTATTTCAATGGTCAGGGTATAACCCAAAATTATGAAGAGGCATTCCAATGGTTCACCAAAGCGGCGGAACAAGGAGATGCGAAGGCACAATATAATTTGGGCGTACTCTATGATCAGGGGCGAGGCACACCTCAAAATTATGAACAAACATTCCAATGGTACACCAAAGCGGCGGAACAGGGATTGCCAAAAGCACAATTTAATTTAGCTTTAATGTACGCTGAAGGCCAAGGTACACCCCAAAATCACAAACAAGCATTCCAATGGTACACCAAAGCAGCGGAACAAGAGGATGCGGAGGCACAATTTAATTTGGGCACTATGTATTTAAATGCTCAAGGTACACCCCAAAATTACAAACAAGCCTTAAAATGGTATACCAAAGCGGCGGAACAGGGATTGCCAAAAGCACAATTTAATTTGGCTTTGATGTACGCTAAAGGCCAAGGTACACCCCAAAATTACAAACAAGCATTCCAATGGTACACCAAAGCAGCGGAACAAGAACTTGCTGATGCCCAATATAATTTGGGCATCCTGTATGAAAACGGGCAAGGCATACCACAAAACCATAAACAGGCATTCCAATGGTTCACCAAAGCGGCAGAACAAGGATTGGTACAGGCACAATCT
This sequence comes from Alphaproteobacteria bacterium, assembly GCA_044371315.1. Lineage (GTDB taxonomy): Bacteria > Pseudomonadota > Alphaproteobacteria > JAJTHO01 > CANGYM01 > CANGYM01. The sequence continues at coordinate 3,722 of JBILTX010000056.1, read as the reverse complement.
AATTTGGGTGTTATGTATGAAGAAGGTCAAGGCGTACCCCAAGATTATGCACAGGCATTAAAATGGTACACCAAAGCGGCGGAACAAGGGGATACGGAAGCACAATTTAATTTGGGCGCTATCCATCTAAACGGTCAAGGTACACCACAAAATTATGAACAGGCATTCCAATGGTACACCAAAGCTGCGGAACAAGGACATGCTGCGGCACAATTTAATTTGGCTTTGATGTATTCTTTAGGACTCCACACACCAAAAAATTATGAACAGGCATTCCAATGGTACACCAAATCGGCGGAACAGGGATTTGCACAGGCACAATCTAATTTGGGTGTTATGTATACTAAAGGACAAGGCACACCCCAAAATGATAAACGGGCATTCCAATGGTTTACCAAAGCCGCGGAACAGGGTCTTGCGGAAGCACAATATGGCTTAGGTGTAATGTACGCTCAAGGAAAAGGCACACCCCAAAATTACAAACACGCCATGAAATGGTTCACCAAAGCTGGAGAACAAGGCCTAGCGCTGGCGAAAGATATTACAGACCTTGAAAAAACTAAAACATTGGCGGAACAAGGAGATGCAAAGGCCCAATATAGCTTGGGTGTAATGTACATTCAAGGAAAAGGCACACCCAAAAATAACGAACAAGCTTTGAAATGGTACACCAAAGCTGCGGAACAAGGGCTTGTAGAAGCACAATTTATTTTGGGAGTTATATATAACCTAGGGCGAGGCACGCCCCAAAACTATGAACAAGCATTGAAATGGTACACCAAAGCTGCGGAACAAGGGGATGCCGCGGCGCAATATAATTTGGGTGTTATGTATGAAAACAGTCAAGGCATACCCCGAAATTGGAAACATATATTGAAATTTTGCGTATTTGGCCTTTTGGGTTTTGGGCAAGACACACCCCAAAATTACAAACAAGCATTCCAATGGTACAACAAAGCTGCGGAACAGGGACTTGCTCAGGCACAATATAATTTGGGGGTAGTATATTACCAAGGGAAAGGCACGCTGCAAAATTATAAACAGGCCTATATTTGGGCCAGCCTAGCCGCTGCCCAATCCGATGCTCCAAAAGATGCCGCGCGACTACAAAATGAAGCCGCTAGACAACTCACCTCCAAACAATTAAAGGCCGCCCAACAACACGTGGCCGAGTGGCAAAAGAAAACCGGAGAAACGCTGAGAAAGCCTTAAGGCGACACAACACCATACCCCCTCATCGGATGTGAAGTTGCCCGTTGCAGGGGCCTCAGCTTTTCCGTATACTCTGGGGTATAGACTTAATCCTCAGCAGGCCGCTATGACCGATGTTTCTGACACAAAAATTCCCCTGCGCACATCCGAATTGATTGTGAATGTTTTGGATCGTGATCACCACCAAACCATCACCATCCAAAGCTTTCTGGATAGTTTGGGGGACAGGGTTTATGGATTGGGGATCCTGTTATGGGTTTTGCCCAACTGCATTCCCATGGTTCCTGGTGTGGCTGGTGTGACGGGGGTGATGATCATGATCATGGCCCTGCAAATGGCCCTTGGTCAGACAACCCCTTGGCTGCCGCGGGCCGTTCGCAATCGCCCCTTGCCCCGCATGAAACTTTTGGAAATTTCCCAAAAAGCCATCCCCAGACTGCGCAAATTGGAAAAATTTATCCGCCCCCGCTATCACTGTCTGAACAATCACGCTATGCGGATTTTTACGGCGCTGGTCATTGTTGTCATGGCCTTTATTTTGCTGTTGCCCATTCCCATTGTGGGCAACATGCCCCCTGGATGGGCCATTGCCCTGCTGTCCATCAGCCTGATCGAAAGAGATGGCCTCGTTCTTCTTCTTGGTATGGCGGCATCCATTGCAGCCACCTATTTTATTTATGTGGCCTCAAAAGCAGCGATTCATGCTTTGTTTCAGTGAAGAAAAACCTTTTTTAGAACCCCTACGACGGCTGAAACCCCTCAAAAATCTTTTTCGCCAGCGCTTTGCTGATGGTTGGGGCACGCTCTAGATCTTGTAAAGATGCCCGCTTCACGGCATCCGCGCTGCCAAAATGGGAAAGCAAAGCCCGCTTGCGGCTGGGTCCCACACCGGCGATATCATCTAGGGCGCTCTCGCGAAGGGATTTTTCACGGCGCTTACGGTGACGTGTTATGGCAAACCGGTGAACCTCGTCCCTCAGGCGCTGCAGATCGTACAAAACGGGGTCTCTGGGATCCAAGCTAAGGGGCGATTTGCCCATCTGATAAAAAACCTCGCGCCCCGCGTTGCGATCCGGCCCCTTGGCCATGGCCACCACGGGTATATCCACCGCGTGTTTGACAAAAACCTCCAAAACCGCGCTCAGTTGCCCCAGCCCCCCATCAATAATCATCAAATCCGGCAAAGGCTGGTTGCCCGATAACCGACGATGCAGCATTTGACGCATCATGGCATAATCATCCCGCGTATCCAGATCCTGAACGTTCATTTTATAGGTTCGATACGCTGACGTCTCCAACCCCGAAGGCCCCACCACCACCATGGCCCCCAAGGCATAAGCCCCCTGAATGTGGCTGTTATCATACAGCTCGATACGCTGGGGCAAACAGGGTAACTCAAACACCTGTCCAATACGGGCCAGCATATCCTGATGATGGGCCACTTGGGAAAGATCACGGGCCAAGGCCGCCTCTGCATTTTTTAAACAGGCGGCGACAATTTTTTCCTTTTCCCCGCGCTTGGGACAAACAATCGACACCGCATGCCCCGCGCACTGGTGCAGCATGTCCTGTAAAACCTTTTGATCTTTGGGCAAAACAGACACCAAAATCTCTGACGGTGGCACAACGCCCGTATAAAACTGGGCCAAGAAAGCCGCCATCATGGTGGCATCGTCGCTGTCTTCCCCATGTTTGGGAAAAAACACACGGTTTCCGTAATGACTGCCCCCCCGAAAGAAAAAAATTTGAATGCACGTTTTGCCAGCCCCGCGGGCCATGGCCAAAATATCCGCATCCCCCAGGGCCGCGGTGTGGACATTTTGATGTTGCTGAATCCGGCTCAGGCTGGCAATCCGATCCCGATACAGCGCCGCCATTTCAAAATCTTGGGCATCACTGGCGGCAAACATGTTTTCTGAGAGTTTTTTTTGAATCTCGGCATTTTTTCCCTTTAAAAAATCCACAGCATCAGACACTTGATCCGCATAGGCCTCTTTGGAGATATACCCCACACAGGGGGCCGTGCATCGTTTGATCTGATACTGCAGGCAGGGGCGGGAGCGATGGGCAAAATCATGATCTTGGCAGGAACGCAGCAAAAATGCTTTTTGCAAAGCCTCTATGGTCTGATCCACCGCCCCTGCCGATCCAAAGGGACCAAAATAATGCCCCAATCGGGAACGGGCCCCACGATGTTTCACCATGGCGGGATAGGGGTGGTCTGTGGGAATGAAAATATACGGATAGGCCTTATCATCCCGCAGCAAAATGTTATAGCGGGGTTTGAGTTTTTTAATCAGATTGCTTTCCAGCAGCAAAGCCTCTTGCTCGCTGTCGGTCACAACAAAAACCATGGCCCGCGTCAGGGCCACCATGCGTTGCAGACGCATCGGCAAAGCCTCTGGCCGCGTATAGGCCACAACCCGTTTTTTCAGGGACTTGGCCTTGCCCACATACAGGACCGTTTCATCCTCCGCCAGCATCCGGTAAACCCCAGGGGCCTCGGGCAG
>JBILTX010000076.1:0-4318 GCA_044371315.1 Alphaproteobacteria bacterium | reverse complement strand
CACCAGTTTTTAGGGGGGCATCCGTCATAGCAATACGGCCCTTCCTCTAAACCCGTGCCACCTGCCGCAGGGCCGCACGAATCAGATCCTGCGTGCTGTCGGCCGCCGCAGGATTTTCCTTTTGCGCCCGCTCACACAGGCCATAAGCGTCCGCGCGGCTATACCCCAACTGTTCCAAAGCCAAAACGGCATCGTGTTCCACCTGTTGCTCAGCCGACACAGCGCCGGTCCCACTGGGTGCGGCGGAAGCCAACAACGCCCCTTTGGCGACAACATCTTTCAGCTCGGTGACAATCCGCGCCGCCAGCTTGGGCCCCACACCATCGGCGCGGGTCAGGCTGCGCTGATCCTGCACCTGAACAATTCTTTGCAACTCCTCGGGCGCAAAGGCCGAAAGCAGGGCAAGAGCAATTTTTTTCCCCACCCCCTGAACGCGGCTGAGGTAATGAAACCACGTTTGCTGCTGGGCATTATCAAACCCAAAGACGCTGACGCCGTCTTCGCGCACAACATAATCCGTCAATAAAAACACATCGTTTTGTCCCACAGACAATTTTGACAAAACCGATGATGGGCAAAAAACACGATACCCCACACCGGATACATCAAGGACCACGTTATCTTCTGACAGGGCGTAAACCCGTCCTTTTAAATGGGCAATCATAGGAAAAATCCTGTTTGATTTCAAAAGTTCTTTGCGCCCTTTCTACCATTTCTGGCACATCTTTTGCAAACATTGTGGCAAGACCGTATTGTTCAAGGATTGGTTATGTACTCTTATAAAACCCTAGAAACCCTGAAAACATCCGATGTCATTGTTATGTTTGATGATGTTTTGGATTGTTTGAAAAAAGCCCTGTATTATGGCTCTGTTGCCAACACGCGGCAATTTTTTTACACCATTAGCCTAGCCAAAGGATCCCTGATCAGTTTGTCAGAGAGCATTGATCAAAGCGACCACGTGGCCAAAAATCTCTATAACCTTTTACATTTTATCCTCTACACCCTAGAGGATATTGACAGCCACGAAGATATCGCCGCCCTGCAAGATGCTTTGGACATTTTAAAACCTTTACGAGATGCCTTAGCCGCCTAGACCCCCCGTCAACCCATTTTTTACCTTTTGCTGTGTATACTAGCGGCTTGGGTGGTTTGATTGTTTTCCATGACGATGTACGCAGATCTCATGAGGTCGTTTTTTACCGATGGTGCGCACGCTGTGACCGTGCCGTCACTGGTTGATTTTTTATCCTATAAAAAAAACCAACAGAAAAAAAAGCTGCACGCCCAAGACAACGAAAAAACTCTTTCTGAACTGATGAAAAGCATTCGCTTTGTTGCGCATGCATCCCCACGACCCAAAAACACCCAAACCCTACTGGATACCCTTCATCAGGAATATGATCACCAAAACACCCTGACTGCACGTTTTTTACATCATTTGCGTGATGTTTAGGGCTGTGATACTCTAGGGGGGTATGTTCATCACCAGTCCCTTATTTGATCCCTTCCCCCATGTTGTTCACGGCTTTGGTGGCAAAGGTGCCTCTGCTGAGGTCGTCGCATCCCATCATGCAATCCCTGACCTTCTTTTGTTAAATCAAATCCATGGGGATGTGGTTCATGATGTTGATGTTCCCCCTTCAAAAACCCTAAACGGCGATGGCTGGATCACCGCCGCACCCCAAATCGGGCTGGGGATCAAAACGGCGGATTGTGGGTGTGTGCTGTTTTACGCGGATGACACCCACCGCATCGGGGCCGTCCACGCGGGTTGGCAGGGCGTTTACCACAACATTGTGGGGCGCTGCGTTGAAAAGATGACCAGCACCCCCGCCCACCTGTACGCTGTTTTGGGGCCCTGCATTCGTCAGGAAAGCTATCAGGTGGATGATGCCTTTCGCCAGCGGTTTTTAGACCGTTACCCCGCCGCAGAAGTTTTTTTCCAGATTGATGGCACACGCGAAAACCATTTTCTGTTTGATATGGCCGGCATGATTATGGGACAACTCAGGGATGCTGGTGTGGTCCATGTCCATGATCTGGGGATCAATACCTATACACATCCTGATTTTTACAGCCACCGGCGGGCCACCCATGCCGGAAAGGCGGATGCCGAAGGCCGCCAGATTTCTTTTATTGCCCTGACATCATAACGGAACAATCCCCATGACCCCCCGCACAGCCACTTTGGAACGCATCACCCAAGAAACCAAAATTCAGGTGACCTTAACGCTGGACGGCACAGGACAGCGGACGATCAAAACCGGCATTGGCTTTTTGGATCATATGCTGGATCAACTGGCCAAACACAGCCAGATGGATCTGATCTGTTTGGCCGAGGGAGATTTGCACATTGACGCCCACCATACCGTAGAGGATACCGGATGGGCCATCGGATCCGCCCTAAAACAGGCCTTAGGGGACAAACGGGGCATCCAACGCTATGGCCATGCCTATGTGCCCATGGATGAAACGTTAACCCGCGTGGCCCTTGATTTGTCGGGGCGTCCTTTTTTGATCTGGCATCTGACGTTTTCTCAGCCCCGTTTGGGGGAAATGGATACAGAACTGTTCCGCGAATGGTTTCAGGCCTTCGCCATGGGCTCTGGCACCACCCTGCACGTTGAAAACCTGTATGGTGTTAATAACCACCACAAAATCGAATCAACCTACAAAGCTCTGGCACTGGCCCTGAAAACGGCGTTTTATCGGGATCCGGCACGTTTGAATGATTTGCCATCAACAAAGGGCACCCTGTAATCCACGGGTGCCCCCGTTTTTCCTTTTATGCCCGCATGGACATAAATCCACCCACGGATTTTTTGCCCGCATTACGGGATAATACCAAAGACGTCTCCAGCAGCGAAGACACAACAAACGTCCGCACCGCGGAGGTAAACCCACCCTCTGTCTGCATATCCGCCACTTCGCTGCAAATGTCGTTGATGTGACAGGATCGGCTTTTGCAAATATAATCCAACGCCTGCCATAACGTCGGTTCCAGCCGGATGCTGGTGCGATGACCATTCACCACAACGTTGCGACAAACCAAAGAACTTTTGTGCTGGGACATTGAAAACCTCATGCAATCATAGGAAGTATTTTTTCTAAAACACATCTTATTGTAAACAACAACCCTAAGATGCATTTCTTAAATAAAAATCTACCTACTGTTGTATTTTGCCAACACTATGAACTCTTGATTGCCTTCGGGGCCACGAATCGGGCTGGCGACGATGTTTATGGGCGTCCAATTTTGGTGATGCAACCACGCCATGACCCCATTGCACACGTCCAGATGGATTTGGGGATCGGACACCACGCCTTTGGTGCCGATGTCATGGCGGCCGGCCTCGAACTGGGGTTTAATCAGCGCCATCAGAACGGCACCAGAGCGGGCCAAGGCCAGCGGGGCCGCCAGAACTTTTCGCAGGCCAATAAAGCTGGCATCGCACACGATGACATCGATGGGCTCCGGAATCTGTTGCCGGCTCAGGGTTCGGGCGTTGGTTTTTTCATGCACCACAACGCGGGGATCTTCGCGCAGGCGTTGATCCAACTGACCATACCCCACGTCCACGGCGTACACTCGCGCGGCCCCATAAAACAACAAAACATCGGTAAATCCCCCTGTTGAGGCCCCCACATCCAGCGCCACCATCCCCCCAAGGTCCACCCCAAAGGTTTTCACCGCATGATCCAATTTTTTGCCCCCGCGGGACACCCACGTTTTTTCCTCTGGGTCTTTGCAGGTGAGATGGGCATTGACATCCACCAGGGTTGCTGGCTTGGACAGGGGCAGACCTTGACAAAACACCAAACCTGACGCAATTTTAGCCTGCGCCTCTGTGCGGGATGCGGCCAGCCCCAGGGCCACCAAACGCTGATCCGCCCGTATTTTTTGGGACATGCGAAAGCCTTTTGTCAAACGATACACGGTTTAGTGTTAAAGGAATCCGCCGCAATGCTCAAGAACCCCTGTTGCCTGCCCCCACCCTATACCCATCTGCATGTTCAAAACCAGACCTTTCCCTGCACGGTGGGACGTGGCGGCGTGACAACGGCCAAACGGGAAGGGGACGGTGCCACCCCCATGGGACACTTTCCCTTTCGGGCCGTGTATTACCGGCCAGATCGGGAAGGTCGCCCCGCAACACCCCTGCCAGTCTTTCCCATCACCCTGAACACCGGATGGTGTGATGATCCGGCGGCGGCGGCCTATAACCGGCCCGTTGTTTTGCCAACCCCCTACAGCGCAGAGGGGTTATGGCGAGATGATGCCTGTTACGATCTGATCATCGTCATAGGATACAAT
>JBILTX010000083.1:0-3344 GCA_044371315.1 Alphaproteobacteria bacterium | reverse complement strand
TTGACCACCCCCGCCCGCACAAAGCAGCATCAGGCCGATGTCATGGCCCTGGCATGGGGATGGGCCATGGCGCGGCAGGGGGATTGGCTCATCAGCCTGCAGGGCGGCCCCCATCAGCGTTATCACGATATCTTGGCTATGGAGCAGGATCTGGATAAACAGGTTCTTTTTTCCCAAGGCCCCCTGCCCCCCGCGGATAAGGTCCTGCTGTGTTCGGATTTTTTATATCCAGAGGAGACCCTGATGGCCTTGTTCTCCCTGATTCGGGCCGATGATGTGCAGGTGTGTATGCTGTATGATCCGGCGGAGGTTTCTTTCCCCTATCAAGGGCCCATTCGTTTTCATGATCTGGCGGGGCAGGGGGATCGCCTGATCGAAGATGCAGAGGCCCTGCGCCTCGTTTACCAAGCGCGGTATGCTGAACATCTTCAGACCCTTAATGCCCTCATCACCCAGCGCGGATGGACCATGACCCGTCACAGCACAGAGAAACCCTTGGCGGAGAGTGTTTCTGGGCTTCTTTAAAAAAAACCGCTTTTTCGGTTGTTTTTTATCGCATTTGCGGTAGGGTAGGGGCCTGTAAACCATCAAAGATTCTTTGTCACCATGCAACCGTTTCACATTCTGCAGGGCATCGCCGCCCCCTTTCAACGCATCAACATTGATACCGATTTGATCATCCCCAAACAGTTCCTGAAAACCATTCAGCGCACGGGACTCGGCAAGCATCTGTTCGAAGAGGTCCGCTATGATGACCATGGACAGGAAAATCCCTCTTTCATTTTAAACCAGCCGGATTTTCGCCGTGCCAGCATTTTAATCACGGGGGATAATTTTGGGTGTGGGTCCTCGCGGGAACATGCGCCTTGGGCCCTGCTGGATTTTGGGATCCGCTGCATCATTGCCCCCAGTTTTGCCGATATTTTCTATAACAACTGCTTTAAAAACGGCATTTTGCCCATCGTTCTGCCACACGCGCAGGTTCAAAGTTTGATGAAGGATGCGGACACCTGCCTTGGCCAAACCTTTACCGTGGATTTGCCCAAACAGGCTGTCATCTCTGCCTCGGGGGCCACGTACACCTTTGATATTGATGCAGGGCTGAAAACCTGCCTGTTGGAGGGGCTGGATGATATCGCCCTGACCCTGAAAAAACATGACGCCATCGCGGCCTTTGAGGCGCGGGATCAGATGCGGCGGCCGTGGGTGTATGGTTTGGGAAAGGTGGCGTAATCATGACACAGGACTCCACACTTTTGATTCTGGCGGGCGATGGTATTGGCCCCGAAGTCATGGCCGCCACAGAGGTGGTGATCGAGGCCCTGCGGACCAAAGCCGGTTTTAACGTCACCATCACCCACGATTTGGTGGGCGGTGCCGCCATTGATGCCCACGGGGTGCCTGTGACGGATGCTGTGGTTGAGAAAGCCCAGCAGGTCGATGCGGTCTTGCTGGGGGCGGTGGGGGGTCCGAAATGGGACGCTTTGCCCACCGATGTGCGCCCTGAAAAGGGACTGCTGCGCCTGCGCAAAGATTTGGATGTGTTCGCGAATTTGCGGCCGGCCTTTGTGTTTCCCTCTTTGGTGGGGGCGTCCAGTTTAAAGCCCGATTTGGTGTCCGGATTGGATTTGCTGATTGTGCGGGAACTCACCAGCGGCGTGTATTTTGGGGAGCCTCGGGGCATCCACACCACCCCCACCGGCGAAAAAATCGCCATCAACACCCAAAGCTATACTGAGGGCGAAATTGCCCGCGTTGTGGATGTGGCCTTTGATGCGGCCCGCGGCCGCGGCAAACGGTTGTGCGTGGTGGACAAAGCCAACGTCATGGAAACGGGCGTTTTATGGCGCGAAGTGGCCCATCGCCTGCACCAAGATCGTCATCAGGACATCGACCTGTCGTTTATGTACGCCGACAACTGCGCCATGCAGCTGGTGCGCCAGCCCAAGCAATTTGACGTCATCGTCACCGATAACCTGTTTGGGGACCTGTTGTCCGATTGCGCGGCGATGTTGACGGGATCTTTGGGCATGTTGCCCAGTGCGTCCTTGGGGGCCAAGATCAATGGCCATCAAAAGGCCCTGTACGAGCCCGTTCACGGCAGCGCCCCCGACATTGCCGGCCAGAACAAAGCCAACCCCATGGCCACCATCCTCAGCTTTTCCATGGCCCTGCGCTACAGCTTTCATCGCCCAGATTTGGCCGATCGTGTGGATCAGGCGGTGGCCAGCACTTTGGCCGAGGGTTATGTCACCGCCGATCTGACGCTGGAGGCCCCCCCCAAAGCCGTTTTGGGCACACGAGAAATGGCCAAAAAAATCGCGGATGCGCTGTAACTTCCCCTTGAAATCTGTCCGCGTCTTGATAGTATGCGTCTTCCCTTGGGGCGTAGCCAAGCGGTAAGGCAACGGTTTTTGGTACCGTCATGCGTAGGTTCGAATCCTTCCGCCCCAGCCACCCTTTGTCATATCTTCATTTGTGGGCTTGACTTGGGTTTCTTTCTGTTTTATAGTAATTTTTATTTTTAGTTATGGCTTTTTATAAAGACGAAAATCGAGCCGGTGCTTACTGTGAAAGTGGCTTAAGTGTACCAACTTACTATATTACAAATGCTTTGCGAGAAGTTGGTCTTTCTGATGCCGCTCGTCTTATGGAAATTGGCAGTGGTAGTGGCGTTTTAGCGGAAGCTTTGCGACGAAAACCTCTGAGCATCACATGCGCGGATTATAGTCATGAAATGATAGGGTATTTTAAGCAGCGTTTAAAAAGATGGGGCGATCACAAAATTACCTGTGCGGTTTTAGAAGCTGCGGCATCTGATACTCAACAAAGAGATAACAGTCATGATGCACTTATTCTAATGAATGCGATACATTGGTTGCTTATTTCAGAAGAGGATACGGTAAATAATAGGAAAGAGCTTCAAAGAATTTTAAAATCAAATGCTCCTGTTATTGCCATTTCAACTTTTCCTTGTATAAAACCAGTTGAAAAAATTACAGATTCAGAGACAGATCCAACGGCTTTCTGGTCGTTCGTTCAGAACGAGTTAAAGACGCATGATCGCTTTGATCGGAATTGTGTAACCTTGCTATCTCATCGTAATAACAATGGCCGTCGTGGTATGATGCAAAACCTTACGGGTAATACTGATATCCGAAGGCTTGAAGTTGAAAAATATGAATTGCCTCTTACTTTGCCTGCGGCAGTAAATAGAATGGCTCTAGACTAGAATAACAAAGGTGTTATTCTATGAAGATGATAAAGAACAGCAAGTTATCTGAGAGAAAGACTCGAAAAGTAGTGCACCATTTTTGCGTGGACATTCCTGCATCGAAAACGGC
>JBILTX010000037.1:0-12311 GCA_044371315.1 Alphaproteobacteria bacterium | reverse complement strand
TTAAATACCGCCACGATAACAACAGAGATTCCACATCGGCCTCTGGCGAGGCCTCCCCAAAATGCTCAACCCCCACCTGATGAAATTGACGCAGGCGACCCTTTTGCGGGCGTTCATACCGAAACATGGGCCCCGCATATCCCAAACGGGCCGGCATATCCTGATGCAATCGGTTGGACAACAGGGCCCGAACGATGCCCGCGGTTCCTTCCGGACGCAAAACCAAGGGATCCCCCCCGCGGTCCAGCAGGGTATACATTTCCTTGCTGATCACATCCGAGGTTTCCCCCAAAGAGCGCGAAAAAACCCCCGCCTCTTCGAGCATGGGCGTTAAGCAGGGGGTATAGCCAAACAACGCAACCTGTTCCCAAAACAGCGTGATCAGAGAAAGAAGATGCGCCCCCTCAGCCCCCACATAATCCCGCATCCCGCGAACGGGCTGTAAATCTAAACGCTCTGGCCCTGTCATGACGTCAAAAGCGCATCCAGCTTGCCCTGATCCTCTAGGGCGTGCAAATCATCACATCCACCAATGTGCTGACCGTTGATAAAAATCTGCGGCACGGTTGTGCGTCCGTTGGCTTTTTCAATCATCTCAGAGCGCAGGGCGGGCTTGTCAGTGATTTCAATTTCCTGAAACGCCGCACCTTTTTTTGCCAGCAAGGCCTTGGCCCGCACACAAAAGGGGCATGTTGTTTTCGTGTAAATCAGAACGGTCATGGTTTGGGCCTGTTATCTATAAGGAATACCACTTTACGATGGCCCCTTGGGCTTAGCAAGGGGGTGTCAAACAATTCCCCCATCAACCGCATCGATGGCGAATTTTAGGGCGTTTTCTTTCCCGCCTAGCATTTCAAGACGTGCCTTGTGTTCCGCCACAACCTCTTCCCCCGCCTTGGCCACAAAACCAGCATTGTTCAAACGACCCTGAACGGCGGCGCGTTCTTTTTGAATTTCATCAATTTTTTTGTGCCAACGGTCTTTCAGGGGGGCGATGTCGGTGGTGGGGGGCAGGAAAAGAAAGGGGCCTTGGGGGCTGCGAGGCAAAAAATATCCGTGTTCCAAAGACTCTTTGTCCGTCACTTCGGAAGTGGCCATAGCCAAAAGATGGGCCCTAAAGCCTCTTAGGCTAAAGGTGAAAGTGGTGATATATAATAATTTTTCCTTTGGCGCAAAGCCCAGAAAAGCCCGAAAAGAGCGAAGGTCTTCGATTTCTAACTTTAAGGATTCAATTCGCCTACTTTTAATCTCGAATTCTGCAGGAAGAGATAAGGGGGCTGGCCACTTTTCCACAGTCAAGGGTTTATCCGTATACCCCAAAACACTGGCCATTTCATCCGTAATAAATGGCATAAAAGGATGCAGCATCAACAAAATCTGTCTCAGACACCAAGAAAAAATTTTTCGGGTTTCATGGGCTTCTTCTTCTACCCATGTTTCTTTTTCAATAAAAATTGTTTTGGCAAACTCAACGTACCAATCACAAAATTCATGCCACACAAAGGCATACAGCGCCTGCGCGGCATCATCAAAGGCATAGGTTTCCAGCGCGGTTTGCACGGTGGCCAAGGTTTCGGTGAGTTTGTCAACAATCCACTGATTTTCATCCAATGTCACCGTTAGCGGGTCAAAGGTGGCATCCCACACGCACCCGTTCATTTCCCCAAAACGGGCGGCATTCCACAGTTTGGTGGCGAAATTGCGATAGCCCTCGATACGGGCGGTGTCCAGTTTCACATCGCGCCCTTGGGCCGCCATAATGGCCAAGGTAAAACGCAGGGCATCCGTGCCGTAACGATCCATTAGCTCCAGCGGGTCCACGACATTGCCCTTGGACTTTGACATTTTTTGGCCATGCTTGTCCCGCACCAGCGCGTGAATATAGACATCTTTAAAGGGCACGGCGGCGGACAAGGCCTCCGCAGGAACAGGCTGACCCGCCATCAGGGCGTCATGATAGCCCCCCCCTTTGGCGTGGGCATAAATCCCCATCATCATCATACGGGCCACCCAAAAGAAAATAATGTCAAACCCCGTCACCAGCACGGACGTGGGATAATGTCTCTTTACATCATCGGGAATGCTGGGCCAGCCAAGGGTAGAAAACGGCCACAATCCCGAAGAAAACCACGTATCCAAAACATCGGGATCTTGGGTGAGGGGCTTGCCGCCGGCCATGGCGCGGGCCTCGTCCTCTGTTTCTGCCACGTAAACAGCGCCCGTGTTATCATACCACGCGGGAATGCGGTGCCCCCACCACAGCTGACGGGAAATGCACCAGGGTTGAATATCCTCCAGCCACCGATCATATGTGTTTTTCCACGAGGGGGGCACAAAACGCACAATCCCTTCTTCCACCGCTTGCAGGGCGGGTTTGGCCAAAATATCCGCGCGGACGTACCATTGTTCTGTTAAAAACGGCTCAATCACCGTGCCCGAGCGATCGCCGTAGGGAACCGCGTGACGCGTGGGTTCAATGGTCACCAGAAACCCTTCATCTTCTAGGGCCTGAACCACAGCCTTTCGGGCCGCAAAACGCTCCATCCCCTGAAATCTCTCCGGCACGGCATCGTTCAGGGTACCATCGGCATTCAGAATGTTGATCAAAGGCAAACCATGCCGCCGTCCCACATCAAAATCGTTAAAATCATGGGCGGGGGTGATTTTCACCGCCCCTGTCCCTTTTTCAGGATCGGCGTACGTGTCGGCAATCACGGGAATGATGCGATCCGTTAGGGGCAAACGCAAATGATGACCAATGGCAAATTTCAAGTTGGGATGATCGGGATGCACCGCCACCGCCACATCCCCCAGCAGGGTTTCCGGCCGCGTGGTGGCCACAGTGATGCCCCCCGCGCCCTCAACAAAGGGATAATGGATATGATAATAGGCCCCATCAACCTCTTGAGACACCACCTCAAGATCCGACAAAGCGGTTTGCAGTTTCACGTCCCAATTGACGAGGCGTTTGTCTTTATAAATCAATCCATCACGGTACATGGAAACAAAGATTGTCCGCACCGCATGGCTTAGGCCCTCATCCAACGTAAAGCGTTCCCGCGCCCAATCGGCAGAGGCCCCCAGACGCTTTAATTGCGAAACAATGGTGCCGCCAGAGGTTTCTTTCCATGCCCAGACCCGCTTTAAAAACACATCGCGCCCCAGATCTTGGCGGGTTGTGCCCTCAGCATTCATCTGACGTTCAACCACCATTTGGGTGGCAATGCCCGCGTGATCGGTCCCCGGCTGCCACAACACCGCGCGACCCCGCATGCGGTGATAGCGCACCAGAATATCCTGCAACGTAAAGGTCAAGGCATGCCCCATATGCAGGGACCCCGTGACATTGGGCGGGGGCATCATAATGGTGTAGGGATCCCCATCACCCCGCAGCGCAAAGGCATTCGCGCTTAAGGAGCGGGCGTATTGTTTGCCCTCAAACACCGCAGGGGAAAAGGTTTTATCCAGCATTCAAAACCCCACATTTCTTGGCAATCCCATGGGGCAGATTATCCCACCATCGCTTTTAAAAACCGCATCAAAACAACCAGATTGGATAGGCGGACGTTGGTTTCGTCCATCTGACTCAGCATCCCCAAAAACTGTTTTCTTTGGGATTCTGTTTGATCCATCCACGCCGTTTGGGCCTGTTGCGGGGTGCCAGACAGGGCCAAAAGCCGCGCCGAAAGATCCCGATGCGCCGCGTACAGATCGGCCCGCAAGGCATCCCGCGCCTGTTGATCCCACAAAGTGGGCGATGGCAAACGGGACAACAAGTGATGCACCTGATGCAACGAAAGCGCCCCGTAAACAGCCATATAGGTCTGGGCCGCTCTGGACAGGTCCGCGCCAGCTTGCTCGGCCAAGGCAATCACATCCAAAACCCCCATCATGGGACGCAGCATGGCAATGCGCTGGGCCAAACTGTCAGGGACGTTTTCATCAATCAGGGCGTTTTGGGTTTTTTCCACAACCGCCCGCTCTTCCCCGATCAAAATATCTGGCCAAATGCGGCTGCATTCTTGGACCAAGGGACGAATTTTTTTAACCAATTCGGTCACCGCCAGAGTGCCTTGGGTGTGCTGACGCAACAGCCACACAATGGCATTGTTGGCCAAACGTGTTGTGTAAAAAAGCATTTTGTGCTGCGTGGCCGCGGAAACTTTGTTATCCAACGCTTCAATTTCGTGCCACAGGGAACGCAGCTGAAACGCTTCCCGCACGATGGTATAGGCACGCACAACGTCGCAGATTTCACATCCCACCCCCTGTTGCATGGAAAAGGCAAAATGGGGCCCCATGCGATTGATCATGCTGTTGGCGGTAAAGGTGGCAATGATATCTTTTTTCAGGGGATGGGTTTTCATATCCTCCATAAAACGCTCGCGCAAGCGCGATGGGAAATAAAGCGCAACGTCTTCCAACATGCGCTCTTCTTCCAGCAAATTGGTGCCTTGCAAGTCTTTTTTCAGGGCAATTTTGCTATGGGCCAGCAGAACCGCCAGCTCGGGCCGAACAAAACCCAAACCCTGCTCAAGCCGCGCATCCAACGTGGCCTCGGTGGGCAAACCCTCCAGCGTGGGGTTTAACTGCCCTCGATCCTCAAGATGGCGCATGAGTTTTTTTAGAGGATGAACCAAAGCCGTCCCCTGATATTCCAATGAGGACAAAGCCTGCGTTTGTAAATAATTGTTTCTAAGAACCAAATGGGCCACATCATCGGTCATAGAGGCCAAAAGATCATTCCGCTCTGCCAAGGTCATATCGCCGCGACGCACGGGGGCAGTGAGCAAAATTTTGATGTTGACCTCATGATCCGAACAATCCACACCCCCTGAATTGTCAATGGCATCGGTGTTTAGCTTAACACCGGCCAAAGCTGCGGCAACACGGGCCGCTTGGGTCATGCCGAGGTTTGCCCCTTCTCCGATCACGGACGCCCGCACATCCTCCGCAGAGATCCGCAGACTGTCGTTGGCTTTATCCATAACGTCCCTGTCTGTTTCATGGGGGGCACGAATAAACGTCCCAATACCCCCAAACCACAGCAAATCCACAGTATGTTTCAAAAGGGTTTGAATCAGAAAATCAGGATGCACCACATCATCTTTAATCCCAAAACAGGCTTTGATTTCGGGGGTTAGTGTGATTTCCTTAACGTTTCGTTCATAAACGCGCCCACCTGCGGATAGGGCCTCGGCCCGATAATCCGTCCAGCGTGTGCGCGGGGTTTCAAACAGGCGTTTGCGTTCCTCAAAACTGATGGCCACATCGGGGTTGGGATCCACAAAAATATGCTGGTGGTTAAACGCCCCAAGCAGGCGAATATGGCGAGATAACAACATCCCATTGCCGAACACATCCCCCGACATATCCCCAACGCCGATCACGGTAAAATCTTGAGTTTGGATATCCCGTCCCAATTCACGGAAATGGCGTTTAACGGCTTCCCAAGCCCCTTTGGCCGTGATGCCCATAGCTTTATGGTCATACCCCACACTGCCACCTGAGGCAAAGGCATCGTCCAGCCAGAAATGACGGGCCTGGGCGCAGCCGTTAGCAAGATCAGAAAACGTCGCCGTTCCCTTATCAGCCGCCACAACCAGATAGGGATCATCGCCATCCCGACGCACCACATGGGGGGGATGAATAAGGGTTTTATCCGCCGAAATGCTGTCTGTAATGTCCAGCATCCCGTGCATCATCGTTTGATACGCTGATTCAACATCGGTTTTTAAAGATTCAGGGGTGGCATCGCCAGGGCGTTTGACAATAAAGCCCCCCTTGGACCCCGTAGGCACGATCAAGGCATTTTTCACCAGCTGGGCCTTCATCAGACCAAGAACCTCTTGACGGTAATCCTCGGGCCTTTCGGACCAACGAATCCCCCCACGGGCCACAGGGCCGCCGCGCAGGTGAACCGATTCCATTTGAGTGTTATAAACAAAAATTTCCGCAAAAGGACGGGGTTCTTTCAAGAAAGGAATGTCGGTCGAGCGGATCTTAAAGCTCAACGCCAAGCGAGGCTGCCCTTGATCATCCCGCTGAAAAAAGTTGGTTCGCAAGGTCGCCCGCAACACAACCGTTAAGGCCGAGAGAACCCGATCCTCATAAACCCCCGTGACCTTTTCAAGAACCGCGCGAAGCTGCTGCTCAGCCTTTGCCGTGTCATCGCGAGAAGATTTTGGATTAAAATAGCAGTAAAAAAGTTTTATAAAACAAGACACAAATTCCACATTATGATGCAAAACATCAATGGCAGTGGCGTATTGAACCGCATGACCCGATTGCATCAGGTATTTTAAATAGGCCCGAAGAACATTCACATCCCGCCAAGGCAAACCCAAACGCACCACAAAGCCATTTAAGGAATCCAGATCACATTCCCGCCGCCAAATGGCCTGTATCGCAGATTTAACATTTTCTTCTATTGATTTGATATCAATGGGGTATTTGTCAGATTTATAAACCTCTAGATCATGAATCCAGCAGCCGGTTTCATGATGGGTGGGCAAAACATTATGGGCCTGCTCGGTCACAGCGGATAAACCAAGGGATTCAAGAACCGGCAGCATCTCTGACAGTGACAACGGATGATCAATGGTATAAAGACGCACATGGAAATGATGCGGCTGCATATAGGCATGGCGATACAAATGCACATCCAGCTGCCCTTGGTCATAAAGGGTCTCTAGCCTGAAGATATCGTCGATAGCCTCTTTGGCGGAAAATGTATCTGTGTAACTTAGGGGAAAGGCATCCCCGTAATGTTTCAGCAAATCGTGGGTTTTTTCCGGCGATGATGACGATAAAAGAGAAATTTTCAAATTATCCACCCACCGACGGGAGGCGTTTTGCAGCTCTGTTTCAATGGCTTTGACATCGTAAGATGGCCAGTGAGAAGGGTCCGTTTCGATAACAAAATAAAGCCGGGTGAGCATGGATTCCTCCACCGCGACATGGCTGGTTTTCAAATGGCCGTGAAAGGTGGAACACAGGATGGATTCAATTTTTTTGCGCACCTCTAAATTATACCGATCATGGGGAACGAACACGATGGCGGCGATAAAGCGTTTGAAGACATCCTCTCTTAAAAAGAGGGACACCCTCTGTCTTTCCTGAAGATTCAAAATCCCAAGGACCATGGTGAACAAATCATCCGCAGAGATTTGATACAGCTCGTCTCTGGGAAATGTGCGAATGACGTGCAGCAGAGCTTTACCGTTGTGGCTGCTGGGGTCCATTTGGGCTTTTTCAATAACGTGCTGGACCTTTTGGCGCAAAATGGGCACCGTTTCAGGCGCCGCGTAATACGATTGAGACGTAAAAAGGCCCACAAAACGCTCTTCCCCTGCCACCTGACCGTTGGGATGGAACCGTTTAACACTCACCACATCCATGGACGTGGCGCGGTGGACTTGGGATTTATGGGACGATTTCCCAAAATGGATGGTGCGGGATCCATCCCGAAGAAAATCCACAATGGCGTCAGGCAAATGCGACCCATAACGCCGAACATCAAATAAAGAATAGGCTGGGTCTTTGAGAACCCCCAAGCTTTTTTGGTGATTGATGGCCAAATCAACAGACCCCTGTTGACCATCCACGAGGTCCATACAGCGATACCCCAAAAAGGTAAAGTTATTGGCCAGCATCCAGTCAATAAAACGCTTGGTCTCTTCCGCCCCTTCCCCTTGAGACGCCATAAGGTGATCCGCCGCCGCTTTGGCCTGATCACACATGGGTTTCCAATCCGAAACGGCCTCTTTCACACGCTGGAGCACTTGGTGCAAAGCCGACTCTAAGGCCGTGACATCGCTAGACCCTGGGATAAAGGGCAAGTGCACTTGCATGACAGATTCCAAAGCACCCCCCGCTGAGGGCGTCTCGTCAATCTCTTCCAAACGGCCCGATGCAGTGCGCTTAACAGATAAAACGGGATGAATGAGGAGCTCAACAGGATAACCAAAAGTATTGATGGCCGCCGTCACAGAATCCACCAAAAACGGCATGTCATCATTCACAATGTTTATGCACGTTAGACTGGTGCCCACGTGATAGGTATGGATACGGGGACCAGAATGCGTGGGACGGTCCTGCATCAATGTCCATAAACCATCAACATGATCCTGCAGGGTTGTGGCAGAGATGCCTTTAAGATCCTCAGGTGGAACTTGGGAGAGATACGCCCGATAAAGACGAAGATAACTGGGCTGCGTGTGCAGAGAATCTTGGGGCAAAAGACCGATGTACTCTTGAAAATGTGTCATCAAAGCCGTTCCTTATTGTTTAGGGCCTTTTTAGGGAGAAACCCAAGCACGTTTGAGGGTGGCAAGGATATTATCAAAGCACGCGGGCGCGTCAATGGGGGATGAGAAAATTGCCGCATCTGTTCAGAATTACCACAGCAATGAAAGAAAAAAATATTAAAAAAATCCTATCTTTTTTTTGCCAAACCTGCTAAGGTTTTTTTTAATTCTTTTTTCTTATAGTCAGAGTTATCTTCAAAGGATATTATCCCATTATGCCTTATTTTATTTCTTTTCTGGCCGCTTTGTTGATGTTTCTGTCCCCCGCAGCAACAGCAGCTGAGGACCCTTCATTAGACACCCTTTTTGGGTTCACCAATCAGCCCCCCAAATCAGGGGACCAACCGCAAAATCAGGATCAGCCCCAAAATCAGAAGGCTCCTGCTCCTGCAACAGATCTTTCGGCTGCGCCCTCTCAGGCTCCCGTGGTGGCACCCCCTAGCAAACAAAACGCACTTCCTAAGCCTGAACCTCTTTTTGGTATGGCCCCTCAGAAACCAGAGCCAATCGCCCCTGTAGTGCAAACACCCGAACCCAAAACCGTGGCCCCTGTTCGTGTTTTGCCCAGCCAGTTGATGGAATCTGACATACCTGCAGAACCCAAACAGGAAAAGACCCCAAAAAACCCTGTGATGGCCCAACCCAACATTCTGTCTGCACCGGCTGAGGTGAAAACCCCCGAGGCCCCCAAAGCCCCGGAAGTCGTCCAGCCTGCCCCTGTGGCCGTGCCTGTTGCCCCTGTTAAGGAAGACAAAATCGCTGAAGAACCCGCACCCGCACCCGCACCCGTTAAAAACAAAGAGCCCGCCGCCCCTATCATGATGCCTGTGGTGACGCCAGAGCCCATCAAGGCCGAAGCTCCTGCCCCCAGTCAGGTGAAAAAAGCTCTCAAGTCCAAAGCCAAAGCCAAGCCCTCTGTGAAAAAGCGGTCGGCCTATCACAAAAAGCGTATCCAGAAAAAAGAACCGCCCAAAATGGTGATGTCGGATGAGGAACGCCGCCAAAAAACCCGCCAGATGCTGGAAAAAAGCTATGATGGCCTCAGCATGGCCCTGCGCGTTGACTTCCCTGCCTTCAGCAGCGCTTTGCCCCGTCAGAGCAAGGTGGATCTTCAGGATCGTCTGTCTGCCCTGAAACCCGAAGAAACCGTTGTCCTTTATGGATCGGCCTCTATAGGACCCAAGGGGACGCCCAACGCCGCCAGAGCGGTTGCCCAGTCCCGTATGGACCGTTTGGCCTCTTTCATGGAATCCTTGGGGATTCGGGCGGATCGGATTGTGACCATTGATCGTTCCTTCACCCGCCAAGATTCCGTGGATATGGCTTTTGTGACCGTAAAAGCCAAAAGAGAGGCCAACCCATAAAAAACGGATGCCCGTTTTGGACAGGTCGCGGCCCTGATGGGGGCTGGGACCTGTCCCTTGGTTAAAAAAGATCGGCTGTGACCATGCAGACCCATTACGATGTTTTGGACGTTAACATCAAAGCCTCTGCCGATGCGATCAAACAGGCGTATCGCCGTCTGGCACGTCAACACCACCCCGATGCGCCGCAGGGATCGACGGAGCGGTTTCAGGTTTTAAATCAAGCATATGAAACGCTGAGCCATCCGGAAAAACGACGCCTGTATGATGCCACGTTGGCCCCCAAGGCCAAAGAGCCCCCCAAAAAAACCAAAACCCCACCCCTGAAACCCAAACCCGTTTCCAAAGAGGAAGCCTCTTTGTGGTCACACTTCATGCGCAAAAAGAGCGCCCCCAACCCCGCAGAGCCAGAGGCCCGCTATCTGGATGTGCCCGTATCGGCGCGGCAATGTCAGGATGGGGACACAATCACCGTGTTTTGGAAAGAGGGCAGGGCCCTGAAAATCTCTGTGCCCAAGGGATCAAAGCATGGGGATCTGCTGAAAATGACAACCTCTGACGGGCCCGTGGTGGGGCGGGTGGTGGTGACAGAGGACACCCTGAAAATCCAAGGGGCCGATGTGCACGCGATTTTGCCCCTGTCGCTGGGGGAGGCCATCATCGGCACCCGCCTGACCATCGCCACCCTGCAGGGGCCGGTATCGTTAAAAATCCCCCCACACACCAGTTCCCACCGCGTGTTTCGCCTGAAAGGCAAAGGCCTGCGCCAAGCAGGCGGCACCATGGGGGATCATCTGATCACCATCCAAATCGTTTTGCCCGTGAATCTGGACCCCGCCCTGATGGCCTTTGCCGCCCCATGGCAAAACCAGCATCCCTATACGGTCAGGCCGACGGGGTAGGGGGAATTTTTTTATAAAAAATGCTTGACGAATATATATATATATTAATCTAAATCCCGTAAACCCCAAGATTCAAAGAAACTGTTGCACAACAGTGGATTTTGCGCTTGGGATATCTCCCCAAGGAGGAGGAGATTGTGGAGGAAACCACTCCAAAAACTGAAGAGGCACAAGATCAAGAAGGGGAAAGCGGCCCCTCCCAAGCCACAGCGGGGGGGTTAGCTCGAAGGCCACTCTGGAGAAACGTCTTGGACGCCCTTCTGGGTGCTCCCAGAAAACTCCAAACCACCCTCTGTGGGTGGTTTTTAAGGATCCTACGGTGGATCCTGCAGTGGTTTGTACCCCGAGTTTTGGTCGGGGTAGTTTCCCTTTGGGGATTTTGGATGTTGTTCCAAATACCCCAAATAGTTGGGGATTGGGTTCACCCCCTAGAAAGGGTGAACGCATTTTTTTGGTGTATAAACCCCAACACTGCCATCAGTATTGGGCAGCCATACCCCCTAACCCAAGCCCCATCGGTGCAAATTGCACCGGGGGTTTGGTGCAACCCCCGCTCCCCCACCAAGGGGGTGGCAACCCCGATGAGGAGGTTGTTTCCTCATCTGGGTTAAGGAACGCCCCTACTCACCCGAAAGAGTGATGTTAGGGGCTTTTTGCTTTTATAATGCACCCAAAAAAATCACCTCTCCAACCCCAACAGGGAAAGGGAAAAAAATCTATTCCCTCTCCCGCTTGCGGGGGAGGGGTAGGGAGGGGGACTTTCTGGAGGGGGTTGCGCCCCAAAATCTTCGCTTAACAACAAACAAATAGGGGTTAAGGCCCCTCTCCCCAGCCCTCTCCCCAAGGTGGAGAGGGAGAAGATTGTGTTCCCTCTGTCCTCTGTCCTCCGTCCTCTGTCCTCCGCCTACGCCAACGAAGCCTCTTCCAAAGGCTCAGTATCCTGTCCCTGTTGCTGGGGATCGTCCTGATCGGGCTGGGTTAACATGGCATCCGTCAGGTTGCCGGCGGTGGCGCGGATTTTTCTTTCGATTTCCTCCGCCACTTTGGGATTTTCGGTTAAGTATTCCTTGGCGTTTTCCTTGCCCTGTCCCAAACGGGTGGGGCCGTAGTTATACCAAGCGCCAGATTTTTCAACAATGCCGGCCTGAACGCCCAGATCAATCAACTCGCCCGTGCGGGAAATGCCGCGCCCGTACATAATGTCAAATTCCACCTGACGAAACGGGGGGGCCACTTTGTTTTTGACCACTTTCACGCGGGTTTGGTTGCCGATGATGGCCTCTTTTTCCTTAATCGCGCCAATGCGGCGGATGTCCAACCGGACCGAGGCATAAAATTTCAACGCATTCCCCCCCGTGGTGGTTTCGGGATTGCCAAACATCACGCCGATTTTTTGGCGGATTTGGTTAATGAAAATCACCATACATTTTGTTCGGGAAATGGACCCTGTTAATTTACGCAGGGCTTGGCTCATCAATCGGGCCTGCAGACCCATGTGGGAATCGCCCATATCGCCCTCGATTTCCGCCTTTGGCACCAACGCCGCCACACTGTCCACCACCACCACATCCACGGCGCCCGAACGCACGAGGGTATCCGCAATTTCCAGGGCCTGTTCCCCCGTATCCGGCTGGGACACCAGCAATTCATTGACATTCACCCCCAAACGGGCGGCATAAACGGGATCCAAAGCATGTTCCGCATCAATAAAGGCACAGGTGCCGCCCTTTTTCTGG
>JBILTX010000006.1:0-39572 GCA_044371315.1 Alphaproteobacteria bacterium | reverse complement strand
TTTTCTGCGGCCGCTTTACCAGCCCCCTGCCCCCCGCTGTGCGCACGGCCCACCCGATTTTCGGTTTCGGATATGGAACTCTGGCAGCGCAACCCCTATGCCTTTTATGCCGCAAAAATTTTAAAACTGCGGCCCCTGCGGCCTTTGCAGGGCACCAGCACGCCCGCCCTGTACGGGACATTGATGCACCAACTGCTGCATGCGTATGTCATTCAGGGGAACCTAAGCCTGCCCTATGATGACACCAAGGCCCTTGCGCTGTGCAGCCGGATTTTTTCGGACATTCGGCATCATCCTTTTTTGGTGTTGTTCTGGACCACCAAGGCCATGACCCTGCTCAGGGCCTTTCACCAGCAGGAACAAACAAGCCCTTGGCAGCCGGTGGCGTTGGAGCATAAGGGGCAGTGCCACTGGACCCTGAACGGGCAAACCTATACCCTGACCGCACGGGCGGATCGTCTGGATGAGGACGCGGGGGGGTGTGTGCGTATCGTGGATTACAAAACGGGAACCCCGCCCCCCACGGGGGAAATCCTGCGCGGGCTGGTTCCGGCCCTGCCGCTGGAGGGGGTGATTCTGAAAAACGGGGGGTTTGATGGGTTTTCCAACGACAAAACCATCCGCGCCATAACCTATACCCACCTGCGCGGGATCGAGGACGGCAGCCCCCTGATCAGCAAAACCTTATCCAGTGATCTGTCCTCCCTGATGGAAAACACCGAAACTTGGATGGTGGCCATGATCACGGCCTTTGCCAATCCCCAGCAACCCTATCTGTCCATCCCCCACCCCGACTTCCCCCCAGCCTATGATGATTATGGGCATTTGGGGCGGGGGGGTGGGGGGGGTTAGGCCACCCTACATTGTGCCGGTTCCATACAAGCAGGGTTTTGGGAAACCTGAAGCAGATCGCTTTGAGCACGAAGCGTGCCGACGACGGCGTTAAACGCTTTGTGTTGGCTCAAGTAGTCTTGCCAACACACTGATTCTGGACCCTGACGCTCCCACGCCCGCCAGTGTTCCAGTATACCGTCCCCCACCACCTCTAAATGCTGCACCAGTCTTGGCGGTAAATCGTTTCGTCTTAACAGCGCGGTCTCTGTCGCAACCAAAAATTTTGCAGGAAAGTTTGGGACTTTTTCTTGAGAATAACCGTAACGACCCCCATAAAATATGTATTCATATTTTTCATCATCCATGAGGGTAAATATATCTTCACAATCTATGACTGAATCATCACAGAGGGCGCCCTGTATTTCCTGAAACTCTAGCAAATTTTCAGAAACAATCGCCTTTAGGGCTATCTTTTCTCGGGAGATTCTCTGATATTTTTGGTAAGGTTGTGTCTCATGATCCCATCCTTTAGCCTTTATAACCTCCTGAACATGGTCTTGAAAGGTGATGGCATCCTGCCGTTGTGCTGCGTTGGCTGAAATAACCCCAGCATCTATATCATCTAGAACACTTTGAATTTGGACGGCATACTTTATCATGTCGATCATGTCGAAATCAGAATCAAACGCGTTTATCAAACCGTTTGTATCGTTGAATTCGGGATCATTAGAAAAGGATACCTTTCTGGATGCATCGATGAATGCCTGTATTCGCGTTTTTTCTCGGTCAACTTGGGATCGAAACTCAGGAAAACGATTGATGACCTTTGATAAAAAAGGCAAGAGCACCTTGGCATCATGTTGTCTTTTTGCAGCTGTTTGATCTTGGTCACCATGATCCCTTGCCCATTGCATTTTAAGGATTAAGGACGCATATTTGGCAGGATCAAGAGTCGTCGTATCCACATCATCGCGGCACAGGTTATCCAGTAACACATCCGCATAGAAGGAATGACTGGCTTTTCTAGGTTTATGCATGTCTTTGACAAGGGAATCGAGTTCAGGGATTTCTAAAAATTTTGTTTTTATATAAGCCTCAATCCGCTCAGCGGCCCTTTTAACCTCAGGATCGTTGTTAATAGAAGAATTTTCATTATCCCTGTTTTTTTGCAATGCAGCCAACCAAGCCGCCGTATCCCAAAGGGCATCTTTGGGGCTTTCTTCTATTCTGGGCAAAAGATCCTTTATCCCTTTTAAGGCATAGCTGTCTTCCAAAATTGCCGCTGATACCACTGGGGTTTGGGTTTCATCGTTTTGCGTGGCGGCCTTAAAAAGGTCTGCTTTGCCATCCACAATGTATCGGAAGGCGATGCAAGTTCCCATATGAATATATTGTCCCAACCTGCTTTGATCCAAATTATCGCTGTTTATAACAATGTCATCAATCTCTCGCCATAACGCTCCTGCCGCCACAACATCCGTTAATGCCCGAAGCAAGTCTGGCTTTTTTCCAACAGTATCCGCAAAATTCAGTACCGATTCAAAATAGTTTTGCACCATAGTATCGAGTTCTGATTTTTTACCCCCTGCCTCAAAATAAGATTCTATGTACGTTAAAACCGTTTTTGCATTTCTGGCCTCAGGGGTATTGGAATCGTTTCTAATAAAATCCTGCAGGATAGCACAATACATCGACCCTAAAAACATGACTTTTGCTGCATCAGGAGAATCGTTCAAAAGCCACTTTTCAACACCATGAACATCATTACCTTTTCGAATCTTAAAAGGAGCTTTTCTGCCTGCGAATTCTAATTTTTCAATAAATACAGGAAGTTGTTCAAAACCAAGAACAGTCTTTAGGGATGGTGCTGCTTCTTGTGCCCGAATTTTTAGCAACGCCAGTTCAAATCCTTGTTTTTCTTTATACCTATCGAAAATTGCATCATAATGGTCCCTTAGAGTCGTCATTGCAGCGTCACTTAATTGGCCATCCTGAATGCGTTTCTCTAGGAGAACGAGAGAACCAACCCCCTTCAAACCTTCCTGGATTTTAAGCTGAATCATCCTGACATGCATATCAACATTCTCAACTTGTGGTGCCCCTGGTTTTAAATTTTTATCACTAAGGGCCACGGCATAATCGATCAATCGTTGCTTATCTTCTGGCCCACTCGATTCAGAAGCAATGGCCTGCATCAATCCCTCTAACCCTTCTATCCTTTCTTCCAACAACGCGGCGGAGGCCACCGTGTTCAAGGTGCTTTGGTTGCTGACAATCGCATCCTGTAACGAGAATTTTTTGCTGTGGTTAAAGGAATTATTGGCTGCCCACGATGATAAAACATCATCAGAAAAGGTTCTTAATGTTTGAAACGCCGTTTTCACATCGTCCGATAACGCATCCTGACTTCCCAAATTCCCCATGACCTGAAAAAAGGCGGCAAGGGTATATGTAGCAATCGATGTCCCCAAAATCCACTGTGCGGGATTGGCCAAAGTGGCTGTTTTTGTCTCTGGGTTTTGGTTGTTGCCCAATGCGGCTAGGACTTTTCCTGCACGGATAAAATCTGGATGGTCTTGAAAGTTTTGGCTTGCAATGACAGCACAGGCCGCTTGAGCCTCGTGAAGGTTTGCACGCCATTCGGTAATCTTTGCAACCTCCTCTTCTGTGCGGTTTTTGGTGTTGGATTGAATCGTGTCTCTATGGGCTTTCAGGCCGTCAATCGCCGCGTCCGAATAGCCCATGGGATTTTCGTTGATGGCCTGATCCAATGCAAACAACATCAGGGCTGCCTGATCCACAGAGGCCCTGTCCTGATAATATGGCACCACATAATTCAAGAGTCTGTTGATGTATTGTATGTTATCCCCAAATGTATTTCTAGGGTCAGCCAAGGCCTCGGTGCTTTGGGCAAGAAACCCAATGGCATAATAGGGGTTGTTCCGTAGAGTACTCGCAAAATAGTCCATACCCTCACGATAAATCATGGGAAGTTTGGGAGTTTCTGTTTCATATAGACGCAATACAGCGTCATAGGCCAAAGGCTCAATGATTTTTTCAAACGCTTCAAGCTTTCCTTGGTTATGGTAATGGTCTCGGAAATGTCTTGTGACAATCTGAATGGCATTCCAAAGCTCTTGATCGTCGATTAAGGCTTGCTCATCACGACACCAATAGATCAAAGGGGCTAAAAAATACACCCCTTTAGAGTCCAAAGCAGCATCAGGATTATCGTAATAATCTTGACCCTCTTCAGGGGTGTACTTGGATCGTATCCTCTGAATTGTCTTAAGAGCGTCTTTAAAAGACTCGGGCGAAATGGATGCTGTCATAAAAATTTCTTAAGCTAAGATTTCGTTTGAAAAATACTGTTGGCATAGTAACATAAAAAAAATAATTTCACAAGCATTTAAAAAAGAATTGACATTAAATCCCCCCTACCCATGCTCAAACATCAAGCACGCCACGTTGACAGGTTTGGATTTCAGGGCTTTTTCTAAACTGAGGCTGTGATCGAGGCCGCGCAGGACGGCGGCGTGGTTGTATTTTTTCATCAGGGCGATGATGTTGGGTTTGTCTTTGAAAAACAACGGGGGGCGCAGGGCGGCGATGGCGGCATCCAGCGATGTGGGGGCGGTTTTCAGGTGCAGATGCAAGGTATTAAGGGTTTTTAAAATATCCATCACGGCCCGAATGACAATAATATAGGGAGTAGGCTGGGCCGCGGCGTGGCCTTTGACAAAATTGGCCAAATCCTGCGGATAGGTTTTGGGGCGCAGCAAATACGCAAAGGCCAAATCCCGCGCGTAATCGTCGTGATCCAAGGCCAGCGCCCGCATATCCGCCAGCGTGATGGTGGTGCGGGGATACACCAACAGGGGCAGGGTCTGCAGCGCCGATGCCACGGAACCCATGGTGAGGGCCACCTTAGTTTCCGCAAACAGCCACGCATCCGGATCAATGGTATAGGCAGACAACCCCTGACGCAGGGCGGCGGCGCAGGCGGCGGGGGTATCGTCGTAACATGCGATGATGGCGGCGCGATCATCGGCCTCGGCCCATTTTCTTAGGGCATGGGTGGCCTTTAACGTGCCCGACGTCACAACAATCATCACGCCATAACGGATTTGTTTTCCCAAATCCAGCAGGGTGTCACTGATATCCGAAAACCCCGATTCCGCCCGAATCACCACACAAGGATCCCCTCCCATCAACGACGGGGTCAGCATCAGATCATACAGCGTGCCGGTGGTATCCCTGATATCATCGGCATATAAGGTGGTGTGGGTATGGGTGGGCAAGGCCGCTTTGATCTGATCCACCCCTTTGCGGATGCTGCCTTCGTTATCGCCGTGAAACACGAGGGTGAGCAGATCCTTGCCCAGACGGGGGGTGATTTTGGGCAAAGCAATGGGCGTTAATTTCATACTGGGGATATTTGAGGCTACGGGACGCTCTGTCAAGAGGGCGCGGACGATTTCCTGTTGCCTGTTGTGCGCTGCCTGATATTTTGGGTTTTGTTTTGCCACCGTGCCTAAGGAGCCCACCCATGACCGTTTCGATCCCCGCTCACCCCTCAAAGCCCCTTCGCGCTGTTGTTCTGGGGGGCAGTGGTTACACGGGGGCGGAGGTTTTGCGCCTGCTGTTGCCCCATCCTGCCTTTCACGTTGTGGCCGTGACGGGGGAAAGCCATGCGGGGGCGTCGCTAAGGGATGTGTTTCCCCATCTGGGATCCCCATTGACGTTGGTGAAGCTGGAGGATGTGTCGTTTCAGGATATTGATGTTGTGTTTTCCTGTCTGCCCCATGCGGCGGGTCAAGGGGTCATGGCGTCCTTGCCGGCATCCTGCGTCATTGTGGATTTATCGGCGGATTTTCGCCTGCGGGATGTGGCCACCTACGAACAGTGGTATGGGCCCCATTTGGCCAAGGATTTACAAAAACAGGCGGTTTATGGTTTATCCGAATGGTACGAAGGCGATATCCGCACCGCCCGCCTGATTGCCAACCCGGGATGTTATCCTACGGCCAGTTTGCTGCCCCTGATTCCCCTGCTGCGGGGGGGATTGATTGACAGCGATGTGATCATTGATGCCAAATCCGGCATCAGCGGTGCGGGGCGAAAGGCAAATTTAACCCTGTTGGCGTCTGAGCGCATGGAAAATCTTTCCGCCTATGGTCTGGGGCATCATCGTCATTATCCGGAAATTGTTCAGGAATGTCAGGCGGCGGCGGGAAAACCTGTCCGTTTGACGTTTACCCCCCACTTGATTCCTATGGTGCGGGGGATGTTGGCCACAATTTATGTGCGCGGGGGAGATTTGGGGGTCATTCAAAAAACCCTTGATGAGGCCTATCACAATACCCCCTTTGTGCATGTAACCCACAAGGCCGACCATCTGGCCACAAAATACGTCTCCGGCACCAACCGATGCCATTTGGGGGCCTTTGCGGGGTATCATGATGGGGATGTGATTTTGGTTTCGGTAATTGATAATTTGGGCAAAGGCGCCGCCGGTCAGGCCATTCAAAACGCCAACATCCGCTTTGGACTGGACCCTGCGCTGGGACTGGGGACCTTGGCCGCGTATCCTTGATATTGATTTTGGCATGGCCTTTGCAAGGGTGGCAACAAGCTTTTTCACGTAAAGAAAAGGCAAAAACATCTAGGGAAGACCCAAAGACAAAGGAAACATGCTATGGTCCAAATCACCGTTTCAACCAACGTGGCGTCGTTAACATCGAATCGCTATTTGAACAAAAACGTCAGCGACACGTCCCAGTCGATTTCCCGTTTGTCTTCGGGTTTACGGATTGTTCAGGCCTCAGACGATGCCGCCGGTTTGGCCATTTCCAACAAACTTCGCGCCGATGAAGGGGCGCTGGATCAGGCCATTCGGAACGCATCCCAAGGGGCCTCCACCCTGCAGGTGGCCAACGGGGCGCTGGATCAAATCAGCCAAATTTTGCTGCGTCTGAAAGTTTTGGCCACACAGGTGGTCAACGGGACCCTCAGCATCAATGAACGCCAGATTGTCCAACAGGAATTTAGCCAGTTGGTAGAACAGGTGGATGCTACGGTTAAACAAACCAACTGGAACGGGATCAACCTGTTTGATGGGGGAGACCGTGAGATTCAACCCAGAAACCCCTTTGCAGCCGATTCCAATGCAACACAAACAGCCTTAACCACCATCGCAGGAACCCTTTTTGACGACGGCAGTGTGAATATTGCTGTCTCTGGTTTTGTGGATGGAAAGGTTCATGATGCACGCTCAACATGGACCAACACGCCGGCTGATGCGTTAACCATTGAGGTTGATATTGGATCCCAAACCTTTCGTGCCGAAAGAACCACGGATATTGCTGCGGGTGGCACCATCACCCTGGTCAGCACAACCAATCCGGGTAATTCTATTACCCTAACAAGTGTGGCTCTTATTGACGTCAATACCGATCAAAGTGGAACTGTGCAGACCGATTTGCGTGGACTTTTCGGGGTCACATCTGGAAACAACGTTGTCTTTGATGCCAGCAGTGTTCCCGCCGGTTATTCCACCGCCGCTGCAGGGACGTATTTTTCCGCAACCCCCATCACCAACAGCCTGACCCGTGGTCGGGTTGAGGGGACCGTGTCCGATGTTCGGGTCCAAGACATTGGATCCACAGGCCTGCTGCAGGTCGCTGTGGATGTGGGCAATCAAACGTTTCAGGGGATTGTGGCCAATAATGCGTCTACGGGATCTGTAATCTTGCTCACCAGCACCACAAACCCACAAAACAGTTTTCAATTAACAACCAACGCGAACTTTCCCCCTGTTACGGCGGCGGCCTTACAAAGCGATTTGGACACGGTGTTTAATTTAACGGCTGCAGCCATTAATCCGCCGGTGAACTTTACCGCCAAACG
Organism: Alphaproteobacteria bacterium; assembly: GCA_044371315.1. GTDB lineage: Bacteria > Pseudomonadota > Alphaproteobacteria > JAJTHO01 > CANGYM01 > CANGYM01. The sequence continues at coordinate 31,829 of JBILTX010000006.1, read as the reverse complement.
GATGGGTGAAGATACGATTATCAATCGCCTCAACACCGCCTCTACCATCACATCCATCAATGATGTGATTAAGGCCACCGGTTCGGCGGAAGTGGGAACCTATACCTTGACCTCGCGCTATGACAGCACCAACAACAAAACCACCCTGTATCTGGAACACGAAGATGGAACAGTCTATACCCGCGATTTAACAGATTTGGATCAAGTGTGGTCGGGTAATCAGGACGAATACAACATTAACTTTACCAATGGCTTGGTTCTGAAAATGAACAAAGAGGCCGTGGCCCGCCTGCAAAATGGTGTGGACCCCAATGGATTGGCAGGAAGCATCCCCCACCCAGGTATTGATCTGGATGCCCTCGTGTTTACCATTGATCCAGGCACCGTTACCAGTATGGACTTTCAGGTGGGGATCGAGGCTGACGATTTAATCACAGTCAACTTTGTGGCCATGAACACCGAAAGTTTAGGAATTGATGATTTAAACGTGGAAACGGCGGAAAATGGGCAGGTTGCTTCTGCCAAAATTGACCAAGCCATCGAGCGTGTGGGACGGGCCCAAGCCGAACTGGGGGCCATTCAATCTCGGATGGGCTTTGTGATTCAAAATGCCCAGATCACGCTGGAAAACACCAAATCCTCTCGCGCAACCTTTACCGATGTGGATTTTGGGGCGGAGGTGACCATCTTTACCTCGAAACAAACCCTGTCTCAGGCCGCCGCGTCCATGTCGGCGCAGGCCAACAGGATTCCCGAGTTATTCCTGCAGATGTTGCAGGGATAAGGCTCAGATGATGGAGCCCACCTTGCCCCGCTCTTTGCAAAAAGAGCGGGGTTTTTTTTGATCCTTTTTTGATCCTCTGTCTTTTTTAAAAAACGATGCTTTTCTTTTCGTTTCTTGGTACCCTTTAGGGGTCATGGTGACCAACGATACCCTTTCCCCGTTTTTATCCAGCGCTGCCATGGTTTTCATGGTGGCGGGTGTTATGGTGCCTGTGTTTCAGAAAATGCGCATTCCGCCCACCTTGGGTTATGTGCTGGCGGGTGTCCTTTTGGGTCCCTTTGGGTTGATTCGCCTTGCACCAGAGGGATTTTCAGGCGTTGCCCTGCATCAGGGGAGCATCCTGTCTCTGCTGGCGGAGTTGGGGATTATGGCCCTTTTGTTTATGATCGGTCTGGAACTGTCGCTGGATCGATTACGGGATATGCGGCGTCTGGTTTTGGGGCTGGGCAATATGCAAATCTTGGCCACGGGGGCCATGATTGGGGGCATATCCATGATGTTCGGACATCCTATGTCAACGTCAGTGCTGCTGGGGGTCTGTCTGGCCCTATCATCAACGGCCATGGTGATGCAAACGATGGGGGAAAACAATCTCACCGCCAAACCGCTTGGGGTTCTGTGTTTTTCGGTTCTGTTGATGCAAGATCTGGCGGTGGTTCCCCTGTTGATTTTGGTGGGGGCGTTAACCATGCAATCCTCCGATCCTCAGGATTTGGGGCCTTTGATTGCTGAATCCCTGTTTGGGGGCGGATTGGTCTTGGTGAGCATGATGGTGCTGGGTCGCTGGTTGTTACGCCCGCTGATGCAGAGTGTTTCCGCTGCGCGTAACAGCGAATGGTTGATGGCCTTTGTGTTGCTGAGTGTTTCTGCCGCCGCGTTAATCACCCACAAAGCTGGCCTTTCCCCTGCGCTGGGGGCGTTTTTGGCGGGCCTTGTGGTGGCAGAGACAGCCTATCGCCACGAAGTTCATGTGATTTTAGAGCCCTTAAAGGGTCTTTTGCTGGGTATTTTTTTTCTATCTGTGGGAATGGCGATTGATGTTGGCGCTGTTTTTGATCATCCCCTTTGGTTAATGGGATCGGTGGTGGGTCTTTTTGTTATTAAGGCGGTTGTGTTTTATCCCTTGGCCCGTCTGTGGGGGATTGCCCATGGCATGGCCGTGGAGGGAGCCTTGATTTTAGCCCAAGCGGGGGAATTTGCCTTTGTTTTGCTGGGCATGATGATGACGGGGGGATTGTTAAGTTTTGCCGATGGCCAGTTTTTTTTGCTGGTGGTGGCCCTTTCCATGATGACATCTCCCTTGGTGTTTCATTGGGCGCCCCACATCAGGGCTTTTCTGGATCCCAAAGCCCCTGAGGGGGCGACGCATCATCCCGATTCCCCCTTTATTTTGGTGGTGGGACTGGGACGGGTGGGGCGATGCATTGCCCAATCCCTAAAAGATAATCACCGCCCGCATTTGGCCATGGATCGTCATTTAAGCGCGGTTCATCATGCCCAAAAAGAGGGCATTTCCGCATTTTACGGGGATATACGGAACATCCAACATGTTCATCATGCGGTGGCGTCTGGGGCGTTTGCTGTGATTTTGGCGGTGGATTCCCTGCCCTTAACACGGGATGTGGTAAGCACGATTCACCGACACTATCCCACGCTGCCCCTGATTGTGCGGGCCCACAACAAAGACTCCATTGACGATCTCTATGCCCTAGGGGCCACTGTGGTCGTGGCGGAAGACGTGGGTTTGGCTGAAAAACTGCTGGCAGGGGTGGATCATTCTGCCGTTTAGGGTGGTCGTGATAAACAGCAAAGACACACGGCCCGATCCTTGATCCAAAGAAAACCCTTGACGCCACCCCCCTGTATGCCCCAAATAAAAGCATCTTTGCATGATGCGGGTGTAGCTCAATGGTAGAGTTCCAGCCTTCCAAGCTGGCTGTGAGGGTTCGATCCCCTTCACCCGCTCCATCCTTCATCAAAAAGGTCTAAGGGGGATATGGCGGAACCGGTAGACGCAACGGACTTAAAATCCGTCGGCTTTTAACAGCCGTGCCAGTTCGACTCTGGCTATCCCCACCACGTTTACCTGTCATTTTGCATTGGATCGTTTTTGTTGCTATTATTTTGGGGTATTCATGGCACCGTTGGAATCATGGCGGCGGGGACTCAAAGTATAACTTGCAGGCTACATCTGGCTTTCAATCACCCACTGGCTGATCGTCCATATGAAAATAGGGGCGGATTTCCGCCTCGGGAATGTAACAATCATCACTTTATTTTTAGGGACATTTGCGATATACTAAAAACTGAGGGAACAGATGGACCCCCAACTTTTTTTCTCAGGTAACAAGCAGCAGGTTGTTTATGAAAATCCTCGCTTTTTTTGTTGTCTCATGGTTTTTTTCCTCTTTGGCTTTGGCCCAGGGGTTGTCGGTTCAGTCTTTTGATGGCGCGGGAAAGGGCTCTCAAGCCTCTGCTGCCACCTTAGGGGGGGATTATCGCAAGCAGCAAGCCGCAGCAGCGCCTTCTTACCAAGACACACCCTTGGCAAGGGCCCAAGAATACCGTGGATACAACGGTCGTAATCTGGAACAATCGTTCTATCGGTGTAAATTTGAATCCTTTCGAACGGCCCCCCCAGGGGATCAGAATCGGGGCATTTTGGAAAAAATGCGTATCCGTATGTACATTATGGACACCTGCATGAACTCAGAGGGGTTTTTTCGTCAGAAAAAGAGCTTTGGCCTAGACTTTGATTATCTGACGTCGGCGGATTTTATTGTTCCTACCCCCAAATAGCTGAGAAAGGGGCGGGGGCCACCGCCCTTGAGGGTCAAAGAAAATTGTGGGGGGGGATCCACGTTCTTCCAGAAAGGGAAATCCCCCCTACCACGGCTTTTCCTTGGCCCCGCTTTGAAACCCTCTTCTCTCTCTTGGCAATGTATGAGATACTGAGATACTTAAAAGATACGATTTTTCAAGGATAAGCCATGTCAGAAACCGTTTTGATTTTTGATACCACCCTCAGGGATGGGGAACAATCCCCTGGGGCCTCCATGACTTTGGGGGAGAAAATCCGTATTGCCCTCGCCCTAGAGGCCATGGGTGTGGATATTATCGAAGCTGGCTTTCCCGCCGCCAGCGCAGGGGATTTCGAGGCTGTTTCCACCATCGCCCACACCGTGAAAACCAGTCGTGTGGCTGCGCTGGCACGGGCCAAAACCGTGGATATTGAATCGGCAGGGGCGGCCCTGCGCGGGGCCACGTGTCCCACGCGGATTCATACCTTTTTGGCCACCAGCCCCCTGCATATGAAGCACAAATTGAATATGACCCCTGATCAGGTTTTAGCGGCCATCACGGAAAGTGTGACCTTGGCCCGCTCCTTGGTTGAGGATGTGGAATGGTCCGCCGAAGATGCCGTGCGCAGCGATCGTGATTTTTTATTTCGCGCTGTGGAAACGGCTATTAAGGCCGGCGCCCGCACCATCAACATCCCCGACACCGTGGGCTATGCCATGCCGCTGGAATATGGGGATCTCATCGCGGCCATCAAAAATACGGTGCCCAACATGGATCTGGCGGTGTTATCCACGCATTGTCACAACGATTTGGGGCTGGCAGTGGCCAATACCTTGGCCGGTGTTCAAAACGGGGCGCGGCAGGTGGAATGCACCATCAACGGTTTGGGTGAGCGTGCGGGCAATGCGGCGATGGAGGAAATTGTCATGGCGATGAAAACCCGCCATGATCTGCTGCCCTATCGCACAAACATTGACACCACGCATATTATGGGGGCGTCCCGCCTGGTGTCCGGCGTCACCGGATTTGTGGTGCAACCTAACAAGGCCATTGTGGGCGCAAACGCCTTTGCCCATGAATCAGGGATTCATCAGGATGGCATGTTAAAAAATGCCCAAACGTACGAAATTATGACGCCGGAATCTGTGGGATTGTCGCGCTCTTCCTTGGTTATGGGCAAACATTCAGGACGGGCGGCCCTGCGGGATAAACTCACCGCGCTGGGCTATCGTTTGTCGGATGAGGAGCTTTCAGAGGCCTTCACACGGTTCAAAGCCATCGCCGATAAGAAAAAACAGGTGTTTGACGAAGACTTGATTGCCTTGGTGGACACCCAAAGGGGTCAAGCGGACGAGGCCATTCGTCTTCACAGTTTGCACGTCACCTGCGGCACCACGGATCGGCCCGAGGTTCGTCTGGCCTTGTCCATCAATGGCCAGATCAGGGAAACCCAAAGCACAGGCACAGGGCCCGTGGATGCAACGTTTCGCGCCATTGGGCAACTGGTGCCCCATCAGGCAACCTTGCAACTGTATCAGGTCCACGCCGTGACCCAAGGCACCGATGCACAGGCCGAAGTGACCGTTCGTCTGGAACAACAGGGTACCACCGCCCACGGATCGGGGGCCAACATCGACACACTGGCGGCCAGCGCCGAGGCCTATTTGCAAGCCCTGAACAAACTGCAAGCCAAGGTCCAGCGCATTGGATGTCTGGCGGGATAGGGGGGTGATGATAGACTTGGATACCCTCAGCCCCCCGTTTTTTCTTTGATGGAATCTTCCCGCAGGACAAGTCTTCCTGTCATTTATAGTATTTTCACTTTATTTTCGTACTGGCCTGCGAACGGCACTTGGCCTCACTCACCTAGGTTCACTAGGCATCGCTCCGCCAAGCTTGTTCTCGGCTCAGTACGAAAATAAATTAAAAACACTATAGAAAGGGCGCCCGTTCATAGAATCCTGACACAGCCTTGACAACCCCGCCCATGCCCCCATAATCAGGGGCATGAGCGACGCCCCCACCCTAACCCCCATGATGGCCCAGTATCAGGCCTTTCAGGATCAATACCCCGATGCCATTGTGTTGTTTCGCATGGGGGATTTTTATGAGGTTTTTTTTGAAAACGCCAAGCGGGTGGCAGAGTGCCTAAAAATCCAACTCACGGAACGGAACAAAAACCGTGACAATGCGGCGGCTATGTGCGGGATTCCTTGGCATCAGCTGTATGTCTATGTGCCCATGCTGCTGGAGGCCGGACACAAAGTCGCCATCGCCGAGCAAATGGAAACCCCCGAAGAGGCCGCCCTGCGCACTGGCGGCAAAGACAAGGTGTTGCTGCGGCGCGAGGTTGTTCGTGTCCTAACCCCGGGCACGGTCATTGAGGAAACACTGCTGTCCCCCCAAACCCCCCATTTTTTATGCGCCTTGGCCTTTGATAAAGAGCGCGTGTCTGTGGCTTGGTGTGATGTGTCCACGCGGGATGCCTTTGTGCAAACGCTGCCCACAGGTCAATTGGTAAATCTGCTGTATGTTCTGGATCCCAAAGAAATTTTGATTCGGGATCAGGATTTACAGGATCGTCTGGACCCCTTTTTCAGGGCCGCCCGCAAAACCAGCCTGAGCCCCCAGCCCACCAGTCTATTTTTCCTGCCACGGGCCCAGCGGGCGTGGGAGGCCCTGTATCAAACCAAAGACCTGTCTATTTTCGCCCCGTTTCAGGATGCGGAAATCATCGCCTTTGGGGTGATTTTGCAATATCTTGGCACCACGGGGTGCGGGGTATCCCTGAATCCCCCTGTGCAGGTCCGGCTAGAGGACACCCTGCGTTATGATATGGCCACGGCCAGAAATCTGGAGCTGTTTTATACCCAAAACGGCGGCAAGGCTGGCAGTCTGTTATCTGTTTTGGATCATTGCCAAACATCGGCGGGCCACCGATTGTTGCGGGATCATCTGATGCGTCCTTTGGTCCAAGAGGGGGCCATCATGGCCCGATGGGATGCTGTGGATTACGGCGTGTTTCATCCGGATTTCACCCGTCAGGTTTCAGAAAAAATGACATCTCTGCCGGATGTGCGCCGCATTCTCACCCGATTAACGGCGGGGGCGGGTCAGCCGCGGGACCTAATCGCCCTGATGCAAACCTTGGCAGGGTGCGAACATATCAAGGCCTTTGCCGCCGGTTATCCCGCCCCGCCCCCCTTGCTGGCAGAGGCCCTAGCCCGCCTGCCCAGCCATAGCACCTTGAACCAGACCCTCAGCCAAGCCCTAAACCCTGATCCCACCAGAACCCTGCGGGATGGGGGGGTGATCCGCACGGGCTATCACGGGAAGTTGGATGCGCTGCGGACCTTTGCCGCCGAGGGAGAGCGCCACCTGCGGGATCTGGAGGCCCGCTATCAAGCCCTGTATCCCAAAGCAGGCCTGCGCTACAAAACCAACAATCTGTTGGGTGCGTTTTTGGAATGTGCCCCCAAAAATGCTGAGGGCCTGCCCAAAGATCTGTTTATCCACCGGCAATCGCTGGCCAACGCCATCCGCTATACCACGACCGAGATGCAGGAGGTTGAGGCTCGCCTGTCCCGCAGCACATCCGAGGCCTTGGCGCTGGAGAAAGACCTGTTTGCCTCCTTAACGGCTCAGGTTTTCAACGAAGCCCCTGCTTTGGGGGCCATGGCCGATGCTGTTGCCCTGCTGGATGTGATGCTGACCCATGCCCGCAATGCCCTGAATCATCGTTGGTGCCGCCCCACATTGGTGCCGGAGCCCTCACTTTTCATCACCGCAGGGCGTCACCCCGTTATCGAGGCACGGCAACGGCACCAGCGGTTTGTGCCCAACGATACCCACCTGAAACCTGGCAGCGGTATGGTGATTTTAACCGGCCCTAATATGGCAGGGAAAAGCACCTATCTGCGCCAAAATGCCTTGATGGTCATCATGGCGCAGATGGGGTCCTTTGTGCCGGCGCAGGCCATGACCTTTGGTCTGTGCGACCGTGTCTTTTGTCGCGTGGGGGCGGCAGATGATTTGGCCAGCGGCAAATCCACCTTTATGGTGGAAATGACGGAAACGGCCACCATTTTGCATCAGGCCACCCCGTCATCGCTGGTGATTATGGATGAAATGGGGCGGGGAACGGCGACCTTTGATGGGCTGTCGCTGGCATGGTCAACCTTGGAATACCTGCACGATGGGCGGCGGCCCCGCACGTTGTTTGCCACTCATTATCATGAACTCAGCGAACTGCCCCAAACCCACAGGGGCCTGCGCTGTATGCAAATGGATGTGGCCACCGTGGGGGAGGATATTCAATTTTTGCACAGCCTGTCCGCTGGGGCGGCTGCCCATTCTTATGGCCTTTATGTGGCCCAGCTGGCGGGCGTGCCCAAGGCCGTCATTGCCCGCGCCCGCGTGATTTTAAACAATCTGGAACGCCTGCGGGAACAGGCCCAAACGCAGCCCACATTTTTGCCCCCAGAGCCTCCGCCCCAGACCGCAGACGCCCCTCATCCCGTCCTGTCTGCCTTAGCCCAGATCAATCCTGATGCTGTAACCCCGCTTGAGGCCCTTGGGTTGATCAGTCAGTGGCGGGGGATGATGGAGGGGATGCCTACCCCAAAGCGTTAGCCAAATCCCCAATCAAATCGTCGGGGTGTTCTAATCCTGCATGAATCCTCAGAATGGGGCCCTCGGTCCATGGCTGGGCGGTGCGGGCGCGGCGCATGTCAAAGGGAACGGCCAGCGATTCAAACCCGCCCCAACTGTAACCCAGCCCAAACAGGGTCAAACGGTCCACGGCTTGGCATAGGTCCGGATAGTCCATATGCATCACACAGGAAAACAAGCCACTGGCACCTGAAAAATCCCGCTTCCAAAGGGCGTGACCCTCATGATCTGGATGGGCAGGGGATAAAATCCGCGCCACCAAGGGATGATCCGCCAGCCATGTCATCAAACGCAGGGCGGTGTCCTGATGGCGGGCCAATCTGACGGCTAGGGTCCGCATACCCCGCAGGGCCAAATAAAGATCATCCGACGCAGCATGGTGACCATGACGGGCCGCATTGGTTTTCAGGGTGTGATACACGGTTTCATTTTTGGCCACCATGATGCCCAGCATGGCGTCCGAATGGCCCACCAGATATTTTGTGGCGGCATGAATAACCACATCAACACCCACAGAACACCCCTGAAAATAAAGGGGTGTAGCCCATGTGTTGTCCATGACCGTGATGATATTGTGCCTTTGGGCCAAAGCGCAAAGCGCGGGAATATCCTGCATCTCAAAGGTAAGGGACCCGGGGGCCTCCAGATGGAGCACGCGGGTATGGGGTCGCAGCAGAGAGGCCACATCCTGACTGGGATGGTAATACGTCACCTCAACCCCAAAGCGCCGCAGAACATCATCACAATAATGCCGCACAGGACCATAGGCGGCATCATGAATCAAAACATGATCCCCACTTTTTAAAAAGGCAGATAAGGCGCACGTCAGGGCGGCTAAACCCGATTCCACGGCAATGGCTTTATAACCACCCTCTAGGGTCGCAATGGCCTCTTCAAAGGCAAAGGTTGGGGTTAAGCCATGGCGCCCATAATAGGGTTTTTCCCACCAGGTTTTTTCGGTGGCTTTCAGGTGCTGCGTATCCTGAAACAACACCGTTGAGGCCCGCATCACAGGCAAATTCACAGCCCCATCAAAACGACGGGCATCACGGGCCAAATGGGCCAGACGGGTTTCAGGGTGCATTAGTGTCGTTCCTCATTCATAAAACGATAAAAATAAACACGGTCTAAAAAACGGATGATGGATAAAACCAAAAAAGTCATCACCAAATACAGGCATGCTGCGATCATGTAAAAGGTAAAGGGATGCCTAGCAGAGGCAATACTCAGATGCGTCATGCGAATCAATTCAGGGACACTGATGACGGAAAGCAAGGCTGTATCCTTCATTAAAGACAAAAATAGATTGGTCAGGCCTTTAAGCGAACGAAAAGTTGCCTGTGGCAGAATGATACGAATAAATCGCCGTTTTGCAGAAAGAGCAAAAGCATCCGCCGCCTCGATCTGGTGGCTGGGAATGGTCAGAATCGCATACCGGATTACTTCGTTGGCATAGGCCCCATAACATAGAGAAAGTGCTAAAACCCCCGACGCAAAAGACGACAACTGGTTGATGCGCCCCCACGTCAGAATTTCTAAAATGGGTCCATGCAAATAATAAATGGCCAGAATGATCAGCAATTCTGGCATGCCCCGAAAAAACAAAGATAGTCTATGGGCCCCTTTGGCAACAAAAGGCGGAGCATACAGGCACATCATCGCCCAAATAACGCCGATGATCAAACTCAGAGCAAAACAAATCAGGGTTAATTGAAGGGTGGTGACAGCGCCCTGCATCACACTGGGCAGGTGAAAGGATAAAAAATCAGGCAAATAAGACATCACGCAACGGGACTCTGGCTTTGGATGCCTTGGTGGTTATGGGGTACCTAGGCTAAGTGGCCTTATTAAAACCCTTTTGATGTCAGGGTGCAAGGGTTTCGCGTTTAGACGGCGGGAATTTGTGTTTCATAAACCAACACCTCCCCCGCCAATCGTACCGATACCTCTCCCTTTTGGATGGTGTGGAGCAGATTACCCGCAACCTCAGCCCGCCACCCCTGATCTAGGGGGCTTGTGGTTTTGCCAAACAGCCGCAGGGCTTCACGGTTGGCCAGCAAAGATTCCGGCAGATTGTTTTTCTGGGCCACGTCTTTCAATGCAGCGGAGAGCAGGAAAAAACGCACGGCTTCTTCGTCTTGGGCTTTTGACGGGGGTGCTTTTTTGAACAGGGCGCACAGGGCATCAAAATCCTCCCAAAACGCTTTGTGCTCGGGAAAAAGCTGCATGGGTGCCTCTGCCCCGCGAGACGCCGCTGCCAAAATTCCCTCATCCGGCACCAACCGCCGCCGCGCCATGTTTTTATGACGGGCAATCCGGTCACGCACCACCACCAAGGCCCGCGCTGTGGGAACGTGGGGATAGGGCAAATGCCCGACTTTGAATTTTTCCCCAATCTCTTGGTCACAAAGGGGTGTTTGGAACGATCGCTCTAGGGCCGCCATGTCCTCATCAAACCATGAACGGCGTCCCGTTTGGTTCAGCCGTTCTGTTAGGCCCTGATAAATGGTATTGAGGTAATGCACATCCTCCGCCGCATAATGCAAATGCCCTGTGGGCAGGGGGCGGCGTTTCCAATCCAGCGGGGTTTTGATTTGGGAAAAGGAAGAATCACACAGCGTTTTCACCAGTTTTTCATACCGGATCTGGGGCCCCATACCACAAAAGGACGCCGCCAACTGAACATCAAACAGCGGGGCAGGGACAACGGACAGGGCATGGCGCAGGGCCTCAACATCCTGCTTCCCATCATGCACAATTTTCAGCACCTTGGGGTTGGTCAGCAGGGGCCCCAGCACCGTTACATCACACGCAAAGGGGTCAATCAAAACAGGGTCCTGATTCGCAAAGGCCATTTGGATCAAACACAAATGGGGATAATAGGTTGTCTGGCGCACAAACTCCACATCCAAGGCCACCTGCGTTTCATCCGAAAACCGGTCCAAATACGCCGCCAAGGCAGAGGTTTCCGTTAACAAAACAGGATTCATAAAGAGAACAACGGCAAAAGGATAGGTTATGAGAGTCTTGAAGTTTTTTGGTCTATCCTTTATGAAAGGTTTTATTGATGATGGCAATGATGACGTTTTGATATGACCGAAAAACTCTCCCACGTTGAAGATGTTAAGGCCGGCAGTGCACAGCTGCGCGGCACCATCAAAACCGATTTAAATGATGCCCAAACCCCGTTTTCTGAGGATATGTATAACCTTTTGAAATTCCACGGGGTTTATCAGGGATACAACCGCGACACGGCCACCGAGCGGAAAAAAATGAAACTGGATAAAGAATACGAAATGATGATTCGTGTTCGCATTCCAGGGGGAAAAATGAATCGGGCGCAGTACCTGCATTTTGATACTTTGGCCGATCAATACGGCGGCGGGAAATTGCGTTTCACCACCCGCCAAGCCATTCAGTATCACAACATCCTAAAGGGCGATTTGCACGCCACCATTGCGGGCATTAACGAAAGCCTTTTCACCACCGAGGCCGCCTGCGGCGATGTGGTGCGGAATGTTACCACCATCGCGGCCCCCATTCGGGATGCCATTCACCAGCGGCTTTTTCAGGATGCCGACATGTTGTCCGCATCGTTGTTGCCGCGCTCTAACGCCTATGCCGAAATCTGGTTGGATAACGAAAAATTCGCCGATGTCCATAACCCCTCTGTGAACAAAGACGGGGGCGAGGTCGAGGACCTCTATGGCACCACCTATCTGCCCCGCAAATTCAAAATCGGCATCACGGTGCCGCAGGACAATTCGGTGGATGTTCTCACCAACGATCTGGCCATTGTGGCGTTGTTTGACGATCAGAAGACGTTGTTGGGGTACAACATTCACGTGGGGGGGGGTCTTGGCATCACCCACAACAAAGCCGAAACCTATCCCCGTCTGGCCACCCCCATCTGTTTTGTGGGGCCGCAGGATTTGCTGGCCGCCGCCCGCGCCGTGGTCACCGTTCACCGTGATTGGGGCGACCGCACCAACCGCAAACATGCCCGCATCAAATACGTGGTGCAGGAACAGGGTGAGGCCTGGGTCAAAGCCCAAATGGAAACCATCATGGGTCGCCCCCTAGAGGATCCCAGACCCCAAGTGCCCTATACCATCGTGGATCATTTGGGTTGGCATGAGCAAGGAGATGGGTTGTTATACCTTGGTCTGCCTGTCCTGAGTGGTCGCGTTCATGACGTGGGCGCGTTGCGCCTGCGCTCGGCACTGCGCCGTGTGGTGACGGATTATGCCCCTGTGGTGGTGGTTAGCCCGACGCAGGATGTCATTTTGGGGGACATTCGCCCCCAAGATCGCGCTGCGGTGGAAGCCGTGTTTCAAGAGCACGGTGTGAAATTGCGGGATGATCTTTCCAATGTGCGGCGTTGGTCCATGGCCTGTCCGGCCTTGCCCACGTGCGGCTTGGCCTTAACGGAGGCCGAGCGGATCCATGATCCCCTGATGACGGATATTGAAACCATGCTGGCGGACATTGGCCTTAGCCAAGACCTGTTCACTCTGCGCATCACGGGCTGCCCCAACGGCTGCGCCCGTCCCTATGCTGGGGATATTGGGTTGGTGGGCCGCACCCCTGGGGTGTATGCCCTGTATTTGGGGGGGGACTTTTTGGGCACGCGGCTGAGTGAAAAAGTGCTTGATAAACTCCCCTACGAAGCCATTACCCCCGCCCTGAAAAAGGCCTTTGTGGATTTTCGGGATCATCGGACGGACAAACACGCCACCTTTGGCGATTATTGCCATGATCGCGGGGTGGACTATATGAAGGCCCTGCTGGCGGACGTGGCCTGATGCTGCCCCTGATGCTGGATGTGGACCGTCTGCCCATCGCCTTGGCGGGGCGGGGAGAAGCCTATGACAAACGCCTGACCCTGCTGACCGAGGCTGGGGCGGGGGCTTTGGATCTTTATCCCTTGCCACAAGAGGGGCAGGAAAGCCCATCCCTGTTGCCCCGCTTATCTGCCGGCACGTACCGCATTGTTTATATTGCGGGCCTTGGCGAAGACGAAGCCCGTCCCTATTACACCGCCGCCAAGGCCGGCGGGGCCTTTGTGAATGTAGAGGACGTTAAGCCCCTGTGTGATTTTCACGTTCCCTCACTCATGCGGCGGGGGCCGGTGATGATCACGGTGTCCAGCGACGGCCAAGCGGCGGGCCTGTCCAAAGCCATCACGCAGCATCTGGGACAAGCCGTCTTTCCTGACCCCTGGGCCCAGCATTTCACAGACCTCGTGGCCCTTCGCGCCCAGATGAAGGCCGAAGGGGCCAGTTTTGCTGAGGTGGCCAAGGCCCTGAGGGAGGGGTTTGCGGGGTTGGTAGAGACACAGAGGACGAGGGACGAAACATAGACAACAGAGTTTTTTCTCTAACCTTCTCCTTGCCCTCATCTCTTCCCTTCGCTATGGTGGGCCATGACTTTGCTGACGGCCCTGCACCACGTTACCCGATATGATTATGATCGCCCGATTATGCTGGGGCCTCAGACCATTCGGCTGCGTCCCGCCCCCCATGCACGGGCATTGGTGGAATCCTATAGCTTGCAGGTCACGCCCAAGCCCCATTTTTTAAACTGGCAGCAGGACCCCTTTGGAAACCACTTGGCCCGCGTTGTGTTTCCGGAGCCTACCCGTTTTTTGCAGGTTACAGTGGATCTGGTCACCGACATTCGGGTGTTTAATCCCTTTGATTTTTTCCTAGAAGACGCCGCGCAGCAGATTCCCTTTGTTTATGATGCCAGCACTGCTGAAGAGCTGATTCCCTATTTGGAAATCAAAGAGCGCGGCCCGCTGCTGTCGGCCTTTTTATCGGACATTCCCCGCACCAAAACCCCCACCATTGATTTTCTGGTGGCCCTGAACCAGCGAGTGCATCATCATCTGGCCTATGGCATTCGTTTGGAACCTGGCGTGCAATCCTGCGAAGAGACCATGAGCAAACGCAGCGGATCTTGCCGCGATATGGCGTGGCTATTGTGCCAGATGCTGCGGCATTTGGGTCTGGCCAGCCGCTTTGCCTCTGGCTATTTGATCCAATTAAAGGCGGATGTGGATGCCCTCGATGGGCCCAATGGCCCCGCCGAAGATTTTACGGATTTGCATGCATGGTGCGAGGTTTACCTGCCCGGGGCCGGATGGGTGGGGCTAGACCCCACGTCGGGCCTGTTTGCGGGTGAGGGGCATATTCCGTTATGTTGCACCCCCAACCCCTCCAGCGCGGCGCCCATCAGTGGGCTGCTGGACCCGTGCGAAAGCACTCTGCATCACAGCATGACGGTGACCCGCATTCATGAAGACCACCGCGTCAGTAAACCCTATCCCCCGTTGTTATGGCAGGCCATCGATGATTTGGGCCAAAAGGTGGATCAGGATTTAATCGCCGGCGATGTGCGCCTGACCATGGGCGGGGAACCCACGTTTGTATCGCTGGATGAACGGGATCATCCCGCATGGGAAACCGCCGCGCTGGGCGGACAGAAAAAGGCCTTGGCCTATACCCTGTTTCAGCCCCTTTGTCCCGCAGGATCCGTGCAGCAATTTTCCCATGGGAAATGGTATCCGGGGGAAATTTTGCCCCGATGGTCCATGGCGTCCTATGGCCGTAAAGATGGATTGCCCATCTGGAAAAACAGGGCCCGTCTGGCGGATCCGGAAAAGTCCGAGGGCCATACCCCTGAAATGGCCAAGGCCTTTTTGCAAGATTTGGTAAAGGTGCTGGGGGTTTCTGAGGAGGCCATTTTGCCAGCCTTTGAAGATATCCCCTACGCCCTGTGGAAAGAGGGAACGTTGCCGCTGGATGGGGACATTCGCCACGATGACCCGTTTGAGGCCGCCGAGCGCAAGCGTCTGCAAAACCTATTTGAAAAAACCTATAACGATCCCGCGGGGTATGTCCTGCCCCTGTTTTACAGTGTGGCGCAGGGGGGGTGGGCCAGTGCGCTCTGGGCCTTTCGTCGGGATCGTCTAGTCTTGCTGACGGGGGATTCACCGGTGGGATTACGCTTGCCGCTGTCCAGTTTGCCAAATGAAACGGCGCGGGAAATCCTGCCCGAGCGTAGCCCTGAGGATCAACGGGATCCCCTTTCCCCCCTTGAGGGCTTGCTGCCGCCCAAGCCTGAAGCCCCTCGCTGGGACAGCAGCATCCGCACCGCCCTGTGTGCTGAGGTTCGGGGCGGCACGCTGCATTTGTTTTTGCCCCCGTTGTCTTATGCGGAGCATGCCTTGGCTTTGCTGGCGGCGGTGGAGGCGGTGGCGGAGGCCAAAAATGTGGCGGTGGTGCTGGAGGGGTATCCCTTGCCCCCCGATTTACGATTGCAGCATTTTAGCGTCACCCCCGATCCCGGGGTCATTGAGGTGAACATTCAACCGGCCCATTCTTGGGATGATTTAAAAACCATCACCGAGGGGGTTTATGAAACCGCTAGGCAATGCCGCTTAACTGCCGATAAATTTTTGCTGGATGGGCGGCGTGTGGGCACCGGCGGGGGCAATCATATTGTCACGGGGGCGGCCACGCCGCAGGATAGCCCGTTTTTACGTCGTCCCGATTTGCTGAAAAGTTTGCTGACGTTCTGGCAAAATCATCCGTCGTTGTCGTATTTGTTTTCGGGGCAGTTTATTGGTCCCACCAGCCAAGCCCCCCGCGTGGATGAGGCCCGTTTGGACAGTTTGTATGAACTGGACATTGCCCTGTCCCATATTCCAGGTAAAGGTGAGGGAGACCTGCCGCACTGGTTGCTGGACCGGATGCTGAGGAACCTGTTGGTGGATTTAACGGGCAACACCCACCGATCTGAATTTTGTATTGATAAACTCTACAGCCCCGACAGCCCGCGCGGGCGGTTGGGCTTGCTAGAAATGCGCGGGTTTGAAATGACGCCGCATCCGCAGATGAATTTGCTGCAGGCGTTGTTGATTCGCGCATGCATTGCGGCCTTTTGGCATAAACCCTATCAGGCCCCTTTGGTGGCGTGGGGTACGCGGTTGCATGATCAATTTATGTTGCCCCATTGTGTGTGGCAGGATTTTACGGATGTTTTGGGCACCCTGAAACATCATGGCTATACATTTGATCCCGCTTGGTTTTTGCCGTTTTTGGATTTTCGTTTTCCCCTGTATGGCACCGTTCAGGTGGGGGATGTACGTCTGGAGCTGCGCATGGCCCTAGAGCCTTGGCCAGTGATGGGGGAGGACTCTTCCTTTGGTGGGGGCACATCGCGGGGGGTGGATTCATCGCTGGAGCGTCTGCAGGTGGCCGCCCACGGCCTGATCCCCGGGCGCCATATCGTGACATGCAACCGTTACCCCCTGCCGCTGGTGGCCACAGAGGCCATGGATACCTTTGTTGCGGGGGTACGGTACAAAGCTTGGGCCCCCGCGTCATCCCTGCACCCCACCATCCCCATTCATACCCCGTTGGTGTTTGATGTGGTGGATACGCGCTATTCTCGATCGTTGGGGGGATGCACGTATCACGTGATGCACCCGGGGGGCCGCAATTACGAACGCCTGCCCATCAATGAAAACGAAGCCGAAGGCCGCCGCCTGTCCCGCTTTGAAAAAAGTGGCCACACCACAGGGGCCTTTGTCCCCAAACCCGCCCTGCACCATCCGGCGTTTCCCTGTACGTTGGATTTGCGATGGGGGGGGTAGGGTTATTGGCCTCGTTGTTGTGCTCGCTTCAAGGCATCGATCGTCTTTGGAGGAAGTCCTTGAACACAATTCTTTGTAGTGTTTAAAGTGGCTTTTGTCAGCCTTCCATTTACATAAAATTGACCCTGAATGGGAGAATCTATGCCTACATTTGGTCTGTGTTTATTTACAATCTCTAATGGTATGCAGTCCCCCCCAAGAACAGAAGGATTATTGGTATTACTTTGGCTAGGAACACGCGACGTTCCTAGAATTCCCAAAGAAACCAATCCTATTGATCCAAGCAAGAATCTATCCCAAAATCCCATAAAAACAACCCCCTCTTAGATAAATTTTCCTCAAACCCAGTAATGGTTGGATTTTTTTTGAAAAGAAATCTGTGGTTGCCCCATTCACGCCCCCTGAAATCGTGTGCGGCGCTCTTGGTTCAGGGCTTGGCTTTGTTGCAATTCTTCGTTTTGCAGCCAAGCCAAAACCTTTTTGGTCATCTCCAGGGCCTCGAGCAGGCATTGTTCCAGCAGAGAGCGACCGAACGCCACACCCTGACGGGTGCAAAAAAATAACCCCGCAAAAAATCCAACGATGATGCCGTAATGATGGGTTACATCCTCGCCGTCCGAGGGCATCATGGCCCTGAAAAAGGCCCGCACATCCTGAAAAAAAGACGTCATGGCCTCAGAAACATCTTCGTTAAACTGCTTTAAAAACGCCACCGCCGTTTGCAGGCCGACTTTGATTTGTACCTGCGCGGGCGTGTCCCCCTGTTGGGGTTTCATATAATCGCCCAGGGCATCCACGGCACCGCTGACAACAGCATCACCCATGGGCATATCCCACCCATCCCGCAGCCGCTGACTGAAAAGCGGTTGATGCCTAAGGTTTAAAGAAGAGGTCATAAGAAATGAACCACAAGAGATACGAATACCAAAAAATAAAATTTGTATTATTATTACCAACAATCATAGCAGATTCTTTTTTAAGTGCAAGGGGTTTTTTGACACGATTTTTCTAGGGGGCCCTACGGCGGTCAGGGGTTCCTTCAATGCCCTTGATTTTTGATTGCACCATCGATCATCTTGTGTGATAAAAAAACAACTCTTTTCAGAAAGTGTGGAAAAGGTTGCGGCGTTTGTGTTGCAGGCCTTGAGGACTTAACGAGTTTTTGGCATGTATTGTGCCATGACATCTTTTTATCATCGCAAAGGACTTTTTTATGGGGAACAAGGTTTTTGATCTGATTCAGGAACACGATATTCAATATATCGACGTGCGCTTTTCGGACATGAAAGGGGTCTGGCACCACATGGCCATGGATGTGTCCGCGGTGGATCAAAAAATGTTTGACGAGGGGATTATGTTCGATGGTTCCTCCATCCCAGGGTGGAAGGCCATTCACGAATCCGATATGAAATTGATGCCCGATGCCGAAAGTGTTGTGGTGGACCCCTTCACGGCCCAGCCCAGCTTGGTGGTCATTTGTGATGTTGTGGATCCTATCACAAACACGCCCTATGACCGTGACCCCCGCTCCATCGCTAAGGCCGCGGAGGCCTATGTGAGATCCTCTCACCTAGCCGAAACCGCCTATTTTGGACCCGAAGCAGAGTTTTTCATTTTTGATGACGTGCGCTTTGCCCACAATCAGGATCACGTGTTTTATCGCATTGATTCCGAAGAGCTGCCCAACAACTCTGGCCGCGATTACGAAGGCGGCAATTTGGGGCACCGTCCCAGCGCCAAGGGCGGATACTTCCCCTGCGCCCCCGTGGATGCCTTGGTGGATATCCGCGCGGAAATGCTGTCCCGTATGAAGGAAATGGGCATCCCCGTGGAAAAACACCACCACGAAGTGGCCCCCGCCCAGTGCGAACTTGGGATCCTTTACGGGACATTGGTGGAAACGGCGGACCGCATGCAGTTGTATAAATATGTGGTGCGCAACGTGGCCCAGTCCTATAACAAAACGGCTACCTTTATGGCCAAGCCCATGGCGGGGGATAACGGATCGGGGATGCACGTTCACCAGTCCCTGTGGAAAAATGGACAGCCCATGTTTGCCGGTTCTGAGTATGCTGGCCTTTCTCAAGAAGCCCTGTGGTACATCGGGGGCATCATCAAACATGGCCGCGCCATCAACGCCTTTACCAACCCCACCACCAACAGTTACAAACGCTTAATCCCCGGATTCGAGGCGCCTGTGGTTTTGGGTTATTCGTCCCGTAACCGTTCGGTATCGTGCCGGATTCCCCACTATGACTCCCCCAAAGCCAAGCGGGTTGAGGTGCGTTTCCCTGACCCCACCGCCAACCCCTATTTGGCTTTTGCCGCTATGGTCATGGCGGGATTGGACGGGATTAAAAACAAAATCGATCCTGGCGCCGCCATGGACCGCAACCTGTACGATGCCTCGGACGAGGAAATGAAATCCCTGCCCACCGTCTGCAGCTCTCTGCGTCAGGCTTTGGATGCGCTGGAAAAAGATCACGCCTTCCTGAATCAGGGCGATGTGTTTTCCAAAGGGATGATTGAATCCTACATCGCCATGAAAATGGACGAAGTGAAAATGTACGAAACCAGCCCGCACCCTGTGGAATACAAACTCTACTTTAGTGCGTAATCCTCGCGTTTTGTAAACACGCTTTCGCCCCCCCAAAAAGTGGGGGGGCTATTTTTCAAGGTTTTGGCGGGGACAGAGAACGATCATCGGATGGACGCTGTGTTGTTTTCAAAACACGTCTTTTCCGTTGGTACAGCCACAGGCCAATTCCGCTCATCATAATCATCAGTATGGCAACCACCGCCAGCAGGCTATCCCTCTGGGTGTGTGTGATTCCCAGAAGCTTATCCAGAAATTGACCTTTGTGCAGGTTGCGGAAACTCCACAATTCTGCCTTGTCTAAGGCAGACACCTGTGCGGCCATGATGCCGGCTTTGGCATCCACAAACATCAACCCCTTAGGGGTTTCCACGCGCCAGACAGGCAGGCGTTTGTTGGCAAAACCATACTCAGGGCTGAACATGGGCACCAGCGTGGGAAGGGGTCCAGTATTCTGCCCTGCGATGGCCAGCGCGATATCCGCATCACGCGAGGGGACTTTCGTCCCATCTTGCACCCTGAAATAGGCTGTGGTTGTTTTTGGCATCCGTTGTGTATGGTGAGCATGCGCGGTTGGGATTGTTTTGGGGGCGTCATGCAAAGCCCTTTCTACCCGCCATAAAATCCCTTTTGGGGTTATGCTCAGGCGGACATCACCAGCATGATGAATCCCCTGAGGCAAAGATTGGATGCTGGCCATGGCAACAGGGTACATTTGTGGGGTTTTCGGGGCTTCAGACGTTGTCTGCATCCACAAATGAAATAACCCACTGCCAGAAAACGCCAGAACAGGCAGCCATACCACCCATGCCAGACGGCGATGCAGACCCCGCCCGCCTTTTGGCATTTTGGGGCGTTTTAATGTCCACAGCAGCGCAATCCCCAACCCAGCCATGGCAACAATCCCCAGCATGGCGCAGGTGATGATCCCCAGCCGCACGCCCTCAAATCGGCCTTCCAGAAATTTCAGTGTGTGGATATGTTGAAACAGCCAAAGCAGGGTTTCTTTGTAGGGGGTATTGAGGCTGCCCAAGGTGTCTTCGCCGGTATCCACATACACAACCAAACCATCGGGACGTTCAAACGCCACCCGCCATACCGGCAGATATTTGTTGATGGACGGATAATTTTGATCAAACGTGGTTTGCAGGGTTGCGGAAAGAATACCTGCCTTTTTTTCACCGCTGTAATGCCGTGCCAGATCCTTTGCACGGGCAGCATCGGCATTGGGCAGCCATGCCCCCGTGATAGCATTGTAATAAAGACGCTCGGCCTGATGGGGCAGGGTGATCTGATAATGCGGCTGCCCCTCGGCCATCACCAGTCTTAGCCCCGTGATGGCTTGCGCAGGCAGCAAAGCGGAGGGGGCTTTCGCCCCCTTCACCTCCACCGATTCCACCGGCGGCGTAAAGGCAACCGGTTGAATCCCCGTTAACGACAACAAGGGGTGAATCAGACCCGATGCCGCCCACACAATCAGAAAAATGCCCACGATAACCCCAAGGCGTAGGTGCCATTGATAAAGCGTTGCTAACATCAGAACCTCACCACAATCCCCGCATAGACACTTCGTCCCTCGCCCGGGTAAAACACTTGGCTGTTGCTGGGCGTGGCTTTGCTCAGGGTGCTGAAATTGCTGATATAGGCTTCATCCGTCAGGTTGCGGACATCCACAAAAACGTTAACGTTTTCGCTGATTTTATAACCGGCCTCCGCCCCTAAGACCGTATACCCTGGGGCATCCAGCGTATTGGCAAAGTCCACATCCGCCCCCACCGGTACCCATTCCACATTGGGGGCCACATACCAACCCGCAGGGTCAGTATAACGCAGGGCTGTTTTATAAACATGCGGCGGCACACCGGCCAGACGATTATCCCCATACTGGGCATCCCCCCGAAAGGTAAAATCGCTGAACGTATAGGCATTTTGCCATTGTACCGTTTCTGTCAGGGAGACATCAAGACCCAACTCCAGCCCCTGATGCAGGGTCTTATCGGCATTAAAGGTGCTGGCGGGAATGCCCGCGCTGGGGTCGATGCTGAATTGCAGCAGCTCGTCTTTCACCCAAGAGCGATACACGCTGACATCCCAATCGTACCGATCATGCTGGCCGCGGGTGCCGATTTCTGCCGTCCAAGCCTGCTGGGCATTAACGGGGGTAAAGGTTGCCGTGCCGCCTTGGGTTAGCTCGGTAAACGTGGGGGCTTCGTTGCTTTTGCTGATGTTGGCAAAAACCTGATTGCCCTCTACGGGTTCATACAAAACCCCCAGCTTGGGGTTAAAGGATCGATAAATCACCGAATCCGTGTTGCTGGTCCCTTTTTTGTTAACGCTTTCCCGCTGGGCCCACGTCAACTGGCTGCCGGTGACCAAGGCCACTGTGGGCATAACGTAAAAGTTGTTTTCCGCAAACAGATTATGGGTTTGTGCCTGTTGATCGGCATCCCCGATTAAGGTGCCTCGACTGCCCCGAACGTTGGTATAAAGCCGCGCATCCACTGTGCCGGCTTGGGATGTAAAGCCAGCCCGATACCGGTTGGCATAATCCCCCAGAGTATAGGACCCCTTCAGGGTTCCAAACCCCCCATAATCCATGCTTTCTTGATCCACCACCGCAAAAATCGGGTGAAACAGGTCTTTGCGGTTTAAAAACACCCCGCCCTCCACCGTTTGTGTGTTGGAAAGGGTGTAGGCGGTTTTGTTGGACAGGCGCAGCGAACGGATATCCCGCTTCTGATCCCCCTTAACCTGCGCAGGGTTGGCTTTATCAGGGTTGTTGAGGGCATCCTCACGGCTAAGGGTCCCAGGCAGGTCCTGTTCAATAATGTTCCCACTTAAGTAAAACCGTGTTTCCAGATCATCACGGACCTTGATGCCGTAATTGCTGTTCAGTTTGACGCTGCCCTGATCGCTGTGCTGGCGAAACCCATTGCTGGTGGTGCTGGTTAAGCTCAGGAATATATCCTGATCATCAAAAACAGCCCCGCTGCGGGCATGGGCGCGAAGGGTGCTTTCGGATCCAGCCTCAAGGCGCACTTGGTTGCCACGCGCGGTATAGCCCGTGGGGGAAACCATATTGATGGCCCCGCCCAGACTGTTGCCACCGTAGGCCAGCGCGTTGCCGCCCTTATAAACCTCGATATGCTGCAGGGCTAGGGGATCAGCCTCTTGAAAATCCCCCCCACCATCGGCCAGATTAAAGGGAATCCCATCCTGCAGCAGGGTAATCCCCCGCATATGAAAACCACGGGACAGGCCAGAGCCCCGAATGGACAGGCGCACCTCCTCCCCAAACCGTTTTTGGGCATACACTCCGGGGACAAAGGACAGGGTATCCTGAAAATTCTGGATATAGCGGTTTTCAATGGCCTCTAGCGGCACAACCTCAACGCCCCCTGGGGTTTGCTGGATGGTGCGGGTGGCCTCCTTAACGGTGGGAACCGTATCGCTTTTGATCAGATTTCCCTTGGTGATGCTGAGCGATAGGGGCTTGGTTTTTGTCTCTTGGGCAAACGCCGACAATGACAGGGTGATTGAAAAAAGGGCGAGCAGAAAAACACCGCCACGCAGGCGGCAAGACAAAGATGTCGTCATGGAAAATCTCCTGAAACGTTAAAAAACGCACGGCCACACCCCAAGGGCGCAGCAGATGCAGAAAAAACAACGAAAAATCAGGAAAACAGGGGCGGGGCGCGGGGGGGCGCCGTTTTGCGCAGCACCGCCATGGCAGGATGCGACGCGGGCGCCGCAAACACAGGGACCGCATAGCCCTTTAGCACCATCAAGGGGGCAGTGACATGGGCAGACAAAAGGACAGAGGCATGGACAGCAAACAGACACGGGGCTTTATGACCGGTATGTTTTTGATTCCCGTTGCTGTCGTTTTTAACGGGCTGGCCATGGTCATCCACGGTGATGGTTTGCGATCCCGCGGCGGTACAAATGACGATGTTGAAAAGGTGCTTTTCCCCACCAGCCTGCGGCATATACCCCGCAGGGATCAACCCGCGAAACAAAACAGCCCCAACCAACAGCCACGTGAACAAACGCATCAAGCCCCCGCAAGCTCACGCACTTTTCCCGCAATGGCCTGTGCGGACAGGCCGCAGGCCTCCCACTGCGCCTCGGGCGTGTCGTGATCCAAAAACCGATCCGGCAAAATCAAGGGGGTGATGGTGGACAGGGTGCGGTGCAAAGACTGCCGCACCAGAAAATCCAGAACATGACTGGCAAAGCCCCCAAGGCTGGCCTCTTCCACGATGATCAAATGCTCATGGTGGCGGGCCATTTGGGTGATTAGGGCCGTATCCAGCGGTTTTTGAAACCGCGCATCCGCCACGGTGATGCTTAGGTTATCTTGCTGTTTCAGAACGTGGGCGGCCTCCAGACACGCCGCCAGACGGGTGCCATAACTCAGAATCGCCACCCTGTCCCCCGATTGCAAAACCCGTCCGTGGCCAAGGGGCAGGGGGGTTGCTTCGGGCAGGGGCACCCCTGTACCTGATCCTCTGGGATAGCGCACTGCGCTGGGGGCATCGTCGATGGCAGCGGCGGTGGCGATCATGCGCACCAATTCGCCCTCATCCGCGGGGGCCATCAAAACAAAATGGGGCAGGGTGCCCAAAAACACGGGGTCAAAGCTGCCCGCATGGGTGGCCCCATCGGCCCCCACCAAGCCCGCACGGTCAATCATAAAGCGCACGGGCAGTTTTTGAATGGCCACATCATGCACCACCTGATCATAGCCCCGCTGCAGGAATGTGGAATACAGGGCCACAAAGGGCTTGATCCCTTCACAGGCCAAGCCTGCGGCAAAGGTGACCGCGTGCTGCTCTGCAATGCCCACATCAAAACACCGGTCCGGAAAGGCCTTGGCCAACATATCCAAACCCGTTCCGCTGGGCATGGCGGCGGTGATGCCCACAATGCTGGGATCCTTTTCCGCCAAGCCCACCAAGGTTTTTCCAAAAACAGAGGTATAACTGGGCGCGGCAGGCTTGGCAGGGGCCGCCTGACCTGTGGAAACATCAAAACGGGTGACCCCGTGGAATTTATCGGCAGACGCCTCAGCGGGGGCATACCCCTTGCCCTTTTGTGTGACCAGATGCAGCAACACAGGGCGATCAATTTGGCTGTCGCGGATGTTTTTTAACAGGGGAATCATGGCATCCAGCCGGTGCCCATCCACGGGGCCAACGTAATAAAACCCCAGCTCCTCAAACAATGTGCCGCCCACCATCAGGCCGCGGGTGAATTCCTCGGCCCGCTTGGCCGCCACCATGACGGATTTGGGCAGTTTTTCGCCAAAGCCCTTCACAACCTCCCGCAGCGAGCGATAGGATTGTGACGAAATCAGCCGCGATAGATAATGACTCATGGCCCCCACCGGCGGGGCGATAGACATATCATTATCATTCAACACCACCAGCATCTTATGCCCCAGCGCCCCTGCGTTGTTCATGGCTTCATAGGCCATGCCGGCACTCATGGCCCCATCACCAATGACGGCAATGACGTTATCATGGCTTTTATGTTGCAAGATCTGCCCCACGCGCATCCCCAGCGCCGCGGAAATGGATGTTGAACTGTGTCCCGCGCCAAAAGGATCGTAGGGGCTTTCCGAGCGTTTGGTAAATCCCGATAACCCATCCCCCTGCCGCAGGGTAGACATCAGGGCCCGTCGCCCCGTGAGCATTTTATGGGGATAGGCCTGATGCCCCACATCCCAGATGATTTTGTCTTCGGGGGCGTGAAAAACAAAATGCAGGGCGATGGTCAGCTCCACCACACCAAGATTCGCCCCCAAATGCCCCCCCGTTTGGGACACCGTTTCAATCATTTCCGCGCGGATTTCATCGGCCAGGTGGGGTAAATCGTCCTCCCTCAGGGCTCTCAGGTCCGAAAGTCCATGAAGACGATCCAAAAAAGGGGTTGGCACGGTCATGGCCATGGATATACCACACAACAAAAAAATCCCCATCCTTAAATTTGGGGATTCATCAAAAGAAAGATGGGATTTGGGCCTTTTATTTTCGCGACGAAAGCCGAGAACAACCCTAGCGGAGCGATGTCAAGCGCCCCTCTTTAGACCAATAGAGCCTTAAAGGGGGGCAGCCCAACAATCAACGATTATCGAATGTCCTGAAAAAGTCCATTCCCTTTAAAAGAATCCCGTGACGCCAACAAGGTCGGTGCCGAGCGTTGTTGTGTGGCCACAGGTAGCCACGCCGTCATCTGTTGGCCCCCAACGGGTTTCATATCGGGAAAATACAGCTGCTGCAGGGCGCTCAGGCGCTCAGGTCTGGTCAGGTAAGCCATTTCTGCTTTTAAAACATGCAGATTTTCCTGACGTTGGGCAATCTGGCTGTCCAAATCCGCAATCTGATCCTGCATATCTTTGACATTGAGTTTCAAGCTGTAAAGGCCCAGCATGGCAATCATAAGGAGCCCCCAAGAGACAAAACGCAACCAAGACTTCATAACAGTATCCTTTTTTTATTGGTGTTGCAGGGTGGGTGATAAACGCTCCAAAGCCCGCAACTTGGCAGAACGGGCCCGTGGATTTTTTGAAACTTCGTCATCGCTGGGCGTGATGGCCCGCGGTGTCAGGATTTTTGCCCCCAAAGACGCTAGGGGAGAAAAAAGCGCAGGATCATGGCGATTGGTGGCGGGGGCCTTGCCATGCTGCGCAAAAAAGGTTTTCACCAAACGATCTTCCAGCGAATGAAACGTCACCACCACCAGTCGCCCGCCGGCTTTCAGCAGGGTATAGGCCACATCCAAGGCCTCTTTCAAACGTTCTAACTCTTGGTTGACATACAGGCGCAGAGCCTGAAAGACCCGAGTTGCCGGATGGGTGCGGGTGGGCACGGGGCACAGGGCGGCGATGCATTCCGCCAGCTGGGTTGTGGTGACAAAGGGGGTCAGGGTCCGCTTTTTCACAATCTCACGGGCAAAGGCTTTGGCCCGTGGTTCTTCGCCTAGGGTGCGAAACACGTGGGTCAGCTCGGCGGGGGACATACTGTTGACAACGTCGGCGGCGGATATCCCCTCACTGGGATTCATGCGCATATCCAGCGGACCTTCCCGCATAAAGGAAAAGCCCCGCTCGGCCTGATCCACCTGCATGCTGGATATGCCCAAATCAAAAACGATGCCATCAATGGCACCCTTAAACCCTTGTAACGTTTGACCCATGGCGCTGTAACATTCAGAATGCATTTTCAGGGTGGGATAGGAAGCTTGCAGCGATTCTGCCACCGGCACAACAAAGGGATCCCGATCAAAGGCATCCAAACGCAAAACCCCCGATTTCAAAATGGCGCGGCTGTATCCCCCCGCCCCGAATGTTGCATCCACATAGTGTCCCCCAGCCTTGGGGGCCAGATACGCCATAACCTCGGTTAACATCACCGGAACGTGCATCATCCATCCCCGCGGCGCAGCGATAGGTTTTGACTTTTGGCACGGGCGCGGGCGTCGGCCTGATGGGTGGCAAAGGCCTCCGGTGACCACAACTGAAACATGCGCCCTTTGCCCACAAAGGCCACGGATTCGGATAAACCCGCATGATCCCGCAAATCATCGGTCAGGGTAATCCGCCCCTCAGGATCAAAGGCCAAAGGCACGGCATCGGCAAAAATGCTGTCCGTTAGGGCGTCACGCTCGTCTGAAAACAGGGGCAGATGATCCACTTGGGCGCACATAGCCTCCATCTGGTCCATGCCGCAGCCCTCTAGGGCCGCATGTTTATAGGAACGAAACAAAACCACCCCCTGAAAAGATGTCCCAGAGACCGCCGCGCGAAAAGGGGAAGGCACGGACACGCGGCCTTTTTTATCAACTTTATTGATAAACGTTGATAAAAACAGCATAAAACCCAAAAAATTAAACCCCGCTTTTTTTAAAAAGACACGCGCCCTATCCCAAGGACAAGACGCGCAGTTGAAAAAGCAGAGTATCGTTATTGTTGTGGACGATTATGGGATAGCATGGGATTATATGGGTGTCAATGGGAAAATTTTGCCAATACGTTATAAAAATAGAGGCGGGAAAATGACATCTGCCCCCTTTCTCGTCGCCGGTCATGGACTTAGACAAAACCATAAAAATCTTTTAAAAAAACCACAAAATGTTCGTGGCGTTAACACTTTGTTAACCTTTTGGGGGCATCATATGGGATAAGGTGGTTAAAAAGTTCTGAAAAGGGGCTGCTCTCGCCTTAACTTTTATGAAAAACAACGTACAGATAGGGTGTATTTATGTCACGGCTCAAACATTTATGGCTATCGTTTTGGCGCAAGGATCATGGCCTTGGGATGATCGAGGCGGCCATTACCCTGCCCCTGTTTTTGGTCATCACGTTTGGGGTGATTGAATTTGGGAACATGTATATAGCGCGTTATCAGTCGCAGGATGTTGCCAGTTCTGTTGGCGATTATTTGCAGGGCAATCCATCAGCGTCATCTGCGGATTTGCAAACCTTTGTGACCAATTTGGGGTTTGGGTCCCTGAAAAACACCGGCCCTGGTGAGGACAACAGTGTGTTTACGAAAATCAAAATCCAATCTGGAAGAACTATACTAACGGCGGCGCAGTTTGATGACCTCTGTTCTGGGGGGGATGTTAAAAACTGGGCCAATCCTTGGCTGGGCGGCGACCCTGCGGATGATAAAAATGATTACTATATTCATATCTGCTATCCTTATACCTATAACACCATCACGCCCTTGCCCGACCTGACGGTGCAGGCGATACCAGAAACGAAAACCATGAACAGCAAAGCGTTGGTGTACATCACCAAAGAAATATCGTGTCCCGATGGTCAGGTTCTGCAAAGCTTTACGGGAGGGGCGGCCACCTGTGTTGCCCGTGACCGTAATTATTCTTGTGCCAGTGGGCAAACCTTGGAGAAAATCGTTGATGGTCAACCCGTTTGTGTGGCCAAGGATGGCGATTACACTTGCGCTTCGGGTCAGGTTTTAAAAGAGGTCAGAAATGGTTCAGCGGTATGTGTAGACCGTGATGCCAGTTATGACTGCGGGCCTGGTCGAGTTATGCAAAAGAGTGTCAATGGCACAGCCACCTGTGTGAGTGTGTCGTGTTCTGGCGATCAGGTGTTGCAGGCGACGTCTGCCGGCGGAGCTGTGTGTGTTGATAAGGACAGAGGTTGGTATCAGTGCCCTTCGGGACAATTTGCATATGCCACTGCATATGGCGTGCCCTATTGCCGGGGTTTGACCGTAAGGGCAAATACGAGCGGACGGTTTAGACCAAGAGCCAGATGGCCAGGAATCTATAATGACTGTTATGAGGGAACCGTTCAGGTGGGCAACACTCATGGTACAGGGAGGGGCCTCGAAGATCGGATATGGTGTGCAGACCTTATCGTGCAATGGAGATAGAATATTCTATTTGGTAACCTCACCCCCGCCCC
This sequence comes from Alphaproteobacteria bacterium, assembly GCA_044371315.1. Lineage (GTDB taxonomy): Bacteria > Pseudomonadota > Alphaproteobacteria > JAJTHO01 > CANGYM01 > CANGYM01. The sequence continues at coordinate 2,875 of JBILTX010000006.1, read as the reverse complement.
AAACCTTAAAACCGTTTGGGGCGGTTTTGTATGGAGAAAGATTCGCTCCTTATACGGTTTATTTTTGCATGATAAATTCATTATGTCATATGCACTTTGCAGCTCACCTGTTGTGGGTGGCCTGATTCCTGCGTTGCATTCCCCCCCAAACTGCACTACCGTAAGGCCTGCCCCCCACCAACGGGGGGGCGCAGGTTTCTTTGTTATGAATCCTATCCCAGTGTGGTCATAGGGGAGCCTTAACATCCTCAATCACCACCTGAACGGTGGGTGTATGGCCCCAAGTGTCTTTTTTCAGGGTGCCTGCCACCGAAAGTTTTTTTCCGCGATGGTTCAGCAGGGCCTGCCCCATGGGATGATCGGCACAGCGAAAGGCAATGGCCTTGGTTGACCATGATCGATCGGGGTCTTTCAGTTGGCATCGCACGTGCGCCCCCCCCACAACATCCGCAAAGGACACCACCACATTGGGGAAGGCAAAACGCGGCTGCGGATTCCCCACACCAAAGGGGGAAAGACGTTCAATCTGATCCACCAAGCCCATATTGGCCGCCGTCAGGGGCAGGGACAAATCCAAATCCAGCAGGGGGCGGATGTTCTCCCGCGCAACCACATCACCGATGCGGGATTCAAAAAAGGCCTCAGCTTGAGGCATAGCCTTTTCTTCCACGCTAAACCCGCCTGCCATGGCATGACCCCCGCCGGCCAGCAGAATCCCCCCTTGCCGCGCCGCCAAAATCATTTGCCCCAGATGCACCCCCCGAATGGACCGACAGGATGCCTTGGCCCCGCCCTTGCCATCCCCCGCCAGAACGATGGCGGGTTTGTGATAGCGATCTTTCAAACGGCTGGCCACAATCCCAATGACCCCTGGGTGCCAAGTGGGGCCGTAAACCCAAATCAGGCTGCCGGTGCTGCCCTCGGCCTGACGAATGGCTTGATCCAGAATGTCAGCCTCGATGGCTTTGCGTTCGCTGTTGTGCAGGGCGAGGGCTTGGGCGTACAGCAAGGCCTCCTGCGCATCGTCACAGCTCAGCAGTTTGGATCCCATATCCGACTGCCCCACACGCCCACCGGCGTTGATGTGGGGGCCCAAAATAAAGCCCAGATGATAGGGGCTGGGGGCTTCATCCAAACGCGCCACATCCGACAGGACCTTCAGCCCTGTGTTCATGCGTCGCCCCAAAACCTTTAACCCCTGCGCCACAAAGGCGCGGTTGATTCCATGCAGCGGCACCACATCACACACCGTGCCCAGCGCCACAATGTCCAGCAGCAGCAGCAAATTGGGCTCGGGCTGGGTTTCAAAAAACCCTTGCTGTTTCAGGGTTTGATTCAGCGCCACCAAAACCAAAAACGTCACCCCCACCGCCGCCAGATGGCCGCAGGAGCTGGTTTCATCCAGACGGTTGGGATTCACCACAGCCACCGCCGGTGGCAAAGCGCTTTCCCCCACGTGGTGATCAATAACCACAACATCCAGCCCCAAATCCCGCGCATAGCCCAGCGCATCATGGGCCACAATGCCGCAGTCCACCGTTATAACCAGTTTGACCCCCATGGCTTTGAGCTTATCGAACGCCCCGCGGTTGGGCCCATACCCTTCGGCCATGCGGTCAGGAATGTAAACGATCAACGATCGCCCCAGCATAGCCATATACCGTTTCAACAACGCCGAGGACGTGGCCCCATCCACATCATAATCCCCAAAAACGGCGATGGATTCCCCGCTCTTTAGGGCCCCCACCATCCGGTCTACGGCGCGGTCCATATCCATCAGGTGAAACGGATCGGGCAGCAGCGCCTTCAGTCGCGGATTTAAAAACACCTCCGCCGTGTCCAGCGCAATGCCCCGAATGGCCAGCAACTTCCCCACAACCTCATGAACCCCATGCCGCTGGGCCAACGCCAAGGCCGTGCGATCCGAAAACGGCTTAAACGACCACAGTCGGCCCGTCAACGACAGGGTTTCATCCAAAAGATCCATAGAACGTTCCCCAAAAGAAAGGTATCATAGCAAAGTTTACAGGAAGGAACAGGGGGGATAGGGGGTGTTTGGTTTTAAAAAAGGGTGAAAAGGCGGGGTTGGGGCAGCAGGATTTGTCTTGCGGGTCAAGGGCGAGACCCGAAAAAAGTGGCCGAAGGCCAAGCCCCGTAGGGGCGGCTTTTTTTGGGCGAGGCGAAGCGCACCCTTGAGGCGCAAGGCAAATTCTGCTGGGTGGGAGCCTTTTCTTCGGGGGAGAGCGCGGCTCCCACCCCCACACTTTTCTTTGGGCCTCAAGGGGTCCGCTGCGCTGAGGCGGGAAAAATCATCCTCGCACGCCGCTTTTTCAAGCGTCGCGCTGCGGTATTTTTCCCGCCTCACCCCTTGACCCCCAAAGAAAAGTGTCCCGCCCCGCCGCGCTTTAGGATCGTTGATGCAAAGAAAAGAAAGGAACACAAATGACCAACCGCTACGCACGCCAAACCGTGTTGCCGGAATTGGGGGCTGATGGGCAGGACCGCCTGAATCAGGCCTCGGTGCTGTGCGTGGGGGCGGGGGGCCTGGGCTCGCCGGCGTTGCTGTATTTGGCCGCCGCGGGTATCGGCCGCATCGGGATTGTGGATGATGACAGGGTGGACATCAGCAATTTACAGCGGCAAATTCTGTTTACCGAGGCCGATACCCACAAAAACAAAGCCGAAACAGCGGCCCAAAAACTCTCCGACCTCAACAGCCACACCCGCGTGGATGCATATCCTGTGCGCCTGACGGCGGCCAACGCGTTGTCGTTGATGGCAGAGTATGACGTGATTCTGGATGGCACCGATACGGTGGCCAGCAAATTTTTGCTCAACGATGCCTGCCTGCGCCTTGGCAAGCCCTTGGTGCATG
>JBILTX010000036.1:0-12601 GCA_044371315.1 Alphaproteobacteria bacterium | reverse complement strand
GGCGGTTACACCGGTACCATACAGGCCCACCAGCATCAGTCCCCCCATCAATCCCCACAACCAGTTCCAGTTAAACCGTCCGAAAAAGGCCAAGGCGGACAGGGCCACGGTCCCGAGGCCGCCCAAGCCGTAGGCAACCTTTTTTCCAGAAACAGCGCTGTCATCCACAAAGGTTTCCATTTTCCCAATCACTTTATCAGGGGATTTGGAAAATGCCGTGCCGGGCCATGCGGCCCCAGCGCTGTGGGGGTTCAGGCCAAGAAACAAAACGGCCAACACAAAAACCCCGAAAAAAGAACCAAAGACCTCTGAAAACGACAGACGAAGGCGTGACATGGCTCGGGACTCCCTAAACTTTTTTTATGTTAAAATGTGATATTGATCACATTTTTTACATTAAGACATTTTTAACTATCTGTCAAAACTTTTTTTAAATTATTTTGTCTTTTATTGATGTGGGCGGCGACGGAGTGGTTTGAAAAAAGATTGCCGGTAACAGGAATTGGTCGTATAAATCCTTTTTTATGAACCACAGATGGCGGGGGACAGTGGCGTGACAGATGGCTTGATGCACGGAAAGCGTGGCCTGATTATGGGGGTTGCCAATGATAAATCCATTGCGTGGGGGATTGCCGCAGCGTTGCGCCAGGCGGGTGCCGACATTGCCCTCAGCTATCAGGGGGAGGCCCTGAAAAAGCGTGTGATGCCCTTGGCCGAGCGTCTGAACACCCCCCATGTGTTTTCCTGTGACGTGGGCGACGAAGACAGCATGGCCGCCTTGGCCGGCGATCTGGGTAAAGTCTGGCCAGAGGGGATTGATTTTTTTGTTCACGCCATTGCCTATTCGGATAAAAACGAACTCAAAGGGCCCTATTATGACGTGACGCGGGATAATTTTCGTCAAACCATGGATATTTCCTGTTATTCCTTTACGGCCATGGTCCGGCATTTGGTGCCCTTTTTGCGGGAATCGGCCAGTTGTTTGACCTTGACCTATTATGGCGCGGAAAAAATGATGCCCCATTATAACGTCATGGGCGTGGCCAAGGCCGCGCTAGAGGCCAGCGTGCGTTATCTGGCCTGTGATCTGGGCCCCCGCGGCGTGCGGGTAAATGCCCTTTCTGCGGGGCCCATTCGGACGTTGGCGGCCTCTGGCATTGGGGATTTTCGCTATATTTTAAAATGGAATGAACACAACGCCCCCCTGCGCCGCAATGTCACCATCGACGATGTCGGGGGCAGTGCCTTATATCTTCTCAGTCCCCTCAGCGCCGGCGTAACGGGGATTGTGCATCATGTGGATGCAGGGTATCACAGCATCGGCATGTGCTCGGTTGAGGTTGCCCATCGCTATTTCAAGGGCGATGACGCTTAATCGCCATGGCAGGAAACAGTTTCGGCGATATCTTCAGAATCACCACCTTTGGCGAAAGCCACGGTCCGGCCATCGGGTGTATTGTAGACGGCGTGCCCTCAAAAATTCCCCTAACCGAATCCGATATTCAGTATTATTTGGATTTTCGCCGCCCGGGGACGTCCCGCTTTGTCACCCAGCGGCAAGAGCCTGATAAGGTTGAAATCCTCTCCGGCGTTTTTCAGGGTCTGACCACGGGCACACCCATTGGCCTGCTGATTCATAATCAGGACCAAAAATCAAAGGATTATGAGGACATTAAGGACCGTTTTCGCCCAGGCCATGCCGATTATACGTATTTCATGAAATATGGTCACCGCGATTATCGCGGCGGGGGCCGATCATCCGCCCGCGAAACGGCCATGCGGGTGGCGGCGGGGGCGGTGGCGCGAAAGGCTTTGACGGCCCTGTTGCCCCAGCGGTTGTTTTTGCAGGGGGCGGTTGTTCAAATCGGGACGTTCCCTGCGGCCGCGCAAGCGGTCTGGGACCCCCTGTTGATTCAGGGCAATCCGTTTTTTGCCGCGGATCCAGCCATTGTGCCGGTATGGCAGGATGTTGTGGATACCGCCCGCCGCGACGGCAGCTCTTTGGGGGCGCTGGTTGAGGTTCGGGCCTCGGGAATCCCCGTCGGTCTGGGTGATCCCGTGTATGACAAACTGGATGCCGATTTGGCCAAGGCCTTAATGAGCATCAATGCCGTAAAAGGCGTGGAAATCGGGGATGGTTTTGGTTGTGTGTCAACGGATGGCCGCATGGCGGCGGATGAAATGGTGATTCAGGATGGCACGGCCCAATTCCTCAGCAATCATGCAGGCGGCATCTTGGGCGGTATTTCCACAGGCCAAGAGATCATCGCCCGCATCGCCGTCAAACCCACCAGTTCCATCCTGACGGAACGACGCAGTATGACCGAATCAGGCGAAAACGTCATGATCCGCACCAAAGGCCGCCACGACCCCTGCGTCGGCATCCGGGCCGTCCCCGTGGCCGAGGCCATGATGGCGTGTGTTCTGCTTGATCATGTGTTAAAACACAGGGCTGTTTTTTATAAAGGAGAACCCCAATGAAAACCGTACTCAAATGGTTCCTACGCGCTGTTAAGGGCGTTTTGATGTTTTTTGGACTGACCTTTCTGGTCCTTGTGGTGGGATTGTCCGTTTTGGTGGGTAAACTTTCCGAAGGGGGATCATCCTTGATCCATCGGGAAGATCATCGCCAAGTGGCCAGCATTCCCGATAATGGCATTCTGTTTGTTGATTTTTCAGAACCCCTCGCCCAGCGCAAGGTGGATGAGCGTTTGGGGCGTTTGCTGGGGGACGTATTCATGGATGCCCACACCCTGACGCAGCGGATTCATTATGCCGCCAAAGACAAACGCATGCGGGGGTTGGTTGTGGATCTGCGGGACGAGGATTTGTCGCTGGCCGACCGTGACGCTCTGTTGGGGGCGGTGAAGGCCTTTCGGGATCAAGGCAAAAAAACAACGGCTTATTTGGATACCTTTGATTTTGGGGCTAGGGGGTTGGTGCAATACATGACCGCATCGGCCTTTGATCGCATTGTGATGCATGGTTCTGGCACCGTGTCTTTCACGGGCTTGGCGGCCGAGGCCCCCTTTGTCAAAACCGCCCTAAAAGAGCATTTGGGTGTTGAGCCCCAGTTTTTCAGATTCAGCGAAAACAAAACCGGCGCCAACACGGTGATGGAGGATGGCTATACCACCCAGCACCGCGCCACGCTGCAGGCCTATTTGACATCCCTTTCCGGCATTATGACCGACCGCATCATGGCGGCGCGGGGGTGGGATCGGGCCACCATGGACAGCTTTTTTAACAAGGCCTTAATCCCCGCAGCGGAGGCGAAAACCTTAGGATTGGTGGAGGAAACATCGTCCTTTGAAACCTTCCTTGAAACGTCAAAAACGTGGGTTGTGCGCGGGGGGCATGAAACAGAATCGCCCCAAGACGGCACCTATATTGACGTGCGGGATTATGGGGATGATCAGCCGCAAACCTCTGATGCGGTGATTGCGGCCGACGGTAAGGATGACAAAAAAGGGGTTGCCCTGAAAAACGACAAAAAAACCCCCGAATCCATTGCCCTGATTTATGCCGAAGGGCCCATTATGGATGGGTATGATCCTGAAGACTCCCCATTCAGCGGCTCTGGATCCCGCGTGTATGCCCTAACGCTGGCCCAGCAGATTCAAGAGGCCGTGGATGATGACGTTAAAGCCATTGTTTTGCGTGTGGACAGCCCTGGGGGGTCCTATACGGCGTCCCATGTTCTGCGTGATGCGGTTTTGTCTGCTAAGGCCCAAGGCATCCCCGTGATCATCAGCATCAAGGATATGGCGGCCTCAGGCGGGTATTTTCTGTCCATGGACGCCAACGCCATTGTGGCGCCGGAAACGTCCTTGGTGGGGTCCATTGGGGTGTTTGGGGGTAAATTTGTTACGGCGGGCCTTTCGCAAAAACTGGATGTGAAGTGGGACCGTGTGGTGGTGCAGCCCCATGCGCTGATGTGGAGTTCCCAAACGCCCTTTAATCCCGAAGAGAGCGCCATCGTTTCCGCCAATTTGAAAGAAGCCTATGACACCTTTGGGGGCCTAGTCAAAGCCGGCCGCAAATTAACGGACGAACAGGCCATCCAAACCATCGGCGGCCAGTTTTTCACCGGCCGCGACGCGCTGGCCCTGCACCTGATCGACCGGATCGGTGGATTGGAAGAGGCTGTGGCCGAGGCCGCCAAGCAGGCCCGTCTGGATCGTCGCGCAGTAAACGTGGTGGTGTACCCGAAAATCGAGGACCTTTTCACCGGCTTTTTGCGCTTTTTGATGGGGGGGATTGGTTCTTCTCAGGCCCATGTCCTTATGGGGGCCTCTTTGCCAGGGATGCCCGCCGAGGGGGCCCTGTACGCCACCATGCTGGATGTCTATCAACAACCCGCCCCGCTGGCTGTCCTGCCCCCCGTGCGCATTGCCGGACAGTGGATGGGTTGGTCTGATCGGTAGGGGGGACTTGCGAAAATCTGCGCAATCGCCTTGACAGCGTTTCGAAAGTTGGCTAAAGACACCAGACTCCCTTGTTACCACAGGCCCTTTGCGCGGCCTTTGTCACTGTGGGGGTGTAGCTCAGTCGGTTAGAGCGCTGCCCTGTCACGGCAGAGGTCGCGGGTTCGAGTCCCGTCACTCCCGCCATTCCCTTAAAAAAAACGTTTTGGTTATGGCCCATTGGATTTTGAAATCAGAGCCCGAGGTTTACCCATGGGATCAGATGGTGCGGGATGGCGTCACCCCATGGGATGGGGTGCGCAATTATCAGGCCCGCAATTTTATGAAACAGATGGTTGTTGGGGATTTGGCCTTTTTTTATCATTCGGGGGCCCAGCGGTCTATTGTGGGGTGGGTGTCTGTGTGCCGGCCCTATTATCCCGATGTTCAGGACCCGTCCTTTGGGAATGTGGATGTGCAGGTGATTGCTGCCCTGCCGCGCCCCGTGACGCTGGCGATGCTCAAGGCCGATCCTGTCCTGTCCCGTATTACCATGGTGAAACAGTCGCGGCTGTCCGTTTCGCCCCTGAGTGAAGCCGATTTTCGTCACATCCAGCATCTTGGCGGGGTCGGGGGATGACCAACCGCACGGTGCCCCCTTTGTTTGTGGCGGGAACGGATACGGGGGTTGGAAAAACCTTTGTGTCCGCCTGTTTGATGCACATTGCGGACGCCCATTATTGGAAGCCCTTTCAAACCGGCCCCGACGATGATACGCGCATGGTGCATCGTTTGTCGGGGTGCAACGCATCGCGCATCCTCCGGCCCTTTGTGTCGCTGGCGGCCCCGCTGGCCCCCCTGCATGCGGCAGAGCGCGAGGGGTTTGTTTTTGATCCCGCCGATGTCACCCCCCCGCCCCAGCCGTTTTTGGTGATTGAGGGGGCCGGTGGCATTATGGTGCCCCTAGCCCCCCATGTGGTCACGTTGGATTTAATGGTGCGCTGGAATGTGACGGTTTTGCTGGTGGCCCGCAGCACGTTGGGGACGATTAATCATACATTGCTGACTTTGCGGGCGTTAAAAGACAGCGGCCTGTCCTGTCTGGGCGTTGTCATGGTGGGGCCGCCCGCCCCGCATAATGTCAATGCCATCGAGGATTTTGGGTGCGTGCCCATTCTGGCCACGATACCCTTTGATGAAAGCGGGGATCTGGGGGGTGCCGTTAAGGCCGCCGCGCCAGCCCTGAAACCGGCCCTAGAGCTGTGGGGGTGTCCCTTGGCGGGGGGGGAAGATCCAGCGTTCCTTTAACCAAAACACCCCCCACAGGTCCGTAAACAGCTTGGCAGCTTTGCAGGGAGAAAGGGGGGGCTCTTGAAAGGATACGGGCACAGACACCACCCGAATGCCGCTGTAACGACCCAAAACACTGACAAAATCCAAAACCCCGTGATAGGGGGGCAGGCTTTCAAAATCCTGCCGCGCCATCAGGATCATTTGGCCAGATCCCACCCGATCCCCTAGAAACGTCCGCCGTAACATCCCAAGCAGGCAAGAGAGCCCCCGCGACACAAGGGAAGGGTGCCGGATTTCCCTGCCTATGGCCATGACCGGAAATTCAGCAAAGGATTCATGTTTGGCCGCCTGCCACAGGGCGCGAAGGTCCTCTGGCGTCGCCGCATCTGGGGCCACAACGATCCAGTCGCTGGTGCTGGTTTGGACGGTTTTCAGGATATCATCCGTTTTTTGGATATCGTTTAACAAGATAACATCAACTTTGGCCATATCCCCCCAATCGGCTTGGGGCAAAGGACTCAGCGCGGTGCAAAGAATGGATAAAGTGGGCTTTGGTTTAGGCATTGTGAAGACATCCCCTTTTTGATACCATGTGCCACATTTTTACGGCCCTGTCGATGCGTTAAGGAGGCGTCCCCCATGAAAACAAATACGCGGGTTTTATCGTTTTTGGGCTTTGCTCTGGTTTTTCTGGTGCTGATTTATGGGCTAAGTGGGATGCTGCTGCCTTTTGTGCTCTCCACCATCTTGGCGTATCTGTTAAATCCCTTGGTGTGTGTTCTGGAAAAAAAACGATTTCCCCGCTGGCTGGGGACAGCGGTGGCGGTGGTGGGCACCTTGACGGTGATGGTGGTGTTTGTGGGGTCCATCGTGCCAGTTTTGTCGATTCAGGGGGCCACGTTGGTGCATAAGCTTTCTGAGTTGGATTATTCCCTGGAATCCACCCTGATATCGGCGAAGGCATGGCTGGAAACCACCATGGGCATCCATTGGGACGGCAGTGTTCAGGCCCTATCGCCCGAGGGGTTAAAAACATGGGTCACCAGCAAAGGGGACGAGGCGCTGGCCTTTGCGGGGAATGTTGCCCACGGGGTGTTGCTGAAGGGGTTTGCTTTGGTGGATTTTTTATCCGTGATGATTTTAACGCCCATTTTGACCTTTTACATGCTGCGGGATTGGCCCGTTTTTGTGGCCAACATTGAATCATTGTATCCCGTGGATATGAAAAGCGAGCTTCTGGGCCTGCAGCGCCGCATTGACGGGGCTTTGTCAGGGTTTATTCGGGGTCAAACGTTGGTGTGCATCAGTCTGGGCAGTTTTTACGCGCTGTTTCTCAGTCTCGCGGGGCTGGATTTTGGCTTGGTGATTGGGTTTTTCAGCGGGATGGTGTCGTTTATTCCCTATGTTGGGACTCTGCTGGGGGGGATTCTCAGTTTGGGGGTGGCCCTGCTGCAGTTTGGATTTGATGATATGGGACGCGTGGGCACTGTGGCCCTGATTTTTTTGATTGGTCAGTTTGTTGAGGGGAATATCCTTAGCCCCAAATTGGTGGGGGATCGGGTCAATTTACACCCCGTTTGGATTATGTTTGCCCTGTTTGCGGGGGCTAGTTTGGCTGGATTTCTGGGGGTTCTGGTGGCGGTGCCCACGGCGGCCGTTTTGGGCGTTTTGGTGCGTTTTGGCATTGAAAAATACAAAGCCAGCACGCTGTATCTGAAAAATCCATCTTAGGGTTATATGCACCCCCAACCATTTTCGCTGTCGTTTTCCCAATCCCTGTCGGAAAAACCGTTTTGCGAGGGTCAGGCCAACGCGCAGGCCATCTCGTGGATCACGCGCTGGCCAGACTGGCCCAAGCGGGGATTGTACCTGTATGGCCCCCCAGCGTGCGGCAAAACCCATTTGGCCAGTCGCTGGGCCAAAGCCTCTGGGGCGCTGGTGCTGCATGGGCCAGAGATTCACGATGCCTTTTTGGCCGCGCTATCCCATAGTTCAGAAAACGCCTTTGTGCTGGAGGACGTTCATCAGGTGCCGTCTGATGAGGATTTGTTGCATCTGCTGAACCTTTGGGCGGAAAAAAAGAGTTTTTTCCTGCTCACCAGCCGTGTTCCCGCCCATCAGTTGCCGTTTCGTTTGCCGGATCTAACATCGCGTCTGCGGGCCCTAACCAGTGTGGCCATGCTGGATCCGGATGATGATTTGTTGCAAAAAACCCTCTCCGCCCATTTTTCCGCCCGTGGTTTGCATGTGGGGCCAGAGGTTCTGGCCTATTTATACCCCCGCATGAACCGCAGTTTTCAGGCCGTTTGGGATGTGGTGGATCGACTGGATCAGGCCTCTTTGTCCTATCAAAAAGAGATTTCCATTCCTTTTGTGCGAAAAGTGCTGGGCTTGGTATAAAGTGGGTTGATTTTTTGGTAAAAATGCATTACATTTGCATAATCTAACCTTGTCGCCTTCTTATGAATAATCCCAATATTCGCCAATATTTAGTTACAGCGGCGACTGTCTTTAGCCTTGCAATGCCGCTGAGTGCATTGACACAATCACTCCAAAACCATTTCTCTGGAGAGACCCAAAACCCGTCAAAAACATTATCAGAGGGCGTATTCGCAGGTCTTTTTATTGCTGCTTTTTGTACAGGATTTATAATATATAACGACGAACAACGAAAAAAGCAGGCAGAAAAGTGTCTGCCATATTATTTTCGTCTTCTTGCAGAGGGTGAAACTTATCCCAAGAAATTTTCTGAACTTATTGCGTCTTTCTTAAACCCTTATCGATTTGATTTTATAGAAAGCCCAAATCCTCGTTTAGGATCTTATAACCCAAGCACTTCACTTATAATGCTACCAAAATCGGGGGGTCCCTTAGAAATACTGGTGCATGAGTTAACCCATGCTTTAAAACAAGATCCCAATATACAGCCCAAAGGGGCATCGTATCTTGAGTTTATGAGGGATTGGTTGTGTGAAGAGATTGTGGCGGAGTCTTCTCGTTATTACGGCTCGAAACAGATTTTAAAGGATTTTTCTAGCGGTGCGATTTTTTTGGAGTATGATTTGATTTCAAAAGGCATTAAGCAAGATGATAAGGAAACTCTTATAGAATCTGCGGCATACGCCGTTCTTAGCAAGAACTGTTTTGAAAAAGCGGGCTGGATTACAGACTATACAACCTACTACAATCGTGAAAACAACACAAATCACTCTGCAAATCAAACTTTTGAACCCCCGTTGCTACCCCCGACCTTGGCCAGGGCCGTTAAGGATATTTTAGAAAACAATCCATCTATCAAAGATATGTGGCACCAAGAAACAGGCATTACTCCCGAAACCTTGGCCCTTGCTGCTGAGCAAACCCAATGGCCCATGTTTAAATCAGATATTTTAAAACAGAAAAATATGGAACTTTTAGTAGAATCCCGCCATGCAGGACGATGAAAAAACAATAGCCTAATGGCCTCACAATCTTCCCTCGCAATTCCCCCTCACAATCCCCTTGCTTCTTTTCTGGGTTTGGTCTAAGGAACGGGGACATTTGTTTTTTCCGCGCCCGTAGCTCAACTGGATAGAGCGCCAGACTACGAATCTGGAGGTTATGGGTTCGATTCCTGTCGGGCGCGCCACTTTTTTTTCAGGGCATTGGTTTTGAAAAATCCTGATTTTGAAAAATCTTGCGCGGACCATAAAAAGCCATTATAGATGATGCGTTTTAGTCCCCTTTCAACAAAAAAATAAAGGACCAGCATCATGGCGGTATCATCAGGATCAGATCGGGGTATTTTCGGCTTTGCCCTTTGGAAAGAAGTTCTCGCGGGTCTTTTTTTGGGTGTTTTGGCAGGTCTTTTTTTCAAAGACTATGCCGAATCTATGAAGACTTTGGGGAAGATTTTTATTAACCTGATTAAAATGGTGGTCACGCCGCTGATCTTTTTGGCCCTGGTGTCCGGCATCACCAGCCTGAGCGGGGCGGGCAGTGCCGCCCGCGTGGGGTTCAAGGGGGTTGTGGCCTATTCCTGCACATCTTTTTTCGCGGTGGTTTTGGGTCTTGTCATGGCCAATATTTTTAACCCTGGCATCGGGATTTCCATTGATCCCGCCATTTTTGGGGATGCCAGCGCCAGTTCGCAGAATGTCCCCAGTCTGGGTGCGTTTTTTATGTCCTTGGTTCCCACCAACGCCGTGCGGATGTTTACTGAGGATCATTATCTGCAAATCGTATTGTTTTCGGTGTTTACCGGCATTGTGATTAACATGCTGGGGCCCAAGGGCCACCACGCCCGTGATGTTTTGCACGGGTTTTCAGCGGTGACTTTTAAAATGATCGAGCTGATTGTTCGCCTGGCCCCCATTGCCGTGTTTGGCTTTATCGCATGGATGGTGGGCACACAGGGTATGGATATCATTCACACGCTGATTTGGCTTGTGGTTTGCTTTTTGGCGGCGTGCGCCCTGCAAATGGCTGTGTTCGGCGTTCTGATTGCTGTGTTTGGGCGGATTTCCCCTATGCCGTTTTTCAAAAAGATGGGATCAACCCAGCTTTTGGCTTTTTCCACCAGCAGCAGCAAGGCCACCCTTGCCACCGCCATGAACAACGTGGAAACCAAATTGGGTGTGTCTGAACAAACAGTCAAATTCATGATGCCCCTCGGCGCGTCCATGAACATGGATGGAACGGCCATTTATTTGGGCATTTGCGCGGTGTTTTTCGCCCAGGTGTTTGGTGTTCATTTGGAATTGCATGATTATTTGATTCTGGTATTAACCTGCACCTTGGGCTCTATCGGCGCCGCGGGGATTCCCAGTGGGTCCATCATTTTCATGGGAATGGTTTTGAATTCTGTGGGTCTGCCATTAGAGGGCATTGGGATCCTGCTGGGGATTGATCGTTTGCTGGACATGGTGCGCACCACGATCAATATCACGGGGGATGCCGCCATCACGTTGATCGTGGATGCCAGCGAAGGCACACTGGATCACACCACGTACAACGCCTAATGACAAAGAAGGGCAAGCCTAGGTTATGCTGCAATCCATAGGTCGCGCCCTTCTTTCTTTTTTTCAAAAAGCGGGTCATTTTGCCCTGTTTGCCTTAACGGCCCTCAGCCATATTGTGCGTCCCCCTTTTTATGCCCCCACGGTGGGGCGGTTATTTCTGGATATTGGGTTTTATTCACTCCCTGTGGTGGGGTTAACGGCGGCGTTTTCGGGAATGGTGCTGGCCCTGCAAAGTTATTCTGGCTTTTCGTCGTTTAATTCGGAATCCACCATTGCCGCCATTGTGGTGCTGTCCATCACGCGAGAGCTGGGCCCCGTCATGGCCGGCCTGATGGTTGCGGGCCGCGTGGGCGCCGCCATAGCGGCGGAGCTGGGCACCATGCGGGTGACCGAGCAGATTGACGCCCTGCAGATGCTCTCCACCCATCCCATGAAATATCTGGTGGCCCCCCGTTTGTTGGCCGCGACTCTGATGATGCCCCTGCTGGTGGTTGTGGCGGATATTATTGGCGTGATGGGCGGGTTTGTGATTGGGGTGTCGCAGTTGGGCTTTAATGCCGGATCGTACCTAAAAAGCACCTTTGAAACCTTGGAATTCATGGATGTGTTTTCGGGATTGGTGAAGGCCGCCACCTTTGGCCTGCTCATCGCCATTTGCGGTTGCTATCACGGGTATTACTCTCGCGGTGGGGCTCAGGGGGTGGGGGCCGCCACCACCTACGCCGTTGTGGCGTCATCCATTCTGATTTTGGTGGCCAACTTTGTGATTACAGCCCTGTTTTTTGGAGTTTAGGTCTATGGCTTCCCACACGCCGCCACGCCTTGCGCTTCGGGGATTAACAAAGGCCTTTGGAAAAAACGTTGTTCTTTCTGGCATTGATTTGGATGTTGCCCCGCGGGAATCCTTGGTCATCATTGGGGGGTCGGGTACGGGAAAATCCGTTTTGATCAAAACCATCTGCGCCCTGTTGCATCCCGATGGGGGGTCGGTTTTGGTGGATGATCAGGATTTGTTCCGTCTGTCCCGCGGCGATCAACAGGACATACTCCGTCGTTTTAGTATGCTGTTTCAGGGGGCCGCGCTTTTTGACAGTTTAACGATCTGGGAAAACGTGGCCTTTGGCCTGATTTACGGCCAAAAAATGGACCGCAAGGCGGCCCGCCTTGTGGCGCTCGAGAAATTGCAGGATGTTGGCCTGTCCGAGCGGTTGGCCGAGGCCTATCCCGCCGAGCTGTCAGGGGGCATGAAAAAACGTGTGGGTCTGGCCAGAGCCATTGCCGGCGATCCCGAAGTGATCTTTTTTGACGAGCCCACAACGGGATTGGACCCCATTATGTCCAACGTGATTAACAATCTGATTGTGTCCTGTGTTCAAAAAGTCGGTGCCACCGCCATCACCATCACCCACGATATGACCTCTGTGCGCCATATCGCCAGCCGTGTGGCCATGCTGCATCAGGGCAAAGTCATTTGGCAGGGGGATATCGCCGCCATGGACACAACGGACAATCCCTATGTTCAGCAGTTTGTGCATGGGCTAACCAAGGGCCCCATGACGTCCGAAAAGCCATGATCAGCCGCGTTGCCGAAGCCTTGGCCCTATCGGATCTGCTGGTTCCTGCGTTTATGCCGCTTAGTCATCAGCCCCGTCCTTGGCAGGGGGCGGCCCCGCGCCAGCGTCGGGGGCGGGGAACAGAATTCTGGCAATTTCGCCCCTATACCGCGGGGGATGATGCCGCCCGTATTGCATGGCGTCCCTCGGCCCGTTATCGCCAGCCTTTGACCAAAGAGCACGAAGACGCCGTGCCCAGCAGCCTGACCCTGTGGGTGGATCGTCGCCCCACCATGGGCTTTACCACCACCGCCCGCACAAAGCAGCATCAGGCCGATGTCATGGCCCT
>JBILTX010000081.1:0-3614 GCA_044371315.1 Alphaproteobacteria bacterium | reverse complement strand
CCTATCATGAACCGGAAAAAGCCGTGGAGCAAGCCAACCATCAATTTTCCCAAATCCGTCATCAATATGATGAAGTGTCTTTGACCTTGGCACACGAAGCGGGCATTTTGACGGGGTATTTGCAGGCCTGTCATGAAACGGTGAAAAGCTTGCACAAAAACAACGAATCCCTGCAAACCGATACACAACAGCTCAGCACCCATCTTTCCCAAAGCCCTGCGGGCCTGAAATCCCTTTACGAAATGTTGCAGGCCGTCAGTTTCCGTATTGGCCGTCTGGCCGTTGTCTTGCTGGAACACTCTGCGGATGCCGTCAAATCCAACGCTGCCGTGCATCGTCTCAGCAGTTTGGCCAAGGATCTTAAACGCTTTTTGGGACAATCCTTTTCGTTTAAAACATCTGCCAACCCCTCTTTAAATCCCGCCTCTTCACCCTCTTCACCCTCTGCGGGAACTTCTGGGCCTCAGGTTCAGACAACCTCATCCTTCTCTTCCTCATCCCCGTCATCACTTTCATCTTAAAAAAAAGATTTTTCATAGGGTTATGCCATGTTTGATTTAACCACACAACGTGCCTTAGTAACCGGAGCTTCTGGCGGCTTGGGCCAAGCCATCGCCCGCGCCCTGTATCATCAGGGGGCCAGTGTTGTGTTAACAGGCCGCAACGAAGCGTCTCTTATGGCCCTAAAAACGGAACTCGGATCCCGTGCCCACGTGATTCCTGCGGACTTGGCCCAGCCCAATGCGGCCCAAACCCTGATGGATCAGGCGGTGGACGCCCTAGGCGGCGGGATTGAAATTCTGGTGAACAATGCCGGTCTGACCCGTGATGGATTGTTGATGCGGCAATCGGATGAGGATTGGGAAACAGTGCTGGCGGTGAATCTGACCGCCGTGATGCGTTTGTCGCGGGCGGCCCTGAAACCCATGATGAAGGCCCGCTATGGCCGCATGATCATGATCGGATCGGTGGTGGGCTCCACGGGCAATGCGGGCCAAACCAACTATGTGGCCAGCAAGGCAGGGCTTGAGGGCTTTGCTAAAGCCCTAGCCCTAGAGGTCGCCCCGCGGGGGATTTGTGTGAATACGCTGGCTCCAGGCTTTATTGCCTCTGATATGACCCACGCCCTGAATGATGATCAGAAACAATCCATCCTTTCCAAAATACCCCTAAAAACCATGGGAACACCCGAAAACATCGCCTCCGGTGTGGTCTTTCTGGCCTCGCGCGAGTCCGCCTATATCACCGGCACCACCCTGCACATCAACGGGGGATTGTTTACGGGATAGGGGGGAATAGACGACGAAAAAAATCAAAGTGTCTCTTTGACATTTTGGGGGCATATCCGTATAGTGCCGCTGATGCAGTGATTTTTGGTGTTTGATAAAAGACATGGTCCAGCGCACCTTTGGCCCCTACGGTGGTCAGTTTATTTCCGAGCTTTTGATGCCTCTGATTCACGAGGTCGATGCGGCCTATCAGCGGGTTAAGGATGATGATGAGTTTCAAAGTCAGCTCAGCCTGTTGTTTCGTGACTATGTGGGGCGGCCCAGCCCGTTGTGGCATGCCAAACGCATCACCGATGATTTGGGCGGGGCGCAGGTTTATTTTAAGCGGGACGAGCTGAATCACACCGGTGCCCACAAAATCAACAACTGCTTGGGGCAAATCCTGCTGGCCCAGAAAATGGGAAAACGCCGCATTATTGCGGAAACGGGGGCCGGCCAGCACGGCGTGGCCACCGCCACGGTGTGCGCGTTGTTTCATTTGCCCTGCACCATTTATATGGGCGCGAAGGATGTGGCCCGCCAGAGGCCCAACATCATGCGTATGACCCTGCTGGGGGCGGAGATTAAGCCCGTGGAAACGGGCAACAAAACCCTGAAAGACGCCATGAATGAAGCCCTGCGGGATTGGGCCGAACATGCCGAGGATACCTATTACCTGATCGGCACAGCCGCGGGGCCCCATCCCTATCCCACCATGGTGCGGGATTTTCAGTCTGTGATTGGCCGCGAACTGCGCTGGCAAGCCATGGAACATCTGGGGCGTTTGCCAGATCATCTGGTGGCCTGTTTGGGCGGGGGATCCAACGCGCTGGGATTGTTTCATCCCTTTTTGGATGACCCTGTGGCCATGTATGGGGTGGAAGCCGGCGGTGCCGGCATAGACACAGACCAGCATGCCGCATCCCTGACCATGGGGATGCCTGGGATTTTGCATGGGAACATGACGTATTTGCTTCAGGATGATCAGGGACAAATCAAAAATGCCCATTCCATTGCCGCAGGGTTGGATTATCCTGGTATCGGGCCTGAACATGCCCATTTGAAAGACACAGGGCGCGTTCATTATGTCACGGCCACGGATACAGAGGCCCTAGCGGCTTTTCAGTATTGCGCCAGAATGGAAGGAATTTTGCCCGCGCTAGAGCCCGCCCATGCCATCGCCTTTGTTCAGAAACTGGCCCCCACGCTGCCCAAGGACGATATTCTGGTGATGAATCTGTGTGGTCGGGGGGATAAAGATCTTTTGACCATTGCCGATGCCTTGGGGATGGATTTGTCATGAACCGTATTCCTGAAACCTTTGCCCGTTTGAAACGGGAAAACCGCGCGGCCTTTATCCCCTATGTCATGGTGGGGGATCCTGATTTGGCCACAACAGAGCGTTTGCTGTGCGCGTTGGCCGATTTGGGGTGTGATGCCATTGAATTGGGCCTGCCGTTTTCTGATCCCGTTGCGGATGGTCCCGTGATTCAGGCGGCGGCTTTGCGTGCGTTGAAACACACCCCGTCTTTTGCGGATATTTTTGCCATGATTCGCAGGGTCCGGCAAAAATACGCCCACATTCCCCTCGTGTTTATGGGATACGCCAACCCTGTTTACCGTTATGGCACAGAGATGTTCTGCAACGAAGCCAGCCATGCCGGCATTGACGCCATGCTGTTGGTGGATGTGCCGATGGAGGAACAAGAGGCCTTCACCCATCCCGCCCTGCCCCTGATTCCTCTGATCACCCCCTTAACCCCCAAAGATCGTCAGGCGGCCATATTGGCATCCTGTCATCCCGATAGTTTTGTTTATTTGGTGGGACGTGTGGGGATTACGGGAAGGGCTACGTCTTTGACCGAAAATCTAAAAGATCTTTATGCAACGATAAAAAAACAGTCCTCCGTTCCTGTTGTCGTAGGGTTTGGCATTAAAAATGCCCATCAGGTGGCCCAATTTTCTGAATTCGTGGATGGGGTTGTCATGGGATCGGCATTTGTTGATCTGTGTCAACACAGCCAGCCTCTTTTTATGGGGGATGCCCTGCATCCCGATGTGGCCGATTTTGTTTCCGCATGCTGCGAATCCACACAACGTTCTGATGAAAAAGGATAATGTCATGAGCTGGTTAACACGCTTTGTCCGCCCCAAAATCCAAGCCATTGTTCAACCCAAAAAAGAGTTGCCCGACAACCTGTGGCACCAATGCCGCGCCTGTGAAAAGTTGGTGTATGTTAAAGAGTGGACCGCCAACCACAACGTTTGCCATTATTGCGGACATCATGGCCGCCTTACGCCGGATGCTCGGTTTTCTCTGCTGTTTGGGGAAAACTATGAACTGCT
>JBILTX010000079.1:0-3702 GCA_044371315.1 Alphaproteobacteria bacterium | reverse complement strand
ACTGTTGCAGGCATTTTATTATTTGGAAGGTCCCCCAATCGATTTTTGCCCCAATCTGGGATTGATGCAACGGCTTTTACAGGGCTGGAAAAAGATTATGCTGCCCGTGAGCGAGCAGCCCTTCGTGGCCCAATCGTGCCTTTGCTTTCAGAGAACGGTGAAATTGTTGAGGCTGGACTTGTTGAACAGGCAATCAGTTTTATAAAACGCAACATGTCATTCTCTGGCAATCTTGAGAAAGATGGTGCCAGACGCGAATCAAAGTCTGAGTATCCAGAAGATGCCATTAGAGAATCTGTAGTTAATGCCCTTATACATAGAGATTATTTGCTGTCAGCTACTGATATTGAATTGTCCATGTACCAAAACAGACTGGAGATTATTTCACCAGGCCGCTTGCCAAACGGCATCACACCCGCCCGTATGCTGGCAGGTTGCAGGGCTGCCCGCAATCAGCTGATAAAAGATGTCATGCGTGACTATCGTTATCTGGAGCATTCTGGAATGGGAATTCCTCGCAAAATTGTGCGCGGTATGCTGGTTCATAACGGAACAACTCCAGATTTATGCGAAGAAGGAGAGCAATTCAGGATAATACTGTATTCAAGTAAAGAAAACTAGGGCGTGTCATCATTTAAGCCAGATGATTGAGGCGACGAGGTGGATGGCACCCAAAAAATTGCAGGCGGTTTTGTCGTAACGTGTGGCAATGCCTCTGTATTGTTTGAGTTTTTGGAAGAAATTTTCGATCAAGTGTCTCCATTTGTACATTTCTTCATCATAAGGACGTTGTTCCGTGCGGTTGGTTTTGGGGGGAATCACCACCTGGCAATCGGCGGCTTTCAATTTGGCAATCATGCGTTCCAGGGCATCATAGGCTTTGTCGGCTAGAAAAGCCCCAGTAGCCTTGAGGTTGTTCAGAAGCGCATCGGCCCCGTGTAAATCATGGGCTTGACCAGGGGTCAGGTGAAACCCCGTGGGGTTGCCCAAAGCATCGCAAGTCGCATGAATTTTGGTTGATAATCCCCCCTTGCTCCGGCCTATGGCTTGGTCTTCGCAGGTCTCTTCTGGTGTTTTTTTTTAGCCCCAGCACTGTCTTGATGAGCCCGCACGATGGTTGAATCAATCATAGCGTACTCGTTGTCAGAATCTTCCGCTAACGCTTTGAAAACTTTCTCCCATATGCCCTTTTGACTCCACCGTGTGTGACGCAGATGAATCACACGAAAATCCCCAAAACGCCCAGGTAAATCCCGCCAAGGAATCCCAGACCGATAGCGGTACAAAACAGCCTCCACAAACAATCGGTTGTCCTTGGCTGTCCTGCCTACCCAGCCCTCGCTGCCAGGAAGCATATCTTTGATCTTTTCCCATTGATCATCCCGAAGAGCATAGCGATGCATATCTATCCTATCTTGTTGTTATTTTTGGATAGATGACCTTTTCCTCTAAGCCGAGCTTCCTGTCAAGAACCTAAATGATGACACGCCCTAGGTATTATAATTTTTGAACTAAGCACTGATTGTCCCATAGCAACTCACTGATTTACAACCCAGAAAACCCTCCCCAAGGGCCTCTCTGGGACCCCCCCCTCAACGTTTCCCCGCCGCTTTGGGCTCCACTGCCGCCTTCTCCCCCAAATCCCAGCCCCCGCCCAGCGCTTTATACACCGCCACCAGATACAGGGCGTTTTGCACCTCGCTTTGGGCCAGACGATCTGGTGAATATGGATAAACGACGCCAAATGCCGTGCTTTAGGCCATTACGTCATGAAAGGGGAAGTATCCGCATAACGTATACTTTGGGAACATTTTTTCTGTTTGGTGTCATGAAAAGCTCTCATCAGGGGGCCTCGGGACGGGCACCCACCCCCCCATCCCACCACAGCGCTGGCAATCCCAAACTGTACGGGGGCAACGTTTCAGGATGTTTTAACCACGCCCGATGCGCCAAGCGGTATTGGCCCAGCCGCCAGTGGTGAATCAGATGATGCTGCCACAGCAACACACGGTCCAGGGCGCGGGTATAGGTTTGCAGGTCCTGCCGCGTGGTGGCCTTGAGCAGGCCTTGGGTCAGGGCATCCACCACCGGATCCTGAATCCCCATAATGTTCTGGGCCCCCTGAACGTTGGCAAAGCGCGATCCCCAATACGCATACTGTTCATTCCCGGGGGACAAACTGACGGGGTACACAAAGGGGGTCATGTCGTAATCAAAGGCCTCCAGCCGCTTTTGATACTGCGCACTGTCCACAATGCGCACGGTCATGACAATGCCCAGTTTTTTCAGGTTTTGGGCAAAGGGGGCCGCTACGCGCTCAAACGTCGTATCATCCATCAGCATTTCAAACCGAAAAGGGGTCCCATCGGTTGAGCGCACACGCACCCCGTCTTTGATCACCCATCCGGCCTGCTTTAGCAGGGCATCGGCCTTTTCCAAACTGGCCCGTCTGGCCTGCGGCGTGCCCAAAACGGGCAGGGTAAAGGGTTTGGTGAACACCTCCGGCGGCAGTTGGTCACGAAAGGGGGCCAGCAAGGCAACCTCTTGCGGCGAGGGCAACCCCGTGGCCGACAAATCCGTATGCCCAAAATAACTGAACGTGCGGCGATACGTCCCAAAAAACAGGGTTTTGTTGATCCATTCAAAATCAAAGGCCAGACTCAGGGCCTCTCTGACGCGGCGATCCTGAAACAGGGGGTGCCTGTGATTCATGACAAACCCCTGCACGGGGGCAGGGCGGCCATCCTCAACAGGCCGCACCACAACATCCCCCCGCTGAACCGCCGGAAAATCATAGGCCGTGGCCCAAAGTTTGGAGATGTTTTCCAAACGCACATCATGATCCCCCCCCTTAAACGCCTGCAGCGCCACAACGCTGTCCCTGTAATAGGGAATGCTTAGCGTTTCAAAATTGTACATCCCCCGATTCACCGGCAAAGACCATCCCCAGTAATCAGCGCGACGTTTTAATGTCAAAAGGCGCCCGGGCTTAACCGTCTCTATCCGGTACGGGCCGGAACTCAGCGGGGGAACCAAGGTGGTTTTGTTAAAA
This sequence comes from Alphaproteobacteria bacterium, assembly GCA_044371315.1. GTDB lineage: Bacteria > Pseudomonadota > Alphaproteobacteria > JAJTHO01 > CANGYM01 > CANGYM01. The sequence continues at coordinate 650 of JBILTX010000079.1, read as the reverse complement.
TCATGGGCCGTATAATACGCCTTTGAAATCACCGGCAGATCCCCCAGAATCAGGGGCAATTCTCGGCTGTGTCCGTCTTTCAGGGTAAAGACCACACGATCCTTTGACGGGGCAGCGGCGTTTTCAACCTCGCGGTAATAACTGCGATAGGCCGGCTGGCCGTATTGTTTCAGCATGTCAAAGGAAAACACCACATCCTGCGCCGTGATGGGGCTGTTATCGGCAAAACGGGCCTTTGGGTTCAGGGTAAAGGTCACGGTATTGCCTGAAACTTCAACAGTTTTGGCAATCAGTCCATAGCGACTGAACGGCTCGTCCAGCGAGGGCACCATCAACGTTTCAAACACATTCCCCATCAATTCCGCCGCCGCCACCCCCTTTAGCAGAAAGGGGTTGAGGGTATCAAACGTGCCATATGCCGCCATTTTCAAGCTTCCCCCCACGGGGGCATGGGGATTGACGTAATCAAAATGCTGAAAATCCGCCCCGTATTTGGGCTGGCCATGCAGGGCCAAGGCGTGGGACGGGGCAGAGGACTCCGCCCGCGATGTGTCACCGCAAGAAACAAAGAAAGCCAGCAGAAAAAAAACAAAAAAACGCATCAACCATCACGCAAAAATTCAAGACAAGCCCTATGCAAGCTAGGATTA
>JBILTX010000005.1:0-43019 GCA_044371315.1 Alphaproteobacteria bacterium | reverse complement strand
ACCGTGGCGGCTTTGGAAGAACGCCTAGCCCACATCACCACCCCCATGACGGTTTCCCTGATCGGCTGTGTGGTCAACGGCCCAGGGGAGGCCATGATGACGGACATTGGCCTAACCGGCGGGGGCAACAATACGCATTTGATTTATGTCGGGGGCCTGCAAAACCACCGTTTAAAAGATGGGGATATTGTGGAACATATTGCGGAGATGGTGGAAGAGAGGGCAGCAGCGATGGCTATGGCTGAGGGTGCGGCCTGATCTCACCAAGGACTTTTCGTCGTTATTGTCGGCGACATGGCCAAAACCAACCAAAATCATTGCTTTTTATGCCTAAAAATGGTAAACTCTTGAAGAATACGGAAGCAATCGTTTATGTCCAAAACTGTTTTAACCGTACACCTTGATCCCCAAGTGCAGTTGGCTCTCAATGCCTTGGCGGCGACGTTGGATCAGTCGCATTCTTGGGTGATTGAACAGGCTTTGCAGGATTATACGCAGCACCACGCTTGGCAGGTTCAGGCCATCCAAGAGGGGATTGCGTCCCTAAACCAAGGCCAAGGCATTCCCCACGCCACCGTGCAGCTCCGGTTGTCTGACAAAATCGGAACCGACAGTTAATGCAACGACCCATTATCTGGTCACCCCAGGCCCTAAACGATATCGAATCCGCCCTTGATTACCTCCTAGAACGAAGCCCCCAAGCCGCGCGGCGTGTCTATCGTGATGTGATGCAGCATATTGAACACTTGGCAGAATACCCTTTTTCCGGTCGCATTGGGCGTGTCGCGGGAACGCGTGAATGGGTGATTCCGAAAACACCCTTTATTATTCCCTATCGGGTTCATCAAGAACATCTGGAGATTATCCGCGTTTTCCACAGTGCCCGTCAGTGGCCGAAAGGGTTTTAAGCCTCTTCCAAAACTTTAAAAAAGCCTTTTTCCACCCCATGCCCCCCGACCTCACCCCTGAAACGCTGATTAAGGCCTATCGCATCGGCCTGTTTCCCATGGCGGAGGGGGCAGAGGACGAGGATCTGTTTTGGGTGGACCCCGATATGCGGGGGATTATGCCGCTACGGGCATTGCATGTCCCCCGCAGCCTGAAAAAAATCCTGAAAAAACCGTGGGACATTCGGGTGGATACGGCCTTTGCCGACGTGATGCAAGGATGCGCGGCGGCCACAGAGAAACGTCCAGAAACATGGATTAACCGTGAAATTTACAGCCTGTTTTGTGATTTGCATGATTTGGGCCACGCCCACAGTGTCGAGGTCTGGCAAGAGGATCAGCTGGTGGGGGGCCTGTATGGCCTGCACATCGGGGCGGTGTTTTTTGGCGAAAGCATGTTCAGCCGCATTCCCAACGCCAGCAAGGTGGCCTTTGTGGATTTGGTATGCCGTCTGAATCATTCGGGGTTTGCCCTGCTGGATACCCAATTTTTAAACGACCACCTGCGCCAGTTTGGGGCCATTGAAATCCCAAGAGAATCCTATAAAACCCTATTGCATCACGCTGTGGATCAGCAGGGGGTCGTGTTTTCCTCTGCCCCCCTGCCCCGTCCGCTGAGCGATTTGATCCGTCAGTGATTGTCGCCACGCACGGGCCCCTGGCCTGCCCCGCCCCAACCCCATCAAGGGCGGCAAAAATAAAGAGGGTCGCGCCCCCACACCTTGGCAAAAGGCAATATAGCGGCCAACGATATCGGAAAGATCCACACGGTTCCCCTGCCCCGCCACCAATGGATCCACCGTCAGCAATACTTCAGGATCATCCCACACTGCCCGTCCTAACATGACCCCATCTAGGGTTTCCTGCCAAGGATTTTCAAAGGTCCGCAGCCCCCCATTGATCATGATCTCCGCCTCAGGGAATCTTGCCTTAGCCGCCAGAACGCGGTCGTATTGCAGGGGGGGGATGCTGCGATTTTGGGCAGGGCTCAGGCCCGACAGCCACGCTTTTCGGGCATGCAAAATAATCCTTCCGCATCCGGCATTCAGGCAGCTTTCTAAAAAACCATACAGATGATCGTCGCTATCCTGATCATCGACGCCTAGGCGGGTTTTCACCTCAACAGGGCGATGGGTTTCCTGTCGCATGGCGCGAATCATGGCGGCAACGCGGGGGGGGTCTTTCATCAGGCAGGCCCCAAAGGATCCCTGTTTGACGCGATCACTGGGACACCCCACGTTGATATTATAGGCGCTATAGGCATGATGCTCCGCCACCGCCACCGCGCGGGCCATGGTATCCGGATCACTGCCCCCCAACTGCAAAATGACAGGGCCCTCTTGGGGCCAGACAGTCACGTCACAACCATGAATCACGGCCTGATCCACCACCATTTCCGTATAAAGCTGAACATGCTGGGACAGCATCCGATAAAAAATCCGCGCCCAACGATGGGTATACCCCATCATGGGCGCCACAGCGTAAGAAAACATGCCGCAGGGACCTATGGAATCAGGTTTTTATAAAGGGCTTGCATGTTGACAAATTCTAACAAAAACCGCAACAGTACCCCCATAACAAAAACAATTTTGTTTTAAAGGACCAACCCGATGTTTCACTGGCTTTATACGACATTTGGACAGGACATATCGGGTTTGAATGTTCTGCGTTATATTTCGTTTCGCAGCATTTGGGCATTGATTACCGCATTGGCCCTAACCATGGCCCTAGGCAAGCCCTTTATTGCGTGGCTGAAACAGCAGCAAAAGCATGGACAGCCCATCCGCAGCGATGGCCCCGAAGGCCATCTCCTCACCAAACAATCCACCCCCACCATGGGGGGAATGATGATTTTGTTGACCTTGACCGTTTCCACGCTTTTGTGGGCGGATTGGGGCAATGTTTATATCCTCAGCATCCTTTTGGTTACTTTGGGATACGGGGCTGTTGGGTTTTACGATGATTTTTTAAAACTGCGCTACCGAAGCTCCAAGGGCCTCAGCGGTAAAGGAAAGCTTTTTTGGCAATCCACACTTGCAGCAACGGCTTTGGCCATTCTTTATTTGTTTACCGACCCCATGACATTTTCAACCCTCAGCCTTCCCTTTTTTAAAGATGTTCTTTGGGATCTAGGCTGGTTTTTTGTGCCCTTTGCGGTGATTGTTCTGGTGGGATCATCCAACGCCGTGAATTTAACCGATGGATTGGATGGTTTGGCCACAGTGCCCATCATGGTGGCGGTTGGATGTTATGGCATTATCGCATATTTGACGGGTCATGCCATCTTTGCCGATTATTTGTATATCAAGCCCATTGTGGGCACAGGAGAATTGTCGGTGTTCTGCGCCGCATTGATCGGATCTTGTCTTGGCTTTTTATGGTTTAACGCACCCCCTGCCTCTGTATTTATGGGGGATACAGGCTCTTTGGGTCTGGGCGGGGCGTTAGGGGCATTGGCTGTGATGACAAAACAAGAGCTGCTGCTCTTGGTCATCGGCGGGGTTTTTGTTGTAGAGGCCGCCTCTGTCATCCTGCAAGTCGGGAGTTATAAATTACGGAAAAAAAGAATTTTCAAAATGGCCCCCCTACACCATCATTTTGAAAAAAATGGATTATCTGAGCCAACCATCGTCATTCGATTCTGGATTGTGGCTGTTATTTTGGCCTTGGTGGGGCTGGCGTCTTTAAAAGTGCGATAAAAAAAATCCTCTTTTTTCAAAAGAAGCGCACCGCTAAAGAGGGCTCTTGTTTTGACACGCTACGCGCCGTTTGCTAAAAGATAAGGGATTCTTAAAAAAGGCGTTTTCCCCGTGCCCCAGTCACGTTCCCACGATACCTATATCTTTGATCTGGATAATACGCTTTATGCCTCGGCATCTCGGCTGTTCAGCCAGATTGACGCCAATATGACGTCTTTTGTGCAAAAACATTTTGATTTGCCTTTTGAAGAGGCCCAAGCCCTGCAAAAAAAATACTTCGAAGATCACGGCACAACCCTGTATGGCCTGATGAAAAAACATGACGTCAACCCCCACCATTTTTTGGACTATATCCATGATCACGTGGATTACACGTGGTTGAATCCCCAAGAAGACCTGAAATCCGCCTTAAATGCCCTTGAGGGAACAAAAATTGTTTTCACCAACGCATCAAACCACCATGCCAGCCGTGTTTTGGATCGCTTGGGCATTGCCTCATGCTTTTCCGGATGCTTTGATATTATTCAGGCCGACTTTGCCCCCAAGCCCCACCGCGAAACCTATGAAAAATTATTGTCCCAGTTTGATGTGGACCCAAAACGCGCCATCATGTTTGATGACATTCCCAAAAACTTAGTTACTGCGTCTCAGATCGGCATGAGCACGGTTTTAATTTTACACGATGACGAAGGGCTTCCCTATCGTTATGATCAAAACACTCATGGCCCTTTTGTGGATGATCAGACCGATGATTTGGCCAACTGGCTGAAGCAACACCATCAAATGATTTCCCAACTTTAACGCAAAAAGAAAGCCCCTGTAACGCTATGATTTCTTATACGGAACAACAAAGCCTGATTGAATCCTCTTGGGACATACGCGAAACGCTGACCCCATCAGCCGCGGGCCCCATCCGCGCTGTGGTGGACGAGGTTCTAAGTGCCCTAGATCAAGGGCGCCTGCGCGTGGCCAGCCCAGAAGGGGATTCTTGGACAGTCCACGAATGGGTGAAAAAGGCTGTCCTGTTGTATTTTCGCCTGAATCCCATGCGGGAATTGGGGGGTGGTGTGAAAGATGCCCTGTATGGGGATGCTAAATGGTATGACAAAGTGCCATCAAAATTTGCTGGCTGGTCCACAGATGCTTTCCAAAATGCGGGGTTTCGGGCTGTACCCCCTTGCACCGTACGATTCGGGGCCTATATTGCGCCGGACGTGGTGTTGATGCCATCGTTTGTGAACATTGGGGCCTATGTTGATCGCGGCACCATGATTGACACGTGGGCCACGGTGGGTTCATGCGCCCAAATCGGGAAAAGCTGCCATATTTCTGGCGGCGCCGGTATCGGGGGCGTGCTAGAACCCCTGCAGGCGGCCCCCGTCATTATTGAGGATAACTGCTTTATCGGGGCACGTGCCGAGGTGGCCGAGGGCGTGCGCGTTGGCACAGGATCGGTTTTGGGTATGGGGGTTTACTTGGGGGCCTCAACCAAAATCGTGGATCGGGCGACGGGTGAGATTTTTACAGGCTATGTCCCCCCCTACTCCGTGGTGGTGGCAGGAACGCTGCCCCCAACAGATCCCAAAAAACCAAGTTTGTACTGCGCGGTGATTGTCAAACGCGTGGATGAAAAAACACGCTCCAAAACATCCTTGAACGATCTTTTGCGGGGGGATTAAGGGCATGGGAACCTTTGTTGTTTTTGGTGGCACTGGGTTTGTGGGCCGCTCTATCGTGCATCATCTGTGCGCTGCGGGGCACAGGGTTATTGTCCCCACACGATCTTTGGAAAAAGCCGCCTCTCTCAAAGTTTCAGGCCATGTGGGACAAGTGACGCCTTATGCCTTTAATCCTTTTCGTTCCTCAGAAAAAGACCTTGCTAATCTTTTGACGGGCGTTGATGGCGTGATCAATACGGTGGGTATTCTGTACCCAAAACGCCTGTTTGAGGCTTTGCACGTTCAATGGCCAAAAACCTTGGCCACCGCTTGCGGTCATTTGGGGGTGGAGCATCTGGTGCATATCTCCGCCTTGGGCGTGTCGCCTTCCTCAAAAAGCACTTATGCATCGTCCAAGGCACGCGGGGAACAGGCCGTTTTGTCCATCTTTCCCCGCGCCAGCATCCTGCGCCCCAGCGTTATTTTCGGGCCGGGTGATGGATTTTTGGGGAAGTTTGCCAGCATGGCCTCTCTTCTTCCCTTTTTACCCCTGATTGGTGGTGGCAAAACCCGATTTCAACCTGTTTTTGTGGGTGATGTGGCACAAGCCGTGATGGCCGCGATGGCCAGCGAACGTCATGAGGGACAGGTCTTTTCCCTAGGGGGGCCTAATGTCCTATCCTTTCGCGACATTCTGCAGGATATTGTGAAAACCACGGGACATGAGGTTGCGTTTATACCCGTTCCCTTCTTTATGGCCTCTCTCTTAGGATGGATTTTTCAACACTTACCCAAACCCATGTTAACGGCGGATCAGGTGATTTTGCTCAAAAGTGATAACATAGTGCCTGCGGATACCAAAACCTTTGAAGATTTAAATATCTTGCCCACGTCCATGCTGCCCATGCTGCCCGAACTCTTGCAGGGCTATGTCCGCGGTGGACGCTGGGGTATAGGTCATGGCACTATGGCACCCTCAGAGAGTCCTAATGCCCACCTTTGATTTAGAACAAGTCCACAAAGGGATAGTGGCAGGTATTGACGAAGTCGGTCGTGGCCCCCTCGCCGGCCCTGTTGTGGCGGCGGCCGTGGTGTTTCATACCTATGATGTGCCTAGGGACGTTTTATCGCTGATTAGGGATTCCAAAACCCTCTCTTCAGACCAACGATTGCGAGCCATGCGGGCCATCACCCCCTATAGCTCTGTGGCGTGGGGGGCCGCATCCCGAAACACCATTGATGGCATTAACATTTTGCGGGCCAGTTTGCTGGCCATGCAACGGGCTATGACCTCATTGGCCCGACGTCATGGAGATTTTGATCATATTTTGGTGGATGGAAACCATTGCCCCGCTCTCCCCTTCCCTGCCAGCGCCGTGGTCAAAGGGGATCATTTAAGTTTTTCCATTGCCGCCGCCTCTATTTATGCCAAAGCGCTGCGTGATCGTCTGATGATCCGCCTATCGGCACGCTACCCTGAGTTTTGTTGGGAAAACAATGCGGGCTATGGAACGGCTGCCCATCTCAAGGGCCTGAAAACCGCCGGCCTGACCCCCCATCATCGGTTGTCGTTTCGACCCGTTGCTTTTTATCAAGGAACATAAGATGCGTATTCTGGTCGCGGGACATTTTAAATACACCATGCATTACGGCATTATGCAAAAGCTGTATCATGCCATGATCCGGTTGGGACATGCGGTGATGCTGTTTGATGATCGCACTGTGGCCCGACGCGCTACATGGTTTGGCGGGCGACAGGTTGGCATTGCCCCCATGAACCTGCGGTTTTTAAGGGCAGCCCAGGAATTCCAGCCTGATGTAATCCTTCTGGGCCACTGTGAAATGATCTGGAATGTCACGCTGGATCAAATCCGCCGCAGCCTGCCCCACACCAAAATCATTTATCGGAACGTGGATCCCCTGATGCACGTTCAAAATGTCAAAGATATTCACAATCGCACGGACAGCGTCGATTGGATCTTTTTAACCACGGCTGGAGAGGCTTTATCTCAATTTTCCGGCAAACGGGCCAAAATTGCCCACATCCCCAACCCTGTGGATGCGGCTATGGAAAACCAACAGGCTTTTGCTTGCCCCGCATATACCCATGACCTTTTTTATGCCATTGGGGGCGTTTATGCCAACGATCCCCGCCCTGCCGTGGCGCAGGGCATTTTGGATGCCTGTCCTGGCGTGTCGTGTTATTTTGGGGGGATGTTTGGCAATCCCCATATTTTTGGCCCTGCCTATTACGCCAAGCTGGCCACGGTAAAAATGGGCCTGAATTATAGCCGCGAAAACAACGTTTACCTTTATTCTTCGGACCGCATGGCCCAGTATATGGGCAATGGCCTCTTAACATTTGTCCATCGCGATACTGGATTTGGGGAGATCTTTTCAGACAACGAAATTGCCTTTTTTGGCAACACCAACGAATTGCATGAAAAAATTCGTTTTTATGCCCACAATGACGATGAACGGGTACGGGTGGCACGCCAAGGATGGGAAAAAATCCACACCATATTTTCCAGCGACCACGTAGCCCGCTTCATGATCCAGTGCGCCATGGGTGATCCCACTCCGGCAGGTCAATTCCACTGGCCCACACAGGCCTTTTGAAAAACAGGCTTACAGAAACGCTTTTTGGATTTTTTCGATCAAATCCAGCTTTTCCCATGGGAAATGGCCCTCGTCCGTGGGCTGACGGCCAAAATGGCCATAGGCGGCTGTTTCTTGATAAATGGGCCGGTTCAACTGCAAATGCTGGCGAATGCCTTTGGGGGTTAGGTCAATAAAACTACGCAATTTTTCAGCCACAACCTCTTCGGGCAAGGTTGTTGTATCATGGAAATTCAGATACAGAGACAATGGCTCAGACACCCCGATGGCATAAGAAAGCTGCAACGTGCAGCGTTTGGCCACCCCTGCGGCCACCAAATTTTTGGCCAGATACCGCGCGGCGTAGGCAGCGGAACGATCCACCTTTGTGGGATCCTTCCCTGAAAAAGCGCCGCCCCCATGGGGGGCCGCCCCACCATAGGTATCAACAATAATTTTGCGCCCCGTTAATCCCGCATCCCCATCGGGCCCACCGATGACAAAGCGCCCCGTGGGATTGATGTAATACTGAGTCTCGGGGGTCAAAAATTCCGGCGGCAACGCTTTGGCCACATAATGACGGACGATGTCATGAACATCGGAAACCTCCATGGCTTCAGTATGTTGGGTGGATACCACCACGGAGGTGACACGCACAGGGCGCTCGTTTTCATACAAAAATGTCAGCTGGCTTTTGGCATCAGGGCCTAGACCTTTGATCTCACCCAAATGGCGGGCCTCGGTCATCAGGCGCAAAATTCTGTGGGCATAATAAATCGGGGCAGGCATGAAATCCGGCGTTTCATCGCAGGCATACCCAAACATGATGCCCTGATCCCCTGCACCCTCTGCCTTTTGGGATGTTTCATCCACACCAACGGCAATATCCGCCGATTGTTCGTGCAAATAATTTTGCACCACCAGATTTTTCCAATGAAATCCACGTTGTTCGTATCCAATACGGCGCACGGTTTGACGCACCACGTCCTCGATCACATCGGGGGTCATATCATCGGGACCCCGAACTTCCCCCAGCAAAACAACACGGTTGGTTGTGGCGGCCGTTTCAATAGCGCAGCGGGCATGGGGATCACGGGATAAATACGCATCCACCAAGGCATCGGAAATTTGGTCACAAATTTTATCGGGATGACCTTCGGAAACAGACTCGCTGGTAAACAGAAAAGCACTCATGATCAAAGCCCTAAGCCACGTGAATCAAAGGTTCATTGTATTCCACAGGCTGGCTATCTTGAACAAAAATAGCCTTCACCACACCGCGAACAGGGGAGGGAATGGGATTCATCACCTTCATAGCCTCGATAATCAAAAGGGTTTGGCCTTTTTCAACGGTATCACCCACCTTCACAAAGGGCTCTGCCCCAGGACGAGGGGAAAGATAAACATTGCCCACCATAGGGGATTTCACGGAATCTTGGGGAAGCGCTGAAGGCAAAGCGGATGGACCTGAAGAGACCGGAGCCGTGCTTTCCACCGGCATTGGGGCATAAACGGTGTGGGCCGCAGGGACACCATGTCGCGCCACACGGATTTTAAACGTACCATCGGACAATTCAATTTCTGTCAGCGAGGTCTCGTTTAACAAATCGGCCAAATCTTTGACCAAGGCTTTATCGAGAACATTCGCCTTAGTTAAGGGAGTTTTCGTCATGAGAGTTCAAAAGCTCAGCTAAATGCGTCAAAGCATACTTATACCCATTTATCCCAAAACCGCAAAGGATTCCTTTGGCCAAAGGAGCGACATAGGAATGGTGGCGTACAGGCTCTCGGGCAAATATATTGCTGATATGGACCTCTAAAACGGGATGAGGATAAAGGCGAAGGGCATCGTGCAAAGCCAACGAGGTATGGGTTAAAGCCCCCGCATTGATAATCAGTCCGTCCGTTTCCCCCACCGCGGCATGAATGGCATCAATCACATCCCCTTCGTGATTGTATTGCTGAATCTGAATGGATAACCCTAGGGCATGACCGGTTTTTTGACACAGCTCAACCAAATCTTGATATGTGGCCTCGCCATACACAGACACTTCTCGACGGCCCAACTGATTCAAATTAGGGCCATTTAAAATCAAAATTGATAACGCCATAACAAAAAAACACCTTTAATCAAATCACAAGGGACGCCATGGTTTTTGGGGGGCCAAAAAACAAGCAGACCTTACTCAGCCCCCACAATTTTCTCCCACCACGACGGTTTTTCTTTCTTTTCTTTGGATTTATTTTCATCTGAAGACGAAGACACCGTTGGTTCTGGTGCTGGCTGCGCAGGGGAAGACGATGCCCCCTCTGCAGGAGATCCCTCACCAAAATTCCGACCACGACGCCGGTTGCGGTACCGATTGCGACGACGACGTTTGTTTTCGTCACGAGGTCCAGCCCCCTCTTCCGAGGATTGTTTTGGGGACGCAAAGGTTTCCTGACCATCAGATTCCCCATCAGAACTGGCCTGAGATTCCCCTTGAGTATCCGGTTTTTCTGAAAAAGAACCCCTAGATTGCTGGGCACGGTCCTGCCCACGCCCACGACGATTCCCCCGATTGCGGCGGCGACGGCCGGTGAAAGTGCCCTCACCCGCCTCTGTGTCTTGGGTGGTTGCGTCCTGAGCTTCTTCCCCTTCAACCGCAACAGCAGGATTGCGATCACGTCGACGGTCTCGATCCCTGCCGCCTCTGTCTCTGTCACGATCACGACCTTTTTCCCGCTCGCCATCTTCGGCTTTGTATCGATCAGAACCCCGACGATTCGATGATTTTTTCTTTTGACGCTCGCTTAATTCTTGTTGAAAGGCCTGCAGAACCTCCAGATTTTCCGGCAAATGATGGCCCTCGGCTTTTTTCTCAAGAACATCAATCTGGTATCCATTATCCGGAATATCCGTGCTTTCTTCAATGCGGATGCGGATGGCATACAGACGCTCAATATCTGTGATTTCCGAACGCTTTTCGTTAAACAGATGAACCGCCAAACCATGCGGCACCACCAGCCTGAGCAAGAACGCATTTTGTTTCAACCCCTCATACTCCACAGCCCGCAAAAGGGCCAAAGCAAGAGATTCCACCGAACGCAAACGGCCACTGCCCTGACAATGGGGGCAGGAATGACTGCTGATTTCCTCAATAGAGGGACGCAGACGCTGGCGGGACATTTCCAAAAGGCCAAACTGGCTGATGCGGCCAACTTGAATGCGGGCCCGATCTTTGCGCAGCAAATCTTTCAACCGTCGCTCCACAGCGGCATTTTTGCGATTGTCCTCCATATCAATAAAGTCAACCACAACCAAGCCCGCCAAATCCCGCAGGCGAAGCTGACGGGCGATCTCTTCGGCGGCCTCTAGGTTGGTGCTTAGGGCCATATCCTCAACGCTGCGCTCTCGCGTGGACCTGCCGGAGTTCACATCGATGGAAACCAAGGCTTCCGTTTGTCCAAAGACCAAATACCCACCGGAAGGCAACTGGGTGATGGGCTTAAAGACAGCCTCGATCTGAGGCTCGACGTGGTGTCGATGAAACAGGGGGATGACTTTATCTTTGTACGGTTTCACCCGCTTGGAATGCGAGGGCATCATCATTTTCATGAAGGCCTTGGCTTCTTTATAGGCCTCTTCCCCAGAAACCCAGACTTCCTCGGTTTCGCGGTCATAAATATCCCGAATGGCGCGGCGAATCAGCTGGCCCTCTTCATAGATCAATGACGGGGCTACGGCGCTGAGGGTATCCTCTCGAATTTGGCCCCAAACCCGCAGCAGATAATCATAATCGCGCTTGATCTCTGTTTTGGTGCGCCCCATACCCGCGGTCCGCACGATCACAGAGATGGACTCTGGAACCTCCAACTCATCCAAAATACCGCGAATCCGTTTGCGGTCTTCATGGCTGCCGATTTTTCGGGAAATCCCGCCGCCACTGCCAGAATTGGGCATTAAAACACAGTACCGCCCCGCCAAAGACAAATAGGTCGTTAAGGCCGCGCCCTTGTTGCCCCGTTCTTCCTTGACAACCTGCACCAGCAAAATCTGATTTTTCTTAATGACTTCTTGGATCGTATATTGACGCTTTAACCGGCGATGACGTTTCCACTCATCCTCTTCTGTGTCCGAGGCCGCTGAATTTTTTTCAGAAACGCCCAGATCCATAGGAATCGCTTCAGAAGACTCCTCATCATCCAAAGCTATGGGTTGAAAATCACCCTCAGCATCAAACGAAACCCCATCATCCGCTGTGGTATCTTGATCATCCGCATTGCCTATCGCTTGGACATCTTCATGGTCATCCCCATCTTCAAGGGCCGGCGAAGACTCCTGCTCGATCAAATGCTTCCGATCTGCAATGGGTATGCGGAAATAATCGGGGTGAATTTCAGAAAACGACAAAAACCCTTGGCGATTTTGCCCATATTCCACAAAAGCGGCCTGCAAAGACGGCTCCACCCGTGTGACTTTGGCCAAATAGATGTTGCCTTTGTTTTGTTTTTTCAGCGTTGATTCATAATCAAACTCTGAGAGTGTCCCGTTTTCCAGGACGGCCACGCGCAATTCCTCGGGATGTTCCGCGTCGATCAACATGATTTGGGTCATTACAATTAGTCCTTTTTAACGCGGCCGAAAGCCGCATGAAACGTGAAGAAGAAAGAAAACCACCCTGCATTTGTGCAGGATAAGAAAAAGAAAATTGGGGGAAAAATCCAAAAGAGGGAACACGATCAATAAACCGCAAAAAACGATCAGAACGTGTCACAATGAATCCCGTTATTCCTGAAAGAAAACCTCGTTAGGGCATGCCAGCCCCATCAGAGGATCATGTCTAATTTAAACATATTTTTCTCTATCGTAAATCCCTTTGTGGGATTTTTTTTAACAGGGATGTGTGGGACAAAGGTTAAAAAAGACGAATTTCAAAAAAACTTTTGACTCAAGCAGAAAGAGCAAAATCCTCTTCCTTAGCCCCAAGCCCAAGGGCCTTTAATTGTGCAATCAAATCCGCAACCAAAACAGGAAAACCCGAGGGGGTTAGGGATTCACACCGCACACTCAGAGCAGGCTGGGTGTTGCTGGCGCGGACCAACCACCAGCCTTCGGGGGTTTCCACGCGGATACCATCAATGGCCAAATGCGGAGCGCCGGAGGCTTCGATACGCTGGCGCAAGGTCTCTATGATTGAAAATTTTTGATCATCGGCGCAAAAAATCCGCACTTCGGGGGACGCAAAGGATCGTGGTAAATCTGCAATTTGGGCAGAAAAGGGACCCTGCGCCAGAATCTCTAATGTCCGAAGAGCCGCATACAAGGCATCATCATACCCCCCATAACGATCCGCAAAAAAGATATGACCACTGCCCTCCCCTGCAAAAAGAGCCCCAGAGGTTTTCATTTTGGCCTTCATATGGGCATGGCCCACCATCCAAATGATGGAATGGCCCCCATGGTTTTGAATATCATCAAAAAACATGCGGGATGTTTTGACATCCCCCAACAGAGTCGCCCCAGAATAATCTTTCAAAACGCGCCGCGCGAGTAAGGTTAACAGGACATCAATGCTCAAAATCTTTCCCTGTCCATCCACAACCCCCAAACGATCGGCATCCCCATCAAAGGCCAGCCCGATATCTGCACCATGATGCAAAACAGCCTGTTGCAGCTGCACCATAGTCTTGGGCTCACTGGGATCCGGATGATGGGCGGGAAAGGTTCCATCAATATGACCATTGATCACACTATGTTTGCCTGGCAAGTGTTTGATCAATTCCCGAATCACATCACCCGCGGCCCCGTTTCCAGGATCCCACACACAGGTCAGGGCATCGGGAAAATCACTCAGGTGTGTGGCCTTGAGCAACGCCTTAACATAGTCCTGCTGAAGGGAAACAGGGGTAATCGTCCCTTTGTGAGGGGCAGGCGCAGCCGTTATCATCATGGGATGCAGGGCACAAAGGTCGTCTCCGTAAAAAGGCTGACCATCCACGACACATTTAAAGCCGTTATATTCGGGAGGATTATGGGACCCCGTCACCATAATCCCTGAAGAGGCATGGGTGTGTTGTGTGGCAAAGTATGTCATGGGCGTAGGGCCAACGCCAATATCAAGAACCTCTACCCCTCCCTCAGAGAGACCTTGGCGCAAGGCCTCCGCCAACATCGGGGAATGCAACCGACCATCATAACCTACCACCATAGAGGAAAGGCCCTTATCTCTCAGCATCTGGGCATAAGCCAACCCAAAATGACGGGCGAAAGCGGGGGTCAGGGTATCCCCCACAATCCCGCGAACATCATATGCCCGAAAAAGACCAAGATCGTACATTATAAAAGAACCCAATCAGGACTGGGCATATACAGCAAAAAACCGCTCCATCAAATGCACCCCAAATCCCGTGGCTCCTTTGGGGGCCAACTCTTTCCCGTTTTTGGATGCCGTGACACCGGCGATATCAATGTGCGCCCATGCGACATCTTTTTGAATAAAGCGCTGAAGAAACTGGGCCGCGGTAATGCTGCCGGCGCCGCGCCCTGATCCGATGTTGCGCATATCGGCAATGGGGCTGTTCATGTCTTTGTTGTACTCTTCGTTCAGGGGAAAACGCCAAATGGGTTCGTTGGCATCTTTGGAGGCTGAAAACAAAGCCTCTGCCAACTTGTCGTTATTGCTGAACAAACCGGCTGTCAAATCCCCCAAAGCCACAACAATAGCGCCCGTTAATGTCGCAAAATCAATGACGGTTTTGGGCTTAAAGGTTTCTTGGGCATACCACAGCGCATCACTCAATACCAAACGGCCTTCGGCATCGGTATTTAGGACCTCAATCGTTTGTCCTGACATGGACGTGACAATATCTCCTGGACGTTGAGCGGTGCCAGAGGGCATATTTTCCACCAACCCCACAACCCCAACCACGTGAAAGGGGGATTTTTGCTCGGCCAACATCTGAAGGGTGGCCACCACAACAGCCGAGCCACCCATGTCCCATTTCATATCTTCCATATTGGCAGCGGGCTTAATGGAAATCCCCCCCGTGTCAAAGGTCACCCCTTTTCCAACCAAGGCAATGGGGGCATCGTTGGTTTTAGAGCCGCGATACTCCATCACCACCAACTGAGATTCCACCGCGCTGCCCTGACCAACACCCAGCAACGCCCCCATGCCCAGCTTTTTCATATCCTTTTCACCCAAAACCTTTACCGATACGGGCAGTTTTGTAAAAACCTCTTTGATTTTTTCGGCGTAGGTTTCAGGATTTAAAACATTAGAGGGCTCATTTTGTAGGGTCCGCGCCAAATAAACCGCCCGCACAAAGGCGGATGTTTTTTCAAAACAAACCTCGGCGGCCTTCTTATCACTCACCAGAAAAACCAAGGACGACAGTTTGGGCTTTTTCACATCGGGGCGCTCTTTGGTGATGTATTTATCGAAACGATACCCTTTCAGCAAAGCCCCTGCCGCCATATCGTTGGCCGCGTATTCTATGGATCCACCAGCCCCTAAAGAGGCCACAACCGCCGTAGTCTCCTGACCGCCGTGCAAGGCCGTGATGATACTGGCGCCGATTTTTTGCAAGGCGAGCGGGGTAATCTCGCTGGTCTTTCCGATACCGGCAACAACCACAGTGATGATTTTATCGTTCAGGGCGATTTTATAACCGGCTGTTTTTCCAACACTTCCCTTAAAATCCTCTTTTTGCAACAGGCCCAAAACAAGCGCTTGGGCGGCACTGTCTAGCAGCTTGTCCGCCACAAGGGTTTTATCCTCGTCATAAAAAACCACAACAGAGGCGGCGGCATCAGGGGCACTCAGGGCAAACGATACAGGAAGCATGTGAAAATCCTTCATAAAACAAGTGATGTGTTTGTTTGTAGCAGGATTCTTAGAGCAGGCCAACAGAAACTAAAAAGCCCATAACATCCCCTAAAAGCCTGCAAAATAAGCCATAATCCCCATCATCCCCCCCGTCACCGCGCCCCAGATCACCAGCCAACCCAAATGTTCGTGGATCATCCGGTGGACCAGATCTTTGACCATGACCGGCGTTAGCTGATTTAAACGATCGTTGATCAATTGACTGATAAGAGAGCGAATGTTTTCCGAGCCCTCAGGGTCTGTTTGTGTCTTCATCAAATCCTGAACAATGGCTTGAATTTTTTCTTTAACGGGCTCCCGCAGGGGTTCCAGAGCCTTCTTCCCCCCCATCAGGGAAAGCATACTGCCAAAGGACGAATCCGCGATGGCATCCGCCAAATGATCAAAAATTTTATCTTTATCCAGAGACAGATTTTGCGTTTTGCTTTTTAAAAAAGACTGAACATGGTCATCCTGAAAAAACTCCCGCATCATCATATCGTGCAGGGTGGTTTTAAAGGATTCAAAGCGATTTAAAATGACGCCAGATCCGTACATGAGCGGAACACGTTCAAACAACATATACACGGCCAGCCAGTTGGTTAACCCTCCGGACAGGGCGTATAGACCGGTATTCCGAACTAAGGCGTGCCAAGGTTCGGGCAAAACAAAGGCCAAACCGACAAGAGAGGCGGCAATCAGGTTGGAAAGAAGGCTGACGTTCATCGGATTATATTGTGGGATGGATTTTCCCAAACCTTATGGATTATAGTGGGTTTATGCAACCTGTTATTGGCCTGTCTTGTTGTGTGAAAAACGTGGATAAACTCCATTTTCATGGGGTGGGGGAGCGTTTTATCCGCGTGGTGGCCGATGTTTTGGGGGCAACGCCGCTGCTGATTCCCTCCATCGGGGCCAGTGCGCTTCAGGTTTTGCCCCATTTGGATGGGCTGATTATGACGGGCAGCCTGTCCATGGTGGATCCCGCCCATTATGGGGAGGATATCGCCCTGCCAGAGGCCTGTTATGATGCCCGCCGCGATCAGACAACCCTTTCTCTGATTACAGCCGCCTTGGGTCAGGGGGTGCCTTTGCTGGGGATTTGTCGGGGGATTCAGGAAATGAACGTGGCGTTAGGGGGCACGTTGCACCAAAATTTAAAACAGGTGCCGCAAACCCTCGATCACTTGGATCAGGGGCTGGCCAGCGACGATGCGGCCCGCTTTGCCAAAAAACACGATGTGTTTTTAACGCCTGATGGCTTTCTGGCAGGGCTGAGTCCGGTAGGAACACAGATTCGGGTGAATTCTTTGCATACGCAGGCCATTAAAACCTTGGGCCGTGACTTAACGGTTGAGGCCCTCGCCCCCGATGGGGTTATTGAAGCCGTTCGCGTCACCACTGCCCCCCGCTTTGCCGTGGGGATTCAATGGCACCCTGAATGGGAACCGGAAAGTGATGCGTTTTCCATGGCGCTGTTTCGGGCGTTTTTGGGGGATGTGGACATATCCCGTTCTTTGCGTCGCTCCACCCTGTAATCCATAGAAAACCAAATGGCCAAACCCAAAATTCATTATCAATGTCAGGCCTGCGGGGCCACCTATCCCCGCTGGCAGGGTCAGTGCGAGGGGTGCGGGGCATGGAACACCCTAACCGAAGAATTGCCCACCGTGGCCCTATCGCCCGCAGGAAAAACCACCCAAAAATCAGGTTTGGCCCTAGAGCCCCTGCAAAGACAAGAAACAGCCTTTGTCCAACGCATATCCACGGATATTGGGGAATTGGATCGGGTGTTGGGCGGGGGCCTGACAGTGGGCTCGGTGATTTTAATTGGTGGGGAACCTGGTATCGGCAAATCCACCCTGCTGCTGCAGGCCATGATCAACCTGTCCCAACATCACGAGGTTGCCTATTTTACGGGGGAAGAATCGTTGGATCAGATTGCCCAGCGGGCGGCTCGGCTTCATGCACCCCATGATCAAGTCATGGCCGCGCATACCGTGCATTTAGAAGATATCTTAGCCCTGCTGGATAAACCCACAGCCCCCAAAATTGTGGTGATCGATTCCATTCAAACCCTGCACGCCCAAAACATCGAATCCGCCCCAGGCACGGTTAGTCAAGTGCGATACAGCACCCATATGCTCGCCAATTTGGCCAAAAAACGGGGCATTTCTTTTTTTATTGTGGGGCATATCACCAAAGAGGGCACACTGGCCGGCCCCAAAGTGTTAGAACATCTGGTGGACACTGTTTTGACGTTCGAGGGGGACCGCCGCCACCATGTCCGCCTGCTGCGTGCCAGTAAAAACCGCTATGGGGCCACTGATGAAATCGGGGTGTTTACCATGACATCTTCGGGGCTGTCAGAGGTCACCAATCCGTCATCTTTGTTTTTATCCACCGATCAGCCACCCTGCCCAGGCCATGTGGTGACGGCGAGTATGGAGGGGGCCCGCCCCCTGCTGGTGGATATTGAGGTTTTGGTATGCCCCACCCCGCTGGCCATTCCCCGCCGAACTGTGGTGGGGTGGGATTTAAACCGGCTTCATATGTTGGTGGCGGTGTTGGAAAAGCGTTTAAAATGCTCCCTGTCCAACAAAGATATTTTTATGAATGTGGCGGGGGGATTGAAAATTCAAGAGCCTGCCGCAGATTTTGCCGTCTGTGTGGCCCTGTTGTCATCCCTGCGGGATACGTTGGTGCCCAAAGGGACCGTGGTTTTTGGCGAAGTCAGCCTGAGTGGCACCCTGCGTTCCGTTCCCCATGCCTATACCCGCATGCGCGAGGCCACACGTCTGGGCTTCACCCGCATCCTCGCCCCCAAACAAGACATGGAAAACCTAGAAGGGGCAACCTATTTGCCCTGTGAACATCTGGGGGATGTTTTGGGATCCAAGGGCACAGACCCCAATTAAGGCTTCGCTTGAGAGGGCTTTAAAGAGGTTAACGTGCCCCGATGATGCCAAACGCGGCCCTTATGAATCAAAAAGCTTTCAGGCAATCCCCGAATCCCACTGGATACCGCCAGCGTGCCTGATTCATCCCACAGGATGTTTTGATAGGGGTTGCCATGTTTTTTCAGCCAAGCCTCAACCACAGGCTTTTTGTCCATGGTGACAATCCCCACCAGATGAAAATCCCCTGAAAGGCCGGAAATCATCGCATGATCCACAATACAGGTGCTGCACCAGCTGGAAAAAAAATGAACCAACGTTGGCGGATTGTCTGGAAGGGGGCCAACGGCTTTGATCAAATCCTGATAATCCTCAGCTTTCACGGGTTGCATCCCCGTGAGCTCTATGGCAGGGTGCATCGTTTTTTGCACCAACACCACAGCCAAAAGCAACAAAACACCCAACAACCCAACAAAGACAATTCGATGAAAACGCATGATGCTTCCGGATGGTTATGGATGGATAAACCTGATGGGATCAGTTCTACTGCGCTGGGATCACTTGTCAAAAGAAAAACAGGTTATAAAAAAATCGGTCATTTGGGCACACTGGATCCCTTTGCCAGCGGTGTGCTGATTTTGGCGGTGGGGGAAGCCACAAAGCTGATGCCACTCATTGAAAAACGCACCAAAACCTATGTCGTGACCGTCCGTTGGGGCGTGGAAACGGATACCTTGGATCGTTTGGGGCAAATCACGCGAACCATGCCCCATAATATGACACGGGATGATATCCTAAAGATTATCCCTGATTTTTTGGGCGTTCAATCGCAAATCCCCCCCCTGTATTCTGCTGTTCATGTTGATGGGGTGCGGGCCTATCAACGGATGCGTCAGGGGGATTCTGATTTTTCCATACCCGCACGCTCTGTGATGATCCACGGCATTGATCTTCAAAACACAACAAACGATAGCGCAACATTGATGGTGACCTGTGAGACAGGAACCTATATCCGCAGTCTGGTGCGGGATATGGCCGCAGCTTTGGGGACCGTAGGTCATGCCCTAACCCTAAGGCGCACCGCCGATGGGGCCGTTGATGAAACCCATCTGACAAAGCCCGAAGACCTTTATTCTGCCATGCCACTACAACCTATGGATAGCCTGCTGGCCGATTTTCCGCGTATCCAGCTTTCTGTGGATCAAGAGGTTCATTTTCGCCACGGGCGGGCTTTACAGGATCGCGCCTTTGCCTGCCTCAAGGGACCTGTTCTGGTTTACGGCGTATCCGGATTGCTGGGTTACGGTGTTTGTGATGATGATGGGATTTTTAAACCCAAGCGAGGCCTTTTTTAAAACGGCAGCATTCCCCGCATCACAGGAAAACGCCAATCCGGACCAAAGGCGCGGGGTGTAATCTTAATCCCCAAGGGGGCTTGGCGTCGTTTGTATTCTGCGCCGTGCAGGGCGCGGAAGACCTTTTGGGCTTCTGCCTCAGAAAATCCTTGGGTGATCGCCTCCTCAGGGCTACCGTACCCCTCAATAAAATGCTGCAACAGATGATCCAAGCGATCATAGGGTGGCAAGCTATCCGTATCTTTTTGATCAGGGCGCAGCTCAGCCGTTGGCTCTTTGGTCAAAGTTGATGCATTAAACACAATGCTTTGTGTATTGCGCCAATGCGACAGGCGATACACCATTGTTTTATACACATCCTGCAAAACGGCAAATCCCCCGCACATATCCCCGTACAGGGTTGCATACCCCATGGCCGATTCCGATTTATTTGATGTGTTCAGCAGCAAATCATTGTTTCGGTTGGCATGGGCCATCAGGATCAACCCCCGCAAACGCGCCTGAAGATTTTCATGGGTTATGCCCGTGGGATGATTCAGCCCATTTTCCAGAGACGCCATGGCGGAAGACAGAGGAAGGTTGAGCAAATCTATATTCAAGGCTCTCGCCACAAAAGCCGCATCGTCCAAACTGGCTTGGGACGTATAAACCGACGGGATCATAACCCCGTAAACACGATCAGCCCCCAACGCATCCACGGCAATGGCCGCCGTTAGGGCCGAATCCATCCCCCCCGATAATCCCAACAGAACCTTTCGCGGTTTGACCGCATCCACATAATCCCTCAGGCCCCGTTTCAGGATGGTGTAAACTTCTTCTTCCTCTGAGATTGCCTTAACCGTTTTTGTGGGGGGTGCGGGGGACAGGGCGATGGTGCAGCCTGCCTCTTGGGCCAAGGGCAAAACCACATGCGTGCCGTTGTCATAAACAAACGACCGCCCATCAAAAACCAAGCGATCTTGGCCCCCAACACGATTGACATACACCACGGGTGTTGGGCATTGGGCCGCTTTGTGCAGGCGTTTTTCCTGTTTGCCTGTTTCGTAGGGGGAGGCATTGATCACCACCGTCACATCCGGATTCAGGGCGTTATACCGCTGCATGACCTCGGGTTGCCAAAAATCCTCGCAAATCGGAGCAGACAACCGGAGCCCTGCCACCGAAAACAGGCGGGGGGGGCGATCATGGGCAAAATAACGCGCTTCGTCAAAAACACCATAATTGGGCAGGGCTTGCTTGGTGGTAACGTCCTGAATGTTTCCCTGAGAAAGCAAGGCGGCTGCATTGTAAAGATTCCCGTTTTCACTCCACGGTGTCCCAACAATCAGGGGGGGAAGGTCTGCGCTTTCCCTGGCCAACGCGGCCAAAGCCTCTTGGTTTTTTTTGATAAAATGGGGCACCAACAGCCAATCTTCCGCAGGATAGCCACACAGTGCCAGCTCTGGAAAAACAGCCAGATGGGCCCCTTGGGCCTTGGCCTCTCGGGCATGGGATAAAATTTTGGCAATGGCCCCCTCAAAATCCCCTATGGGGGTGGCTAGTTGTGCCAGATAAACGGAAAAAGGGCCCATGGGGGGTTAAACGCCCTCCCCCTTCTTCAAAACTTCGATATTCATCTCAGCGCATCGCAAACGATTTTCGCAGAGTGTCTTTAACGACAGGCCCCGCTGATACGCCGTCATCATCTGATCCAAACTCAGCTGGCCGGCTTCCATGGCTTGGGTTATCTCTGAAAGTTCCTGAATGGCGGCCTCAAAAGAAAGCTCTTCCAAAGATTGATTCATAAACAAAACTCTTTCTTGGGCTTAATGATGAAAAATATCATCCTGACCATCACCCCATCCCATCAAATCCAGTTGGGCGCGGGTGGGCAAAAATTCAAAGCAGCTCTGGGCCATGGCCAGACGACCTTCCCGATTCAGTCGGTCCTGTAAAATCGCCCTTAACCGGTGCAGGTGCAGAACATCGCCAGCGGCGTAGTTTTGTTGTTCTTTGGTGAGAGCGGTATGGCCCCAATCGGACGATTGCTGCTCTTTTTTCATCTCCAGCCCCAAAAGTTCGTGGCATAGGGCCTTGAGCCCATGGCGATCTGTATACGTACGCACCAATTTAGAGGCGATTTTGGTACAAAACAAAGGGGCCGCCACAATATCCAAATGATGAAGCAACGTTGCCACATCAAAACGGGCAAAATGAAAAATTTTAACGCGCTCTGGGTCCGAAAGGACGGCTTTCAGGCGGGGGGCCTCAAAGGTGCCCTGGGTAAAATGAACCAAATGCACATCGCCCGCTGCATCCGCAATCTGGACCACACACAAACGATCGCGCAGGGGATTCAGGCCCATGGTCTCTGTATCCACAGCCAGATCACCCTTCAGAACCACCGTTTCGGGTAAATCATTTTGGTGATAGGTCAGACGCATGCAAAGTTCCTTTAAGATGTCGTTTGTTCATACTTTTTTTACCCTCTTTTGTCTAGAGTACATCCACCCCTGAGAAAAAAGAAAATAACACAGGATCAGCGGCCATCATGCGCATGAAAACCTTTTCTGCCCCTTCTATGAGCCAAGCGCTTAAGCTGGTGGAAGAGCAGTTGGGCAAAGATGCCGTCATTCTATCGTCCAAGGAAGATCCAAAGCAAAAGATCGTTCATGTCACAGCGGGTCTGGATCCAGACTTCGTCAGCCGTCCTGTTGTGGTGCGATCCACGGGTGAAACCAAGCCATCAAAAGTTATCCGTCCCGCGTTTGCCCCGCCGCCGGTGCCCACAAAAATTCCGGATTCGGTTTTGGATACTGTGTCTGGTTGGCTTAAACAGCATGGGTTTTCCACAAACCGAATTGTTCATCTGTTGCACCCTAGTGGTTTTTTCAGTGATCCCGATCCTACCCCCGCGAGTGTTCTGTCTTTTTGTCTGGGACGATCAATACGCTGCACATCGTTTTGGGAAACCGCCCATCATAAAAAACCTGTGGTTTTTTTGGGCACACCAGGCACGGGAAAAACCGTGGCTGTGGCCAAGTTGGCAACACAGGCCCTGTTGCACGATTTTAAACCCATTTTGATGTCCAGCGATGTGGCAAAAGCAGGGGGGATTGAGCAATTAGAACATCTGACCCGTATTTTAAAACTGCCTTTGCATATTGCCGAGGATCAACAGGCCCTGACACAAACCCTGGGCCATTTGCCCGAAGGTGCCCCTATCCTGATGGATACGCAGGGCATTCATGCCTATGATGATTTGGCCATTGCCCGTTTTCAAGACCTGTTTCCTGCGGACCGTTTTGGTTTTGTTTTGGTATCGTCCCCGCAGGATCATGAGGAGGACATTGCCCTGTTGCTTGAAAAACTAGGGTCTGCCTATCACCCTATGGGCCTGCTGCCGACCAAGTTGGATACATCCCGAAAATGGGGGCATATTCTGCAAACGGCCCTGACGTTTCGTCTGCCTTTGTTTGAGCTGGGGGTATCTGCCAGCGTGACGCATGGACTGATGGCCGCCCACCCCGATACGATTGCTCGTTTTTTCCAAACTCATCAAGGATCATCATCGTGACCGGAACCATTATCGCTATTGCATCAGGGAAAGGCGGGGTTGGAAAAACCTTTTTTTCCATTTCCTTGGCCACGGCTTTGGCCCAAAGCAAACGCCGTGTTTTGTTATTTGATGGGGATTTGGGTCTGGCGAATGTTGACATTCAAATGGGCGTGGTGCCCCAAAATGATCTCAGTTTGCTTTTGCGAGAGGATATAGATCCCCTAACTCTCGTAGAACATAACAAAGAAACAGGAATTGATTTTTTAGCGGGCCCCTCAGGCTCTGACACCTATGCCAATCTCAGTGCGGGGGAACTGGCTTTGCTGGCCAAAAAACTGGAGCGGCTAAGAGCGCACTATGATGACATCATTTTTGACCTCAGCGCCGGCGTCAGCAAAACAGTGTCTATCCTTGCCAGCAGTGCCGATAAAATTTTCATGCTGTTTACACCGGACCCCACATCGCTAACCGATGCCTATGCCTGCGTTAAGGTTTTCCATCAAAAAAAAGTGTCCGACCGTGTTAATTTAATTGTCAACATGGCTCTGGATCGGGTTCAGGCGGCCAAAACGTGTGATACTTTGTTGCGGGCCTGCCAGACATTTTTGCAAATCAAGCCCCCCTACCTAGGCTTCATTCCCAGAGACAGCCACGTCACAATGGCCATTCGGGCCCAAAAACCCCTGCTGCTGCATGCCCCCAATTGCGGAGCAACCAAGGCCGTTCGGGACATTGCGCAGAGTTTGGATCTGACCTAACCACGCAACCCACCCCCAAACGTTGATTCACACACGATTGTGAATCGACGCAAAAAAGACTATAGTTTCGTTTTTCTTGACCAAAAAACGTTCCATGTCCTTTTTATCCTGCCACGCTGCCTCATCTCCCCTTTCGGGAAGCGTTCCCATACCAGGGGATAAATCCCTGTCCCATCGTGCCTTGATGTTTGCCGCTTTGGCTAAGGGCGAAACAACCATCACCGGCCTGTTGCCCAGTGAAGATGTATGGTCCACGCGGCTAGCCTTGGCCAGTTTGGGTGTTGATTTTTATGATGAATCCGACGGGCGCGTATCTGTAAAAAGTCTAGGGTATCAACAGTTTCACGAACCCGAAGACATTTGGAACATGGGGAATTCCGGAACCAGCGCCAGACTGTTGATGGGTATGGTTTGCAATTTGCCGTTTCGGGTTTTTATGACGGGGGATGCCTCTTTGCGCCGCCGTCCCATGGGGCGTGTGATCCAGCCTTTATCTCAATTTGGGGCCAAAATCACGGCACGCCAAGACAAAAATCTTCCCCTATTGATCGAGGGTGCCGCCCACCCTGTTCCCATAACCTATACCCTGCCCGTAGCATCGGCCCAAGTGAAATCCGCGGTTTTGCTGGCGGGGCTCATGTGCCACGGGGACACGACAGTGATTGAACCTGAACCTTCTCGGGATCATACCGAGCGTTTGTTTGATTATTATGGGATTCCCCATCGCATTGCCCAAAATCAAAACGGACATCGCCAAATCACCGTTACGGGTTTTCCCGACATTGCGCCCCGTCCTCTTCATATCGTGGGTGATCCTTCGTCGGCTGCCTTTATTATGGTTGCGGCCCTGTTGGTCCCTGACAGTGATGTAACACTCTGTAATGTTGGCCTGAACCCCCTCAGAACGGGCCTGATTGAAACCCTGCAGGATATGGGGGGGGATATTCAGATTCACAATCAAACCGTTGTTTCCGGCGAAGAGGTCGGCACAATCGTGGTTCGGGGCAGTGCCTTGCGCGGTGTTCAAGTGCCGGCGGAACGGGCCCCCCGCATGATTGATGAATATCCCATTTTATCTGTGGCGGCCTCTTTTGCTGAGGGCCCAACGGAAATGCACGGCTTGGCCGAGCTTAGGGTCAAAGAAAGCAATCGCCTGCAGGCCATTCTCGACGGCCTGTCTGCGGTGGGCGTTCGGGCTGAAAGTCACGATGACACCTTAACCGTTTATGGGCAAAACACCGTTCGCGGCGGGGCCACCATTGCCACCCATTTCGATCATCGCATGGCCATGAGCTTTTTTATCATGGGCCTGCGGACGCAATCCCCCATCATGATCCAGGGCTGGGAATCCATCAACACCAGTTTCCCCAGCTTTTTGGATTGCATGCGCACTATGGGTGTGACCTTTACCATGATCCCTGATGCCAAACCATAAACCAAAGACCATCCAGACAATGCCCTCCCCCATTCTGCCCGTTTTTTCCCCTTTTCCTGTTTCCTTTGTTCGGGGGGAGGGTGTTTATTTGTATGATACCTCCGGCAAACGGTATTTGGATTTCGGCAGTGGCGTTGCGGTTTCTGCGCTGGGGCACAGCCACCCCTCTGTCATTCGGGCCATCACAGAACAAGTGAATCGCGTTATTCATGTTTCCAACTGGTATCAGATTCCTGAACAATACGAGGCCGCAGAAACACTGATTGCCAACACCTTTGCGGATTACGTTTTTTTTGCCAACTCTGGAACGGAAACCATTGATGGGGCCATTAAACTGGTGCGACAATACCAGATTTATCACAAACGTCCTGAACGCTACCGGATCATTACCGTCAAGGGATCCTTTCACGGGCGCACCTTTGCTGCCATGTCGGCGTGCGGTAAAAATACCTTTGCCCCTGATTTGCCAGGATTTGATTCTGTACCTTTTGGGGATTGGGATGCCTTGGAATCCGCCATCACCCCCCACACAGCGGGGATTTTGATTGAACCGATTTTGGGGGAGGGTGGCATTCTTCCCGTCCCCCTAACCCAACTGCGCCGATTAAGGGACCTGTGTGATCAGCATGATTTGGTGTTGTGTTTCGATGAAATTCAAACAGGGGTGGGGCGCACGGGCCATTTGTATGCCTATGAAGCCGCTGGCATAACCCCCGATGTGTTAACCACTGCCAAAGGGCTGGGGGCAGGATTCCCCGTAGGGGCCATTTTGGCCAATAAAAAGGTGGGGGGCTGCATGCAATCCGGTATGCATGGATCCACGTTTGGGGGCAATCCTTTGGCGTGCAAAGTTGTTTCCGCCGTTCTGGCAGAAATCACGCACCCCCCCTTTTTGGATCATGTCCGCACCATAGGGCAGTGGCTTTGGGAAGCGCTTGAGACCCTAACAAAAACCTATCCCCACGTGTTTTCTCAGGTCCGCGGGGCGGGATTGATGCAGGGACTGGTTTGCTGTGAACGTTGGGACAATCGATCTGTGGCACAAAGCCTGATGCAAAAAGGCCTCTTGGTGATTCCCGCAGGCCAAAACACCATTCGCCTGATGCCCCCTCTGATCATCACAAAGGATCAAATAAACGAAGCTATTGCTATTTTGCATGATTTTTGTAACGATCCCTCTTTTTCTGTTCCTTCGTTAACTCCTTGACATGATCCGCCATTTTTTAGATTTGGATGCCCTGAATGCAGAGACCCTAAAGGGCCTTTTGGATCAAGCCCTGATCATGAAACAAACACGGATATTTCCTGATCCTTTGCGTGGGAAAACCGTGGCCATGATTTTTGAAAAACCCTCAACTCGCACACGGTTTTCTTTTGAACGCGCCATCCACGATCTGGGGGGGCATGCCATTGTCGTCAATAAAAACGATATGCAGCTGGGGCGCGGCGAAACGGTTGCGGATACAGCCCGCGTTCTTTCACGTTATGTGGATGTGATCATTGCCCGTACCATCGCCCATCGTACCCTATTGGACCTGAAAGAGTATGCCAGTGTCCCTGTTATCAACGCCCTGAGCGATCATAGCCATCCCTGCCAGATTTTGGCGGATGTGATGACGGTTCAAGAGGCTTTTGGCCCCCTAAACCACCAACACATCACGTGGATAGGGGACCCCAACAATGTCTTTTTTTCGTGGTTGCAGGCATGCCTGATCCTGAAGTTTCCTCTTACCCTGAGCTGCCCCCCTTCCCTATTCCGTGACGATTTAAAAAAACAGTTTGATCAAAATCCCCTTTTGACATGGGAAGAAGATCCCAAAAAAGCCGCCACCGGCGCCCATGTTGTGATGACGGATACGTGGGTGTCCATGGGCTGCGAAAACCCTGAGGCGCAAACCCGCCTCCTCACCCCCTATCAAGTCAATGACGACGTGATGGGACGAGCGGATAAAAAGGCCATTTTCCTTCATTGTTTGCCGGCTGTACGAGGCCAAGAAGTCACCGATGCTGTCATGGATGGCCCGCAAAGCAAAGTCTTTGACCAAGCCGAAAACCGACTGCATGCCCAGCGTGCTCTGTTGTCATGGTGTCTTGAAAACCCCAAGGCATAAACCATGACCCCCTTGCTTCTGAATGATGGTCTGGCGGCCCTGCGATCTGGCGCCCTCGTCATCATTCCCACAGAAACGGTCTATGGTTTGGCCGCGGATGCCACAAACCCCAAAGCCATCGCTGCCCTGTACGCAGCCAAGGGTCGCCCTGCCAGCAATCCCCTGATTGTTCATGTTGCGGATAAAACGGCGGCCCAGCGTTGGGGGATGTTTTCGGAAACCGCGCACAAACTCGCGGATGCGTTTTGGCCCGGCCCCCTGACCCTCGTTTTGCCCATGACGCCCGAGGCCAAAAACCGCTTGGCCCCTGCCGTCACCGCAGGACACGACACACTGGCCCTTCGGGTACCCCAGCACCCGTTGACGCTGGAGGTTTTAAGGTCGCTCCCCTTCCCCTTAGCGGCTCCTAGTGCCAATCTATCGAATCACCTTTCCCCCACACGCATCCAGCACCTACACCCTGAATTGCTGGCCCATGTTGCCCATGTTTGGGACGGCGGCCCCTGTATCCAAGGCTTGGAATCCACCATTGTCCAAGTCATAGGGGACAACTGGGCTTTGCTGCGTCATGGGGTTTTAACGCAGGAGGATCTCACTACTTTCCTAAAAACCCCTCCCCACTTCGCCACAACAGCCGCCCCAGGACAATCCCTGCGGCACTATGCGCCCCAACATCCCATGATTTTAAACAGCTTGGTGGTGGGCCCACAGGATGCACTGTTAGCCTTTGGCCCCCACGTCCCTGCGGGTGGGATGATCACACAAAACCTCAGTATCACCGGCAATCTGAATGAAGCCGCTGCCCGCCTGTTTGATGCCCTGCATACTCTGGATCAATGGCCATGCCAGCGTATTGTGGTGATGCCCATTCCTGAGGTGGGCGTGGGTATAGCGATCAATGAACGCCTCAGAAAAGGGGCCGCCAGAGCCACTGTTTAAATTTTTTTACGTTGTGTTCGCGGTGAAACGATTGCTTTTTTTTACGTTATCTTTAAAATGTAGTTTCTTTATATCTTTACCTTAGGGATTTTTTTATGTCGTTGACTCTTGCGCCTTTACCTTTTGCCCTCGATGCTTTGGCCCCCCACATGTCCAAAGAAACCTTGGAAATTCATCATGGTAAACATCACAAAGCCTATGTTGACAAGCTCAATACCCTGACCCCCGGCACCCAATACGAAGGAAAATCCCTAGAAACCATCATTAAAATGTCCTTTGATGCGGGCGATCATGTTGTCTTTAACAATGCAGCTCAGGTGTTTAACCATGACTTTTTTTGGAACAGCCTGAAACCCGCAGGCGGCGGCGAACCCACAGGATCCCTGCGCACGGCATTGGATGAAAAATTCGGCAGTTTTGATGCGTTTAAAGCTGCGTTTAAAGAGGCCGCGTTGGGACAATTCGGCAGCGGATGGGTTTGGTTATGTTATAACATTGATGGGCTGGCCATAACCAAAACCTCCAATGCGGAAACCCCGTTGTTGGTCAATTCCCGTTTGTTGATGACGTGCGATGTTTGGGAACACGCCTATTATGTGGATTACCGGAACCGTCGCGCTGATTTTGTTGATGTTTTTCTGAATCATCTGGTGAACTGGGATTTTGCACAGGCAAACTATGACGCCGCAACCGCCTATTTTAAGGACGTTTTAGAAAAACAAAAAGCCACGCAAGAAGCCTTAGATCAAAACGCGGCCTAACCGTTCTTCTTTTGGGGCCTGTAGTTCAGCGGTTAGAACGCGCCGCTCATAACGGCGTTGTCGGGGGTTCGAATCCCTCCGGGCCCACCATAGCGTTTTTTAAAGGAACCCTTGAATGGTTCAGGACACTCTTTGCCAATGGTTTCGGGAGCTTTGCGCTAAAGCCCCCGAAGACCCCGCCCTTTACACCGATTTTTTAAAACAAACGCAAAACGCTTCGCTGGAAACCCAATCCTGTGTTTTGGATGCCATGCTGGATTATGCCCTGCCCTGCCCCCTTTTTCCCGAAGCCATTGATGTCTGCGGCACAGGGGGCAGTGGATTGCACAAACGCAACATCTCCACCGCCGTTGCCTTTGTTTTGGCATCCCTCGGCGTTCCCGTCAGCAAACACGCTAACCGCAGCGCCACATCACAATCGGGATCTGCGGATGTTTGGGATTGTTTGGGATTGCCTTTCTTGGGGGATGCCTTGTCTTTACAACACGCCTACGACCGCTATCGTCTGGCGTTTATCTTTGCGCCCCAAATGCATCCCGCCCTCAAACACTTTGCTGTGGCCCGAAAGGCTTTGGGCGTTCCCACCCTTTTTAATCGCCTTGGCCCTTTGGCCAACCCGTCCCGTCCAGACTATCAATTGCTGGGGGTTTCAAAAAAAGACTGGTTATCTGAAACAGCCGCCCTCTTAAAAAAACGGGGTTTACGGCGTGCTTGGGTGGTTCGTGGTGAAGATGGCTCTGACGACATTGCCCTTCATCACGCAACGGATATTATGGACGTTTCCCCTGATGGCGTAACCCATGTTCGTTTAGACCCCAAAGATCTTCCCTTTATTCCCGCTGATCCCCAAGGGTTATTGGGCGGATCCCCGCAGGACAATGCGGAGGCTCTGTTATGGGTTTTACAGGGAAAGACCTTAGACAATGCCTATAGCCAAAGCGTGACCATCAATGCTGCGGCTGGCCTGATCATCACGGGACATGCCCAAAACCTAGCCGAAGGCTGTCAGCGTGTTCAAGAGGCTTTAAAAGAAGGCAAACCCTACGCCCTATACAGGGCCATGAAAGCACAAGGCTCTAGACTAGGAGTTAAGTTTTTTTGTTAGAAAACCTTGGCTTTTGTTGAGCCTGTGAGTATGTGGATAACACAGCTAAACTTGGCGTGCAAATATATCCTTTCTTTATCATCTTCATAGAATAACACCTTTGTTATTCTAGTCTAGAGCCAACACAAAGCCACTGGTTTTAACGTTTAACCTGCTTCTTGAAACACGTCTTGATCGTCTTGGGGAAAGGTTCTTTGCCCCTTTTTCAATGTTTGCAGAATGGCCGCCAAGGCCACGGGGGTAATGCCCTCTAAATTGCGGGCGTCTTCCATGGTTTTGGGGCGGGCAGCGGACAGACGAAGACGCTCTTCGGCAGAAAGACATACCAAAGAATCATAAGAAAACGCCTCAGGAATCCGTTTTTGCCGGTGTTCGGCAACCATGCGCCGTTCCTGATCATGCCGCTTCAAATACCCTGCGTACAACACTTCACTTTGCAGGGTGTCAAACAAATCCTGTGAAAAAGGGGCCTGATGTCCATTTTGCCTGAGCAAAGCCAATGTCCCCTCATACCCACACAAAGGCAAAAGCGCATAAAGAGAACACTCACTTTTTCTCTCTTCCCCTGTCAAACGGCTGCATTCATCGGCGGTCAGCCTGAGTCCGCCCATCGTTTCCTTCCAATGATCCATAACTGAACATTTGTTCACAAAAAAATCATGCCGCCCACGGCCCACGATTCCCTGCTGATAGCCCCAAGAGGTCAAGCGCTGATCCGCATTGTCCGCCCGCAAGCTTAACCGATATTCCGCCCGCGATGTGAACATGCGATAGGGTTCCTGAACACCCTTGCTGACCAAATCATCCACCATAACCCCTATATAGGCTTCGGAGCGGTCGATCACCACGCCATCCCGTCCTGCGGCCCGATGGGCTGCATTCAAACCAGCGAGAAGCCCTTGGGCGGCGGCCTCTTCATACCCCGTGGTTCCGTTAATTTGCCCTGCGAGGAAAAGACCCTCTATGTTTTTTGTCTCCAACGTTGGTTTTAAGGCCCGCGGATCAATGTAATCATATTCAATGGCGTAGGCGTATTGCTTGATTTTAACATTTTCCAGACCTGGGATGGTCCGCAAAAAGGCTTCTTGAACCGTATCCGGCAAAGAATTTGATAAACCGTTGGGATACAGCGTGGGGTCGTTCAAACCTTCAGGCTCTAAAAAAATCTGATGCCTTGTTTTATCGGCAAAACGAACAATTTTATCCTCGATGGATGGACAATATCGGGGACCCTTGCCCGCAATATGGCCCCCATACAGCGAGGATTCCTGCAAATGCTGCCGCAAAATTTCGTGCGTTTTTTCCGTGGTGTAGGTTATAAAACAATCCGTCTGGGGAACAGTGATGTTTTCGGTTAAAAAAGAAAACGGATAGGGACGTTCATCGGCATGCTGGCGCTCGACCTGACTGTAATCCACACTGTGGGCACACAAACGGGCAGGGGTTCCGGTTTTTAGACGGCCCACCGGAAACCCTTGGGCATAAAACCAATCGGCTAGGGGGATACTGCTGCCAGCCCCCATACGCCCTGCGGGAAAGGATATCTTTCCCCGATGAATCATCCCGCGCAAAAAGGTTCCCGTGGCCACCACGACGCTGCCGCAAAGATACTGCCGGCCATTGACCGTAATTCCATTGATTTTTTGATTGTTTAGGGAAAACGCCGTGGCTTCCCCCTCAATAACCGTCAAACCCGACGTTTCAGAAATATGCTTTTGAACAGAGGCCCGAAACAATGCCCGATCCGACTGGGTTCTGGGCCCCCGAACAGCAGGGCCCTTGCTGCGATTCAACAAACGAAACTGAATGCCACTTTCATCGGCGGCTTTTCCCATGATGCCATCTAAGGCATCAATTTCCCGCACCAAATGCCCTTTGCCAATCCCCCCAATGGCCGGATTGCAGGACATTTCCCCCAAGGTGTCCCGTCGATGCGTGATTAGGGCCGTTTTTGCCCCCATACGCGCAGCCGCAGCCGCAGCCTCAACACCCGCATGCCCCCCACCGATAACCATAACATCAAAAAAAGACTCAGACATGGCTCTTTCACGTGAAAATTAAGGTGCATTTTATGGATTATTTTCCAATGCAAAACCCTGAAAAAATACGATCCAAAACCTCTTCCTGATCCACATCAGGGACCATAGAGGCAAGAATGCGAAAAACATCATAAAGAATTTGAACCCTGATTTCCAATCTTTTTTCTTCAAAAGCGGTGTTTAGGGTGATGAACGCCCGATCCAGACAATCCTTAACAAACGATCCCATATCGGTTTTTTCAATCATCACAGAAAATTCGCGATCCAGTATGGATTGAACGGTCTTTTCCAAAACATCCAATCCCTCTCTGGTTTGGGCAGACAAACACACAGCCCCCTTGTGGCCTGAATAAGAAAAAAGATCCGACTTGGTAAACACCAAAACAACATTCGGGGAGGAACACTGCGCCCTGAGATGTTCTGCTTGATCAAACGTTTTTTGATCCACCATTAAAAGAGTGATTCTGGAAGATTTTTCCTGATCTTTGGTCCGCTCAATCCCCATAACCTCTAGGGGATCTTCTGTTTCTCTCAATCCCGCTGTATCAATCAGGCGTACGGCATACCCCCCCCAATTGACCAAAACCTGAACCACATCTCGTGTGGTCCCCGGAATATCTGACACCAACGCGCAATCTTCCCGCGCCAAAGCATTCAAAAGAGAGGACTTTCCCACATTGGGTGGCCCGACTAAAACCACAGGAATCCCCGACCGCAGCATCTCTTTTTTTTGATAAAACTCTTGATATTGTTTAACGACACCCATCAATTCTGATATTTTTTCTGATAAGGCGTCTTCTAAATCCTTGGAAATATCATCTTCATCGGGAAATTCCAAAGAGGCCTCTGCATCCCGCAACAATAAAAGCAATTGTTCACGCACAAAATCGAGATCCCTATGAACCCCTCCTGTCGTTTGTCCCGTCATTTGGGCCAAAGCTGCGCGATACTGTTTCTGGGTTTGGGATTCGATCAAATAACGAACCCCCAAGGCCTCCTCTAGAGTCATTTTGCCATTAAGAACAGCCCGTCTGGAAAATTCACCAGGCTCTGCCAAACGAAGACCTTTTTGTTTGAGATAATCACAAAAGTGATCACTCACATATTTTCCCGCATGAAGACTAATCTCTGCTACATCCTCCCCTGTGTAGCTGTTTGGGGCGGGATAAAAGGCCACCAGAGCGCACGGATCCATAAGGATGCCAGCTCTATCCCTAAGAGCAACTTTATAGCTGTAGCGGGCTTTAAAAAACGATTTTCCCGTCATATCTTTGATGACAGACAAAACATCAGGTCCAGAGAGTCGGTAAAGAGAAATAGCCCCCCCCATCGGGGTCAGCGGTGCATAAATGGTTTGGGCATCTTTCATCGACGCGACACACGATAACATAGATAAAACATCAGGAAACCAAAGATACCGCTGGCCCAAAGACCAGCGTAAGCATACAATGTACGCCTAACATCCAAAGGAAGAGGGGCCATCAAAACCCCCGCAGCATCCATGGGCAAATCTTGCAGGATACGGCCCTTGTCATCAACAATGGCTGTTTTTCCTGTATTGGCCACACGAATCAGGGGGAGGCCTTCCTCAATCGTCCTGACTCTGGCTTGGTAAAAATGCTGCGCTGGCCCCCAAGAATCCCCAAACCAAGCATCATTGGTCACATTAACCATCCATCGCGCATCACGAGAAACCATAGTCCCTGAAAAAAGAGATTCATAACAAATTTGAGGGGAGGCCGCAGGAAACCCAGGCAAAACAAGAGAATTCGCGTCATCAGGACCAGACTCAAAACGGGGCATGTCTTTCTGATTCAAAAAAACCAAAGAAAGCGACGAAAGAAACGGAACCTTCTCCCCAAAAGGAACAAGATGACGCTTGGTATAGGTGGCCACACGATCCAGATGTTCATTGATAACCCAAATCTGGTTTAGATTCACAACCTCTCCCGCCCTTTTTTCCCGAGCCGAAACCCCCATCAACAACAAATGTCCCCCAGAAAGCAAGGACCTTAAAGATTCTTGAAATACAGGATCCTGCATCTGATGGGCATAAATAGCCGTTTCAGGCCACAGAATCAATTGCGCCCCCTGTTCTTTAACGGCGTGGGTACTCAGACTGAGTAAACGTTTTTGATAACTTGGCGTATAAAACCCCATGACTTTTTCCTGTTGCGTCCACGACGGCTGAACCAACGCTATGGTCACTTGGGCGGTGTTGGAAGAGGGGAAAGAAGGGGCGCGATCCACGTGATGCAAAACACCATAGCCACCCCCCGCAACCAAAAGCCATATTCCCATCGTAACAATAGCGGATTTCTGGGAATAAATTAAAAAGTGAACACTCACAAAAACAGCCACACTTAGTCCCAAAATACCGAACAAGGCCGTGCTTTGCAAAACGGGCAACGTTCCCCCCCAGATGCCCCCCATAAATAACCATGGAAAGGGTAGCACAAGGTAACCTCGGATTCCCTCCATCATCACCCAGGCAGCCCCCAGAGCCCACGGCGCATGATGTCTCGGCAGATAACGACGAACCCCATAACCCATCAAACCAAGAGGCACAGCCAAAACCAAAGGAATTCCCCAAACGGCTAAGGGAATCAAAGAGGAGGGCAGGGACGGAAAAAAGGTTAGGGCCTCAGCAATCCAACGCAATCCCCATCCAAAATAACCATATCCAAAGGCAAAAACCAAAACCCCTGCAAAACGCTTGGATTCACTGGATCGATACGCCCAAAACAAAGCCACCAGAGATCCAACAGACAATGGCCACAGATGATAGGGGGCCTGACCTAGGGAACAAATGACACCCAAAGCCAAGCTTAGGAAAAAACCCAGTGCCGCAACCCTCATGGTTTTTTAAAAATAACCCTTAACGTTTTCACACGTCTGGCATCGACATCCAAAATTTCAAAATCTAAATTGGGG
Organism: Alphaproteobacteria bacterium; assembly: GCA_044371315.1. Taxonomy (GTDB): domain Bacteria; phylum Pseudomonadota; class Alphaproteobacteria; order JAJTHO01; family CANGYM01; genus CANGYM01. The sequence continues at coordinate 7,395 of JBILTX010000005.1, read as the reverse complement.
CTTATGGTAATCATTTCTCCCCGTGCGGGTACACGGGCCACTTTATGAAACACAAGACCCGCAAGCGTATCCGCATCAACTTCTATATCGTCTTTAACGAGATCATCTCTATCTTCAAAAAAATTCAAAAAATCAATAATTTCTGTTCTTGCATCAAAAAGAAAAACATCCTTGCCCTCTGAATCTTCTTCTTTTTTAGGGGAATTCACAGACACCTGATGGGACAAAAAGTATGTTTCAACCAAAGATTCCACCAGCATTTGGGTGGTCACCATGCCATCAACCCCACCAAATTCATCCACCACAATGGCCATATCAATCTTTTGGGAAAACATCTGGTCGGCCAAATCCAAAAGAGGTTTTGTGTGGGGAATATACTCAGGTTGCTGCAACAGGGATTCCAAGGGTTTTTGTGGTGTTGACAACATCCCCTCCCAAAGGTCTCGCAACCGAACATAGGCGTAAATATGATCAATTTCCCCGCGGGTAACAGGAAAGACACTCCATGAACTTTGTTTGACGCAGGATAGAATTTCCTGCGGTGTCATATCCAACCTTAGGGCGACCATGTCCACCCTAGGCAAATAAACATCGTAGGCTGTGGCCAGAGAGAGCTTTTGGGCGAAGGCCTCCAAAGCCTCTTCGTCCATCCCTTCTCTTCCTTCGCTTTGGTCTGAAAAGACCCACTGTCTTAAGGATTTAAGCATAAAGACCCAACATAGGGATCAGGAATGCCCAAAATTTTGAGGGCATCTTTTTCTTTCGCTTCCATAATCGCGGCATCATCGTCTGTTTCGTGGTCATACCCAAGAACGTGAAGGATACCATGAATCATAAGATGAGCACAATGGTTTATCATAGGTTTGTTTTGATCATGGGCTTCGGCCAAAACCGTCTCGTACGCCAACGCCACATCCCCCAAAACAGAAGGGTCTGAAAAAGGCCCTGTATTGGGAAAACTAAGAACATTGGTGGGAGAATTTTTTTGTCGATACGTCGTATTTAAATTCTGAAGAAAAGCATCATCCGCCAAAAAAACCGTCACAGTCCCTTTGACGGGAAACAAACGTGATAAACGCAAAGAACGAATCTCGGAAGCCAAAGCCCCCCATCGTTTTTCATTCTTTCTTATAATAATATTCATAGATATATCATTTTATGATGTTGTAGTAAGGGATGTGAGCAACAGTAAAACAAAAACGCTCTTTAAGATATACACAGTTTCAAAGAGGGGAAAAACACCAAAAACGTCTTGTTTGTCAAAGCGACATTTTTGAGTGAACGTTTGTTTTCCACTTATTCAAAAAATGATTTTTTTAAATGGAACACAGGGGAAAAAAATCAGAAAAACGTGTACAAAAAAGATCACTCGAAAACAGGGGAAAATAAAGCATGGGATTATCCACAGATCAAAAGGAAGTGTGCGTTCACTTTGTTTCTGACTCCACGGGGGAAACCGTGACCAAAGTGGGGCGGGCGGCCTTTGCACAATTTCAAAAAAAAAATATCATCGAAAATTTGTGGCCCTTTGTGCATACACCGCGGCAAATTTTGCACATCTTAAAAAAAATAGAAGAACAGCCAGGGGTTGTCATTTGTACGCTTGTGGATGATCTTTTGTTTCAAGAATTGAAAAAAGGTTGTGATCGCTTAGGATTGCCTTGTCTTTCGTTACTTGGTCCCTTGTTATCTTTTTTAGAAGGGGAGGGCTGGTCCCGTATTGCCCCCAAAGCAGGGCGGCAGCATGATTTGGACAGTGCCTATTTTCGTCGTATTGATGCGGTGGACTTTGCCCTGAATCATGACGATGGCCATGGGCTGGATACTATCCAGGAGGCTGATGTGATTTTGCTCGGCGTTTCCCGATCGTCTAAAACGCCCTGTTGTGTGTATTTATCGTATAAAGGCATTAAGGCGGCCAATGTTCCCCTGATTCTGGATGCCCCCCTAGATGAACGGTTGATTCAGCTTTTGACAAAAGCGGATCGCCCTTTGATTGTGGGCCTTCTTCAGGATCCCTCACTGCTCAGAAATATCCGTCAGAAACGGGCGGAACACCTTTCCCATGATTGTGATGATTATACGTCAACGGAAAATATTCGTCAGGAAACTTTTTATGCCCAGAAATTATTTAAAAAATACAATATCCCCACCATCAGCGTTTCCCGCCGCTCGGTGGAGGAAATTGTGGCCATGGTGATCAGTATGATAGGCGCTAAACGGATGGAGGGATAATCCCCGAACAATCTTTATACAAGAGCCAGCGCGTCCCCCTGAACATCTAAGGCCGCTGTGCTGTGATCACTTAGGGTGCCCCTTAGGATCGCCTCTGCCAACAGGTCCTGAACATTTTTTTGGATCACCCGTTTTAAGGGGCGGGCCCCATAAGTAGGGTCAAAACCACGTTCGGCCAGCCAAGCCTTAACCTGATCCGTAACAGTCAGGGCAATATCGCGCCCTGCCAGCAGGGTGTGAAGGCGTTTTAGCTGAATATCAACAATCGCCGCCATATGATCCCGCGAAAGGGGATTAAACAGCAAAATTTCATCCAAACGGTTGATAAACTCAGGACGAAATGCACCCCGCACCCGATCCATGACCAGCGGAAAAATAATTTCTGATGGCGTCCCATGGGGATGACTGGCAATCACATCACTGCCCAGGTTGGATGTTAAAATCAAAACGGTGTTTTTAAAATCCACCGTGTGACCTTGGCCATCGGTGAGTCGGCCTTCATCCAGAACCTGCAGCAGGATGTTAAACACATCATTATGGGCCTTTTCCACCTCATCAAACAAAATCACGCGGTATGGACGGCGGCGGACCGCTTCGGTTAAGGCGCCCCCTTGTTCATAGCCCACATACCCAGGGGGGGCACCAATCAGGCGAGCCACCGCATGTTTTTCCATATATTCAGACATATCAATACGCAGTAAAGCAGCTTCGTCATCAAACAAAAACTGGGCCAAAGCCTTGCTGAGTTCGGTTTTCCCAACACCCGTAGGCCCCAAAAACAAAAACGAACCAATGGGGCGGTTGGTATCTTGCAGACCGGCGCGGGAACGCCGCACGGCTTGGGAAACGGCTGCCACGGCCTCCTTTTGGCCCACCACGGTTTGGGACAGGACAGATTCCATGGTCAGTAATTTTTCCCGCTCACCCTCCAGCATCTTATCCACGGGAATGCCTGTCCAGCGGGACACGATGCTGGCGATGTCGTGTTCGGTGACGGTATCGTTGGCCATGCCTTGGGTGGCGGCCTCTAGCTCAGAGAGTTTTTTTTGTAATGTTGGAATTTTGCCATAAGCAATCTCTCCGGCTTTGGCCAAATCCCCTGAACGCTGGGCGTTTTCCAGGGCCACTTTTAATGTATCCAGCTCTTCTTTGGTTTTTTGAATGTTGCCCAATTGATCCCGCTGGGCCTGCCATTTGGCCGTTTCCACGGTGGCGGTTTCGGTTAGGGCAGAAAGTTCCTTTTCCAATTCTAACAGGCGTTTGACAGAGGCCTCGTCCGTTTCTTTTTTCAGGGCCTGCTGTTCAATTTTTAACTGAATGATGCGGCGGTCCATATCCTCGATGGCTTCGGGCTTGGACTGAATTTGCATTCTCAGGCGGGCGGCGGCTTCATCCATCAGGTCAATGGCTTTATCGGGCAGAAAACGGTCGCTGATGTAACGATCCGACAGGGTGGCCGCCGCCACCAAGGCATGATCACTGATGCGCACGGCGTGATGCAGTTCGTATTTTTCCTTGATCCCCCGCAAAATGGAAATCGTTTCTGAAACAGTGGGTTGATCCACAAAAACGGGTTGAAAACGACGGGCCAGCGCCGCATCTTTTTCAATGTATTTTCGGTATTCATCCAGCGTTGTGGCCCCAATGCAGTGCAATTCACCCCGCGCCAAAGCGGGTTTGAGCATATTGCTGGCATCCATCGCCCCCTCGGCCTTGCCGGCCCCGACTAAGGTGTGCAGTTCATCAATAAACAAAATCACCTGACCCTCTTCGGCGGACACTTCGGCGAGTAAGGCTTTCAGGCGTTCTTCAAATTCCCCCCTGAATTTGGCACCGGCTACCAGAGCCCCCAAATCCAAGGCCAAAAGCTTTTTGTCTTTCAGGCTGTCGGGAACATCACGGTTCACGATGCGTTGGGCCAGCCCCTCGATAATCGCGGTTTTCCCCACACCAGGTTCGCCGATCAAAACGGGATTGTTTTTGGTGCGACGGGACAGGACCTGAATGGTGCGGCGGATTTCCTCGTCCCGTCCAATGACGGGGTCGATTTTTCCGGATGCGGCTTTTTCTGTGAAATCAAGGGTATATTTTTTCAGGGCCTGATATCCCCCCTCAGCCGCCGGAGAATCCGCCGTGCGTCCCTTGCGGATTTTGGCAATCTGGGATTCCAGTTTTTCTGCGGTGATGCCCATGGAACGCATCAGGTCCCCCGCGGCAGTTTTTGAGGCCACAAGGGCCTGCAGTAGGCGTTCCTGCGTGACGTATTGATCTTTGTAGGATGTGGCCAAGCGGCTGGCCTCATCCAAAATTTGCGCGGCCTCTCGCCCCCAGTGCATTTCGGCGCCGGTGCCCGAGACCTTGGGCAATTTTACCAATTCTTCCTGAATCCTCTGGGCCAATAGGTTGCTATCAATCCCGATCAGGAGGTTTTTGGCCAATCCATCCTCATCCTCCATCAATGCGGAGAGGATATGAAACGGCGTCACCTGCTGCTGCCCCGCACGCATGGCCAGCGTTTGGGAGGTTTGCAATGTTTTTTGGGTTTTTTCAGTGAATTTTTCGATATCCATAACAATCCTTTGGCATGGTGCAGGCCTTCCTAAAGGATATGGGGAGCGTTGGGGGGTGTGTCAAGGTGGGGAGGCACACCTAACGATACATCACAGATGGCTAAAAGAGTGGGGCCATTTAACGGCCCGTATCAGGAGTAAGTCCATACAGTGATGGATTTATCTACTTCCAGCCAACGCTTCAATTCTATTTTTCCATGCAATTGCCTCTTGAGTGCGAAGTGTCTGGATTTTATTATTGTTATCAGTGTCTTCAGATTTTGTAAGCGCAAGTAAATCACTTGGATAGTACATCGCATGTTTTCCATTTATTGTGAATGCAATCTGATCTGATCTGGGATCAATCCTAGCATGGATTGCAAAACTTTTTAATTCTTCAAGAATTGTTTTATTAATATAGTTTGCTAACGCTTCTGGATCAGTGATGCCTGTTTCACGAACAGCATGTTCTATAATGCCATGGGGATCCATAGCAGCGGTTAAAGAATCTTGTAATACAATAAATCCTTTTCCTGCTTCATGAGGATTTTTACCAGCGCTCCTTAAATACTCTGCAAGGTGTGGAAATTTTTCAACGTCTGTAGGGTTCATAATAATGTCTCTTAAAAATTTAGCATGGTAAAGATTTTTATCAAAATTCAATTTATCAGTCAAATTTTTTTTTACATTTTTTGCGCCAATTGTTTCACGGACAATCCGGTGAAAGATCCTGCGATCCCTCCGGCGTATGCAATATGGTTTTTCCTGTTTTGGTATCCACAGTGACACTGCCAAGGGGCAGGGTGGAATCCCGCATCAGATCCTTTTGCCGCAAGTTGGGATTTACAGACAAATCCAGTGAAAACGTTTGGGGCGGAGTCCATGAAGGGGTTTCTTCGGCGGGGACAACATCCGCATCAGGGGTATAGGTCACATCAGGGGCGGGACTGTGATGCACACAGTCCGCCCCGAATGCAGGCAACGGGGCCGAAAACCAGACTAGCCCCAGAAGCCCGAAAATTATGAGGGTGGTTTTATTCACTGGCCTCGGGCGATTCCAAATGCCGTTCGTGCAGTCGCGTGCCAGCGTCCTTGACCCACGACTTAACCAAGTCCATGGTGATATCGGTGTTTTTATAGGATGCGGAACGTTCGTCGGCAAAGGCTTGCAGTGTTGCAGAGGGTTGAGCAGATAAAACAATGACCAAAAATCCCAAAAAGAAAACAAAGAAATTCATAATACCTCCAAAAAGTATAAAATTTAATTTGAATTAAAGTACATTATAGGACTTACGCACATCGTCATGCGAGCCTCCGCAGGAGGCGTGGCAATCCAGTTTTTCCCGTGGCGGCATGTCTGGATTGCTTCGCTGCGCTCGCAATGACAAAGGTTGTTCGCAAGTCCTGATATTAAGGGGTCGTATAAAAAGCACTTTTGTATACGGGGACTTTATCACAGGAACTCTTAAAAAATCCTCAAGATCAACTGAGGGGATCAACCGTGCATGATGGGGGAATCTGAGGAAAAAAACGTGCTTTTTGTTGCAAAATGGTTTATGAGAAAAGCCCCTGAGAGGAAGGACAATGGTCATGATTAAAATTGGTGTGGCAGGTGGCGCAGGCCGCATGGGCAAGGCGATTGTTGCCGAGATTGCCCGTAATCCCAGATGTGAACTGGTGGGGGTGACTGTTTTAGAGCAAGATCCAAATCGTGGTCGTGACGCGGGGGAGGTCGCAGGGATTGGCCGTCTGAATGTCCCGCTGCGGCACACACCCGTGGAAATGTTTGAGAGTGCGGATGTGGTTATTGATTTTACTTCTCCGGCGGCGTCCCTAGAACATTGTATGTTGGCCCATGAATACAAAACGGCTTTGGTCATCGGCACCACGGGCTTTAACCCAAAGCAAAATGAAATGCTGAAAAGTCACGCTGAAAAAGTGCCCTTGCTCGGTGCGCCCAACATGAGTTTGGGGGTGAATTTGCTGCAAGCCCTAACAACAGTGGCGGCAAGGATTTTGGATGATCGTTTTGATGCGGAAATTTTAGAAATGCACCACAATGCCAAACGCGATGCCCCTTCGGGAACGGCGCTGGCCTTGGGGGAATCTGTGGCCAAAGGACGCGGTGTTCGCCTGTCGGAAAAAGCTGCCCATGATCGATCGGGTCAAAGAGACATCGGCGATATTGGATTTGCCGTGCTGCGCGGGGGGGATGTGGTGGGGGATCACACCGTTTTTTTTGCGGGCCCGGGTGAGCGGATTGAACTTTCCCACCGCGCCAGCAGTCGGGTCATTTATGCCCATGGCGCCGTTCATGCGGCCCTGTGGATTGCGGATAAACCGGCGGGGCTTTACACCATGCAGGATGTTTTGAATCTGGGACTATAGATCCATGCGTTACCATCCTAAAGACACAGAGGCCAAATGGCAGGTCACGTGGGATCAGGCGGGTGATTTTTGTGTGGATACGGAAACGGCAAAGCGCCCGTATTACGTTTTGGAAATGTTTCCCTATCCTTCGGGAAAAATCCATATGGGGCATGTGCGCAATTATGTGATCGGGGATGTGATGGCCCGATTTGCCCGCGCCAAGGGGTATGATGTTTTGCAT
>JBILTX010000035.1:0-13738 GCA_044371315.1 Alphaproteobacteria bacterium | reverse complement strand
CCCCAGGAACGCGGCATAATGTCGTATCCCCGATGGCCTTTTTCGGGTTTTTCACAGGGCCAAAGGCCGATGTGATGTTGGCCGAACCCATGGCAAATTCATCCAAATTTGTTTTCCCCAGCATCAGGGCACCCTCCGCAAACAGCTTTGCGGTTACCGTGGATTCATAGGGGGGAACAAAAGAGGATAAAATGTTCGATGCCGCCGTGGTTTTCACCCCTTGGGTGCAAAACAAATCCTTAACCCCAATGGGTAGGCCGGGCAGCAATCCATCCCGTTTGTTCTGGGCATCCATGGCGACGGCCTGCTGACGGGCTTGCTCTAGGGTTAGGGTGATGAAGGCATTCAATTCCGGCTGCTGTTTTTCGATGGCCGCCGAAAAGGCATCCACCAAATCGGTGGCGGAAACCTCACCGCGTACGCGCAGGGCTTTGGCTTGCGTTAACGTCAGATGTGTCAGATCAGTCATGATGCGGAAACAACTTTGGGAACCACGAAAAATCCGTGACGGGCCTGCGGGGCGTTGGCCACCACTTGGGCTTGCTGATTGCCATCAGTGACCTGATCAGGGCGCAGGGCCTGAATTTCGGATAGGGGGGTAATCATGGGGCTGATGCCGTCAACATGAACGGGGGCTAATTGTTCAATCAGGCCCATAATTTTCTGGACATCCAGTGTTAAGGCATCACACTCAGCATCATCCAAGTGGATCTTGGCAAGTTTTTTGGCAAGGCGCTGAATATCCGAACGTTGAAGGGTCATGCGAAACACGGTAGGAAAGAGTCTCTATCCATACCCCAAACCTGCCCACGGTGCAACCCATGATTTTCTCCACCCTTTCGGATTTTAAAGAGCGTCTGCCCCAGCAAGGTCGCCTGATGGGGCTGGATGTGGGCACAAAGTGGGTTGGTGTGGCGTTGTCCGATCCCACGCAAACGGTGGCCACCCCTGAAACCAAGGTGGCCCGCAGCCCCACAGCGGCTTGCCTAAACACCCTGCTGGCCTACGCCAAAATCCACGCCGCGGTGGGGGTTGTTGTGGGCTTGCCTCTTTCTCTGGACGGGCGGGTGACCCCCATGGCCCAATCCACCAAGGCCTTTGCGCATCTTTTCATCAAAGCCGGATACACCGGCCCAATTTTGCTCTGGGACGAGCGGTTCAGCACCTCTGTCATGCAGCGCAGCCTCATCCACGCCGATGTGTCCCGTCAAAAGCGGGCGCAGGTGGTGGATCAACTGGCGGCGTCGTACGTTTTGCAGGGGATTCTAGAGTCCCTTGGGCCCTGAGTCTAAGCCTGCTGCTTACCGCCCCATTTGTTCCCCTGCCAGCGTCATGGCGGCGATGCCTTTCCCCCCCCCGCTGCGGCGGTTGTTGTCCTTAATGACAATTTTATAACCTTGGGTGGGGGTGTTTTCGTCGGCGTTTTCCTCCTCTACAGCAATCACCCGCATAACCACTTTGCGCACAGGGCCGCGGCTTTTGTCGCTGCGATCATAAATGATGATATACAGCTTTTCAGGGCTGGCAGGAATGGAAACATCCGGAAATTCAGCGTGTAAAGCGGCCAAATCGTGCAGGGCTTCGTCTTCGGTGGGGTAGATGTATCCTTTGTTGATGCGCCGCATGATGGGGTGGGCACCGTTGGGATGGGGTTGTTTGGGACGTTTTTTGTGGGGATGGTCGGAAAGGGGCATGGGCACTTTGGTGATGCTCAGCGTTAAACCCCCATCGGGTAAGGATTTTGCGGAAATGCAGGCAAAATGCCCAACAAAGCCCTGCGTGTCTTCTTGGCTGGTGATTTGAAAACCGTGGACCCAGAGGATCAGGCTGTCATGTTCATCCCCATCAACACAGATAAATTGACGGCGAAGGCTGCGCAGGCGGGTATCAATCTGACTGGGGGAGGAAAACCGAAACAATTCCCCCAAACAGGCCTGAACGATGGGATTGTCAGAACGCATGATTCGTTTGGTTTTGGCCTGCGTCTCTGTGGGGGCGGGGGTAGGGGATGATGAAGTGTCTTCAGCAATAGGGGTTGAAGGGATTTCGTCAAAATGGGTATCGTCTTGTAGATTCATAAATAAGATCTCCTGATAAAAAACCCGAAGGTTAGGGGGAAAGATTGTATAGTGTTTCCACTTTATTCCCGTACTGGCCTGCGAACGGCGCCTAGCGTCGCTCACCTAGATTCACTAGGCAGCGCTCCGCTAGGCTTGTTCTCGGCTTTAGTCACGAAAGTAAATTGAAAACACTATAGAAATCTTAGAATAGCAAAGACTATACATGTATTTTTCAGGAAAATCAAGTTCAAAATGAATTTTAAATTAAATCTGGGCAACGGTTCGGATTTTCACTTTGGGATGGATTTCAAATTGAGAGAGCACGGGGGTTGAGGGGCTGAGGCGTTCCAGCACCATGCGGACATAGGGGCGGATACCAGCAGAGGTCATCAGGACCGCATAGTTGCCTTTGCGCATCTGATCTTCGAATGTTTCATTGACCACTTTGACAAATTTTTGCATCTGGCTGGGGGCCATGCCCAGAGTGCGCATATCGCCTTGGCCGACCAGACTTTCTTCGAAGGTTTGCTCCCACTGGGGTCCTACGGCGACGATGGATAACGTGCCATCCTCTTGGATGTGGGCCTGGCAAAGGGTTCGGGAAAGGGCCTGCCGCACGTGTTCCACCAGCAGAACAATGTTGCGGGTTTGTCCTGCGGCTTCGGCTAGGGCCTCTAAAATGGCAGGCAGGTCGCGAATGCTGACGCGTTCTTTCAGCAGGGCCTGAAGAATCCGCTGCAAAATGGTGACGGAAAGTTTTTCGGGAATGATATCCTCGATCAGTTTTTTGTGATCGTCCCGAATCTGATCCAACAGTTTCTGGGTTTCGCCGTAGGAAAGAAGGTCCGGCATGTGGTCTTTGACAACTTCGGTTAAATGGGTCATCAGCACGGCAGAGGGCTCGACGACCGTGTAGCCCTTTAGGGTGGCGGCATCTCTTTCGGATTGGGTAATCCACATGGCCGGTAAACCAAAAGCCGGATCGGTGGTGGCTTCACCGGTGAGGGTGATGGGCTCTCCGCTGGGGCTAAGGGCCATGACGCAGTGGGGGCGCAGGGTGCCGCGTCCGACTTCGATATCTTTGACATAAATAACGTAGGTTTCACTGGCCAGTTGCAGGTTGTCCTGAATCCGAATGCTGGGGGCGATAAAGCCCATTTCGGAAACTAGGGTTTTGCGCAGTGTGCGGATTTGCTCTGGCAATTTGACCACAGATTGTCCGGCAAAGCTGCCCTTGACCAAGGGGATCAATCCATACCCCAATTCCAAACGAACCGCGTCAATATGCAGGGCGTTGCTGATGATTTGCTCTTCGGTCAGCGGTGGGGCCTCTTCCTCATCCGAATCCGCCCCCGCGGGCAAGGCCACAGGACGGCCATCGCTGCCCAGCGCTCTTGGGGTTTTTTTGCCCTTATCGCCCTTCGTTAAGGCCTCTTTGCGCGTTTTGTAAATGTAAAAACTGACGCCCCCCAGCATCAGGGCGATGGTTAGGAAAGGAAGTTTTGGGACACCTGGCATGGCGGCAAAGCACAGGATCATAACGGCACTCAGCCCGATGGATTTAGGATAGCCCCCCAGCTGTTGCAAAACGGCTTTGTCAACCGACCCTTCAACGCCGGCCTTGGTGACCAAGATACCCGCCGCAATCGCGATTAACAGGGCCGGAATCTGGGTGACGAGTCCATCCCCTACGGTTAGAAAAACATAGGTTTTTCCAGCCTCTGCCATGGTCAAACCATGTTCCATTGTGCCAATAATGATCCCAAAAATAATGTTGATAAACGTGATGATTAACCCCGCAATGGCGTCCCCGCGCACGAATTTGGCCGCACCATCCATGGATCCGTAAAAGGTACTTTCGTCTTCTAGTTCTTTTCGGCGTTTTTTGGCGGTGTCTTCATCAATCATGCCCGCGGACAGGTCGGCATCAATGGCCATTTGTTTCCCTGGCATGGCGTCCAAACTAAACCGCGCGGAAACCTCGGCGATCCGTCCTGAACCTTTGGTTACGACAATAAAATTCACAATCAGCAAAATGGCAAAAACAACGATCCCGATGAGGGCATTGCCCTGCATCAAAAAACTTCCGAAGGCCTCGATCACATGTCCCGCGGCGTGGGGGCCCTGATGCCCCTCGTTTAAAATCACGCGGGTTGAGGCCACATTCAGCGAAAGACGAATAAACGTCGCAAACAGCAGCAGGGTAGGGAAGCTGCTGAGTTCCAAGGGCTTTTTGATAAACATCGTGGTCATCAAAATCAAAATTGCCAGTGAAAACGATAATGTTAACCCCAAATCCAAAATCCATACGGGCAGGGGCAAAATCAGCACCAGCATGAGTGCAATCAACGCCACCGCCATCATCAGGTCGGTGTGCTGCATCAACGTTTTGATGTTCCAAGAGGGTAGGGTGCTGGTGGACATAAGATGATAGAATCAGGGGGCGCGTTGATGGGCGTTCTTGTTTTGTGTTCCCTTTAGTGTGGGGGTAAAGGGTTAAGAGAGCGTTAAGGGGGAAGCACCAACGCTCCCAGAATGAACCATACGGGACACTTTTTCTGCTAAATAAAATGCTTGACTAATATATATATATATTAGCCTAAATGTATCAAGCCTAGCATGGTACTTTCGTAACATGGTCATTTCTTAACAGTATGACAGCTCAGCAATGGGTTCTTGATCACCTTTTGTTCTCTCGCGGATTCAATCATGTCGACTCCAAAAGTTGTGATTTCCATCAATAAGGTGTTCTCCCCCCGTGGGGATGATTCCTCTTTCACGGCTATAGCCCAGATTCCTGAACTGGATATGTCCCTTAATTTTGGGGATCCAGCCGGACCCTCACAGGCCTTAAGAAGCGGCATTCCTAGGATGGTCGCCGTCCTTAACGGCCCAGTCCGCTCGAGTGCTCCGCCAGAGGCGTTGCCTTCAGTCTCCCTGTATAGGGTGGAGGTTGTTTCACACTTCCCTTCTAGGGAAGATAACGGCCAATTTAAGTGTACCGTTACCAAAGGCACTTTAACGGCCGAGGGAAGGCCAATGTCTTCGATTGAGGCGTCCTTAAATGAGGCCGCCACACTGATCGAGGAGCTTAAGGCCTTCTGATGTATCAGCATGGTCCCCAAACTTGGGGGCCATGTCTTTTGGGCAAAGACTTCGTGCGAAGATCGGAATTCTGACAATGGGAACCCATTGTCCAAATGCGGTTGGTTTTGCCGATTATTGATTTTGGTCCCACCATCTCGTTTCCGTTTTTGATGAAATTCTCTATGTTAAAGGTTCATGCATCCCATTGACAGGGCAGGCAGCAGGATTATACTGACGTTCATTGTTTTTTTGGACACCGCCCTTAAGGGCCTTGCGAAGAATTACGGAGATCGGGATTTGAAGAAGCGCTTCAAAATCATAAAAAGCGAGAGGCATTGACAACACTTTATTAGTTTTTTTATAGTCAAATAAGTATTTACCTCATTAAATTATAAAGAAAGAATAATATGGGAAAAATAGCGTCTCTCAAGCGATTTTTTTGGGCCCAAGAGAGATTTTCTTTTGATAATGATCTGCATGATTATTTTACTCCTTGTTTAACGATAACGTTGGTTACCTGTGCTTTGGCCATCGTTCTTTTTTTTAAAAGCCCTCTATCTCACGACGGAATTATTGAGACTTGGTTCACCTATAGCTTTGCTTTTTCATTTATTATTCTCATGTTTTTTCTCATGTCTTTTTTGGCAATTATCCTTTTGGAATTTATCGATGGATTATGTTTGCTTAAAAAGGATCTGCCTTCTCCGGTGCTTCTTTTAAAATCATATTGTTCCCATATGGGAAAAAAGCCCTTTATTTTTCAATGCATTATTCTTCCCCTTTTACTAACAGCTTTTACGACATCAAAAACAACCATACCCCATGTTTTTGGATTTTCATGGGACGCTTATTTTGCCCTCTTGGATCGTTTTTTTTTGGGTGAAGATGCTTGGCAGCTATCGCACTCTATTTTGGATAAAAGTCCTACTTTTTATCTGGAATGGTTTTATGTTGTCCTGTGGAGTTTGGCCATGTTTTTTTCTCCGTTTCTTATGTTTCTCATTTCAAAATCAGCCGCGAAAAGAGACCAATTTCTGATGGCATACTGTTTGTCATGGCTTTTTTGTGGTGTGATTTTGGCTTCGTTTTTGGCTTCTGCAGGACCTGTTTTTGCTCACTTAGTGGCCCCTGACTTGGGACATCATTTTCAGCCTCTTCTCCTCTCTCTTAAAGAAAAACTTTCCGAAGAAAGCCCTGTTTTGCTCACTCAAAAATACCTTGAAATGGGCCTTCACCAGGAAACAATCGTTAAAGGCGGGGGGATATCCGCCATGCCTTCTATGCATATGACCCTGAGTTTCCTTTATGTCTTCTTTTTTTATAAGACACGCTATTTCTGGCTTAGCCTTGTCTTTCTTTTCTTGACGTTTTTGGGATCGGTTCATTTTGGTTATCATTATGCGATAGAAGCACCTGTTTCTTTTGTCATGGTTTTTCTTTTTTGGAAAATCTCTTCGCCTGTGCCCCAACGTCACGCGCTGCAAAAGCGGTGTGACCCAGCGCTATCTTCGTGCGACCAGTAATAAGCCAACATTTCTGATGATCAAAGTTCTTCTCAAAGCATCCCAATGCTCCCCATTGACAGGGCAGGCAGCAGGATTATACTGACCTTTATTGTTTTTTGGACACCGCCCTTCAGAGCCTTTATGAAAAAAAATCGTCCTCTTTCCCCGCATTTGCAGGTGTACCGCCTGCCTTTGGCGGCTGTTTTGTCCATATCCCACCGGATTTCGGGGGTGGTTCTGTCTTTGGCCACGGTGGGGATTGTTTTGATGTTGGCGCTGTTGACGTTTGAGCCCTTTGTCTATGATCGCATGATGGCCTGTTTGAAAACCACTCTGGGCAATGTTGTGGTGGTGGGGTTTGTTTTGGCCTTTTGGTATCATTTTTGCGCGGGATTGCGCCATTTGATCTGGGATATAGGGTATGGGTATGATTTGCCTGCGGTGAAAACGTCCAATATCTTGATACTTTTGGGCACCCTTGTGCTCACGCTGGGAACAATGTGCAGGTTGTATTATGTCTGATGCAAAACGATCGTCTTTGGGGCGCGCTCGGGGTTTGGGGTCTGCCCGTTCGGGAACGGGTCATTGGTGGGCCATGAAGCTTTCTTCTATCGTTTTGTTGTTGCTGGCGCCATTTTTTATGGCGGGGTTTGTTTATCTCTCCACCATGCCCTTTGATGCGGCGCGGGTTTGGTTGGCCCATCCTGTGCGGGGGTTGGTTTTGCTGGCGTATCTGTTGGTGTCTCTGTGGCACAGTTATTTGGGTTTGCGCGTGGTGATTGAGGATTATGTCCATGGCCCCAAGGTTAAATTGTTCAGTTTGCTGTCCCTGAAAATTGTGCATGGGGCTTTGATGTTGATTGCGGCCTATAGTGTGATTGTTTTGGCGGCTAAGTTTTAGGAAAGGTAAGGAAATCATTCATGTCCCAAGCTTACCCTTTGGTGGATCATTACTATGATGTTGTTGTTGTGGGGGCGGGCGGCGCGGGCCTGCGTGCCACTATGGGCATGGCGGCGGCGGGTTTGAAAACCGCTTGCGTGACCAAAGTGTTCCCCACCCGCAGTCACACCGTGGCCGCCCAAGGGGGGGTTGCGGCCGCCTTGGGCAATCTTGACGAGGATAGCTGGCAAAACCATATGTATGACACCATCAAGGGGTCCGATTGGTTGGGCGATCAGGACGCCATCGAATACATGTGCCGTGAAGCCATTCCCGCCATTTTAGAGCTGGAACATTTTGGGGTGCCGTTTTCCCGTACCGAGGACGGAAAAATTTATCAGCGTCCTTTCGGGGGCCACACGGTGAATAAGGGCGAAAAAATGGCCCGCCGCGCCTGTGCAGCGGCAGACCGCACGGGACATGCCATTTTGCACACCTTGTATCAGCAATGTTTGAAATACAACGCGGAGTTTTTCGTTGAATACTTCGCCATTGATTTGTTGTTTGATGATGAGGGTGTATGCCGCGGCATCCTAGCCCTGTGTATGGAAGATGGCACGCTGCACCGGTTTTTGGGGCACAAGACCGTTTTGGCCACTGGGGGGTATGGGCGTGTGTTTTTCTCGTGTACCTCGGCCCATACCTGTACGGGTGATGGCGGTGCGATGGTGCTGCGGGCGGGATTGCCTCTGCAGGATTTGGAATTTATTCAGTTTCACCCCACGGGGATTTATGGCTCCGGCTGTTTGATCACCGAAGGGGCACGGGGTGAGGGAGGTTATCTCACCAACAGCAAAGGCGAGCGGTTCATGGAGCGGTATGCCCCCAATGCCAAGGATCTGGCGTCCCGTGACGTGGTCAGTCGTTCCATGACGCTGGAGGTCCGCGAGGGACGGGGCGTCGGGGCGGAGAATGATCATATTTTCCTGCATTTGGAGCATTTGGGCGCGGATGTTCTGCATGAACGTTTGCCAGGCATTTCCGAAACAGCAAAAATTTTTGCCGGTGTGGATGTCACCAAGGCCCCGATTCCTGTTTTGCCCACGGTTCACTATAATATGGGCGGGATTCCCACGAATTATCATGGCGAGGTTTTGAATCCCACGGCGTCGGATCCCGATGCCGTTTGCCATGGCCTGATGGCCATTGGCGAGGCCGCCTGTGTGTCGGTGCATGGGGCCAACCGTTTGGGGTGCAACTCGCTGCTGGATATTGTGGTGTTTGGCCGCGCCGCCGCGCAGAAGGCGGTGGAAGACCTAAAGGGATCGCGGGCGCACAAGCCTGTGAAGGCCCATTATTCTCAGGCGGCTTTGGATCGTTTTGACCGTTTGCGTCATGCCAAGGGGGGGACTTTGCCGGCCTCCGTCCGCTTAGAGATGCAAAAAATCATGCAAAACAACTGCGCCGTTTTTCGCACCACCGAAGTTTTGCAGGAAGGGGTGCAGAAAATCACCGCCGCCGCCCAGAAAATGTCAGACCTCAAGGTCACAGACCCATCATTGATTTGGAACACCGATTTGGTTGAGGTTTTGGAGCTGGAAAACCTGATGCCCCAAGCGGTTACCACCATTCATTCCGCCAATGCACGCAAAGAAAGCCGCGGCGCCCACGCCCACGAGGATTTCCCCGAACGGGATGACGTTAACTGGATGAAACACACCCTGTCATGGATCAATGACGCCGGTGGTGTGCGCGTTGATTATCGCCCTGTTCATATGAACACCCTAACCCCCGAGGCCGAGGTGATCCTGCCCCAGAAGCGGGTGTATTAGTCCGGCAGGAGGATCCCTGTTTCCTGAAAAGTTTCGGATTTTTGGGCCCTAGGGTTTCCCTTGTGTTTTACATGGCCTTGGTTACAATGAGGTTCTGATTCTTAAAGATTCACACCATTTTATGCGTCGCACCCTGTTGAAATCCAAACTTCACCGCGCCACTGTGACAGAGGCCGATTTGATGTACGAGGGGTCCATCAGCATTGATCCTGATTTGTGCGCCGTTGTGGGCTTGGTGGAATATGAACAGGTGGATGTGTATAATTGCACCAACGGAGAGCGTTTTACCACCTATGTGATTTTGGGAAAGCCCGGGCAAATTTGTGTCAATGGCGCGGCGGCCCGTTTGGTGGCGGTGGGGGATCAGATCATCATTGCCGCATATGCCCAGTTTGAGGAGAGTGAGCGATCCACCCATCGGCCCAAAATTGTGGTGCTTGATGCGGAAAATGCCGTTAAAACCATTTAAAAAAATCAAAGGCTCTTTCTATGGTGTTGCGTTGTCTTGTGCTGATTTTGGTGATGGTGGCACCGGCTTGGGCCACTGTGTCCATGGTGTCCTTTGCGGATTTGGCGGAAAAAGCCAGTCCGGCGGTGGTGAACATCGCCGCCGTTCAATCGGTGAAGCAGGAAGATTGGCGTACACAAATGCCCCAATTCCCCCCAGGGTCGCCGTTTGAGCAGATGTTTAAAGATTTTTTTGAAAATCAATACAGAAACGCACCGGCCAAGAAAGGGATTGCCCTAGGGTCCGGCTTTATTATTTCCCCAGATGGTTATGTGGTGACCAACAATCACGTGATTCAGAATGCTGAAAATATAAAGGTCATTTTGAATGATCAGACAAAGCTGCCCGCCACGCTGGTGGGGCGGGATGAAAAAACAGATTTGGCGTTGCTGAAGGTTAATGCGTTAAAAACCTTGCCTACGTTGTCCTGGGCTGACTCTGATCGTGCGCGGGTGGGGGATCCTGTGATGGCCATTGGCAATCCTTTCGGTTTGGGGGGGACGGTGACGGCGGGGATTATTTCCGCGCGGGCGCGGGATATTCAGGCCGGCCCCTATGATGATTTTATCCAGACGGATGCGGCCATCAATCAGGGCAATTCCGGCGGCCCCCTGTTGAATCAAGAGGGTCAGGTGGTGGGTATCAACAGTGCCATTTTTTCCCCCTCCGGCGGCAGTGTGGGTATTGGGTTTTCCATTCCGGCCAACATGGCGC
The DNA here is from genome assembly GCA_044371315.1 of Alphaproteobacteria bacterium. Taxonomy (GTDB): domain Bacteria; phylum Pseudomonadota; class Alphaproteobacteria; order JAJTHO01; family CANGYM01; genus CANGYM01. The sequence continues at coordinate 3,152 of JBILTX010000035.1, read as the reverse complement.
GGCCGGTGATTGATCAGCTGAGGACCAAGGGCAAAACAGAGCGCGGTTGGCTGGGTGTGCGGATTCAGGAAATCACCCCAGAATTGGCCGAAAGTTTGTCCATGCCCAACACCGAGGGCGTTTTGATCGCCCGTGTGAGCGAGGATAGCCCCGCTGCCAAAGCAGGGATTGAGGACGGTGATGTGATTTTGCGTTATGATGGTCATGATCTTAAAGTATCCAAGGATCTGCCGCGTCTGGTGGCAGCCACCCCTGTGGGCAAAATTGTCACGTTGGATTATTGGCGCGATGGTTCCCGCCGCACCACAAAAGCCAAAGTTGAACGTTTGGAGGATGCGGAACTGTCAGAAGAATCAAAAACCCCAACGGATCAACAGGGAACACAATCCCGTGTGATTCTTTATGGCATGCATCTGGTGGCCTTAACCGATGAGAATCGTCAAGCCTACCAGATTCCTGAGGGTGTGCGCGGCGTTTTGATCAGTCGCGTGGAAACAAACAGCGAGCTTTATCAGGCGGGTATTCGTCAGGGGACGGTGATTTTGAGTGTTGCGCGGGATCCTGTTACAACGCCTCAGCAGGTTATGAGCTTGGTGGAAACCCTGAAAAAGAGGGGGGCGCGATCGTTGCTGATGCAAATGCGCTTACCGGAGGGCTCTCAATTGTTTGTGGCGCTGAATGTGGGTCAATAAAGAAATAATAAAAAAGTAAGGATAGGTGATATGACAACCTCCTCAGAGACCCTTTTTGGGACGGATGGGATTCGTGGCTTGGCCAATACGGGGGCTATTACGCCCCTAAACCTGATGAATGTGGCCGCGGCGGTGTCCTTGTGCTTGAAACGGGGCAATCACCGTCATTTGGCCATCATCGGGAAAGATACTCGTCTATCGGGCTATATGATCGAGCCCGCCTTGGTGGCAGGGTTTTCGGCCATGGGGGTGGATGTGATTACCACGGGCCCTCTGCCCACGCCCGCTGTGGCCAAGTTGGTGCGCTCGATGCGGGCGGATTTGGGGGTGATGATTTCGGCGTCCCATAATCCCTATCATGACAATGGGGTGAAATTCTTTGGATCCGATGGCTTTAAACTGAGCGATGAGGACGAGGCCGAAGTGGCCCGTCTGGTGCACACCGATTTGTCAGGTCATTATGCCCAGCCCCATGCCATGGGGCGCGTGCGCCGTATGGAGGATAGCCTTGGGCGTTACATCGAAGCCGTAAAAATGACCTTTCCCCGCGGCCTGCGGCTGGATGGGCTGCGCTTGGTTGTGGATTGTGCCCATGGGGCGGCGTATAAAATTGCCCCCACGATTTTTTGGGAATTGGGGGCAGAGGTGTGCAGCCTCGGGGTTTCCCCCGATGGGTTTAACATCAATGCCCAGTGCGGCAGTTTGCATCCAGAGCAGCTGTGTGCCCGTGTGATTGCTGAAAAAGCGGATTTGGGGATTGCGCTGGATGGGGATGCCGATCGTTTGATTTTGTGTGATAAAAATGGAACTTTGATTAACGGGGATGCCATTTTGGCCATTATTACGGGGTATTGGTACGAACAGGGCTTGTTGCGCGGGGATGGGATTGCCGCCACCGTGATGAGCAATATGGGGCTAGAGCATTTTCTTTCCACCCTGAATCTGAAACTTTACCGCACCCCCGTGGGGGATCGTCATGTGGTGGAGGCCATGCGGCAAAACGGCCTGAACCTAGGCGGGGAGCAATCCGGTCATATCATCGTTGGGGAACACGCCACCACGGGGGATGGCCTGATTGCCGCGCTGCAGGTTTTGGCGGTGATGCAGCAGCATGATTTGGACAGCACGGCCTTAACCCATATTTTAAAACCCTTTCCGCAAAAAATTCGCAATTTGAAAAATGTGGACAAAAGTCTTCTTCACGATAGCACCGTCACCAAGCGCCTAGAGAAGCTTCAAGAAAAAGTTGAAAAAACCGCCCGCATTGTCGTGCGCCCTTCGGGGACCGAGCCCCTGATTCGCATCATGGTGGAATGCCAGGATGAGGATAAAATCGATGCTTTGCTAAACGAAGCGGAATCCATCCTGTTTGATGGGAAAGTGAACAAGTTGTTGAATCCTGAGCGGCCTGTGGAGGCTGCATCGTAAAGATAAGGAAAACATCCCCATGCCCTATAACCCCCAAAACATTTTTGCCAAAATCTTGCGGGGGGAGATTCCCTGCCAGAAGGTTTACGAAGACGACCACGTGCTGGCCTTTCATGACATTCATCCCCAAGCGAAAGTTCACATTCTGGTGATTCCCAAAGGGGCCTATACGGATATGACGGATTTTGCCCAAAACGCATCAGAGGGGGAAATCGCCGCCCTGTTTCGGGCCGTTGGAAAAATCGCCAAGGAGCAGAATGTAACAGCATCGGGCTATCGCATCCTGAGCAATGTTGGCCTGAACGGGGGGCAAGAGGTTCCCCATTTGCACATTCACCTTTTTGGGGGTCAAGTTTTGGGTCCCATGTTGACGCGATGGGGAGGGGAGGGTGGTGCTGTCTCTTTCTGAGCCTCTTCTTTCGTCTTTAAGGGTGTATTATGAAACCCTGAAAAGCTGGAATGATGCCATCAATCTGGTGGGGGCCAGCACGTTGGGATCATGGGATGGGTTTTGTGAGCATCATTTGACCGATGCTTTGGCGTTGGCGGAGATTATTCCGCCCCTGTCTGCTGGGGCTGTGGTGGTGGATATGGGCAGTGGGGCAGGGATTCCCGGATTGCTGTGGGCAATTCTTCGCCAGCATCCTGTTCATCTGGTGGAAAAAAATCATAAAAAAACATCGTTTCTAACCTTAGTGGCCCAAAAAACAGGGGCCCCTGTGACGGTTCATAACCGATCATTTTCGGATATGTCCCCTGATTTTGCGGATGTTTTTATGGCCAGAGCCTGCGCCCCCTTGGGGCGTTTGCTGGCGTATGCATCGCCTCTTGCGAAGGAAAATGCGATATGCTATTTTTTGAAAGGTGCACACGCTAAAGATGAATTACAGGATGCAGTCCTTAACGGCTGGTCCTTTCATCATGCGGAGCAATCGTTTAAAGAGTCAAAGGTTTTGGTGGTCCAAGCGTGGAAACAGAAACAATAACCCGCGATGTTCGTTTTATACCCGAGCCATTGACCCTGTCTGCTCG
>JBILTX010000004.1:0-43290 GCA_044371315.1 Alphaproteobacteria bacterium | reverse complement strand
TAAAGAGAGATAAAACAACACCCGTCTGGAAAAGGCTGCGGCGTTGTCTTCCCCTTCCTTGGCCAGCAGGCCGGCATAAATGGGAATAAAGGCAGATTGCATGGCCCCTTCGGCAAACATGCGGCGAAACACGTTGGGCAATTTAAACGCCGCAAAAAACGCATCCGCCACCGGCCCCGTCCCAAAGTGATGGGCAATCATAATGTCCCGAACAAAGCCCAAAACACGGCTGATCAGGGTAAAAAACGATACGGTGAAGACACGTTTCAAGAGCAGCATTCAGTGTTTTTCACCTTGATTGTGGAAAGAAAAGTGTCGTATAGAAAGGCGTATCTTTCATCAACCCCTCATCCATACCATGACCCAGCCTGCTGTCAATCGTCGTGATTTCCTTTCTCTTGCCACCGGCGCGGCCTTGGCCGTGGGGGCCATCGGGGCGGCAAAACCCTTTGCCCAAAGTTTGTTTCCGGCGCAGGACGTTTTGGCCCTCTCCACCACCGAGGTGGACCTGTCCACCATCGCCCCTGGCACCACCCGCACCGTGATTTATCGCGGAAAAGTCGTCTTTGTGCGTCACCGCACCCCCGAAGATATCGCCGCCGCCACCGCCGGTGATGCTGCCGCCACCATCGAGCCCCAAACAGACAAAGCCCGCGTTCAAAAACCAGAATGGCTGGTGGTTATGGGCAACTGCACCCATTTGGGTTGCGTGCCAAAGGCCGCTGAGGGCGCGGATCATGGCTGGGCCTGTCCCTGCCATGGATCCCATTTTGATGCCTCGGGCCGTGTCGTGAAGGGGCCTGCGGCGACAAACCTCCCCGTTCCCGATTATCGCTTTGTTTCCGATACGAAAATCGTGATTGGTCTAAAACCCGAAGACAAAAAGGCATCGTAGGATTTATGGAACCTTCTTCCCAAACCCCCCCCAAAAAAGGGATCATCGGCTGGATTGACCACCGACTTCCCGTTTTCAGTTTCATGGATCATGAACTGAATCGCTACCCCACCCCCAAAAATTTGAACATTTGGTGGAATTTTGGATCGCTGGCCGGCATTATGCTGATGATTATGATCATCACAGGAATTTTTCTGGCCATGAACTACACGGCCAACACCCAGATGGCCTTTAACAGTGTGGAGCGCATCATGCGGGATGTCAACGGCGGATGGTTGATCCGCTATTTGCATATGAATGGGGCCTCCATGTTCTTTATTGTGGTGTATATCCACATTTTCCGTGGTCTTTATTATGGATCATACAAACCCCCGCGGGAATTGCTGTGGGCACTGGGTGTGGCCATTTTCTTAATTATGATGGCCACGGCGTTTATGGGCTATGTTTTGCCTTGGGGGCAAATGAGCTTGTGGGGCGCGGAGGTTATCACGAATTTCTTTTCCGCCATTCCCGTGGTTGGGGATGATCTGGTGCAACTAACCCGCGGCAGCTTTGCCGTGGACAATCCCACGCTGACACGATTTTTCGCGCTGCATTACCTGATGCCGTTTTTGATTGTGGGCTTGGTGGTGCTGCATCTGGTGGCCCTGCACCGTTTTGGATCCAACAATCCAAAGGGGATTGATATCACCTCGCCAAAGGATAAAATCCCGTTTCACCCGTACTATACCCTGAAAGATTTGGTGGGTCTGGGCGTATTCCTGTTGTTTTATTCGGGGTTTGTGTTTTTTGCCCCTGATTATTTGGGCCACCCTGATAATTACATTCCCGCCAACCCCCTGCAAACGCCTGCGCACATTGTGCCAGAGTGGTATTTCCTGCCCTTTTATGCTATTTTGCGGGCCATTGATTTTGACATTCCGCTGTTGCTTTTCACCATCGATTCAAAGCTGGCGGGGGTTTTGGCCATGTTTGCCTCGGTCTTGGTTCTGTTTTTCCTGCCGTGGCTGGATCGTCACCCCGTGCGTTCGGCCCGCTTCCGCCCGTGGTACAAGGTTGTTTTCTGGTTGTTTCTGGTGAATGCTGTGGTGCTGGGCTATGTGGGCTCTCAACCGCCAGAGGGCAACATGATTATGATTGGTCAGGCCGCCACCGCATGGTATTTCATTCACTTTTTTGTGTTGCTGCCGCTGCTGTCTAAATATGAACCCGTGGCCAAGCTACCCAAAACGCTGGATGAGCCCACAATTTAGGATGGCTACCACAACGCTTTTCATACCCACACCCTCCCCCACAACGGGGGAGGGACCTCTTAAAGCCCACCCAAGGACCCTCGCTATGCGTCTTTTGTTTTTGTCGATGTTTCTTTTCACCCTCATGCTGCCCGCCCACGCTGCGGAGAGTATCGAATTGCCTGAGTATGCGTGGACCTTCTCAGGTCCGCTAGGAAAATTTGATCAAAACCAGCTGCAACGGGGCTTTCAGATTTACCGCGAGGTTTGTTCGACCTGTCACAGCCTGTCCTTTATTGCCTTTCGGAATCTGGGGGATTTGGGGTATAACGAGGAGGAAATTAAGGCCATTGCCTCCAGCTACGAAATCAAAGACGGCCCCAATGATGCGGGGGAGATGTTCACCCGCCCAGGCCGCCCCTCTGATCATTTTCCTGACCCCTTCCCCAACCGCAAAGCGGCGGAAGCGGCAAACAATGGGGCCTATCCACCCGATCTTTCCTTAATGACCAAAGCCCGCCACGGCGGTGCCGATTATGTTAAGGCCCTGTTGATGGGGTATACCGAGGCCCCTGCGGGGTTCGATCTGGCCGATGGTCAATACTATAACCGTTTTATGGCCGGCCACCGCATCGCCATGGCCGCCCCCTTGCTGGATGGGGCCGTAACGTACAAGGATGGCAGCCCCAACACCTTAGACCAATACACCACCGACATTGCCGCTTTCCTGACATGGACAGCCGAGCCCTATATGATCCAGCGAAAAGAAACCGGCCTGCGCGTCATGCTGTATGTGGCCTTTATGACCTTCATTTTTTACCTGAACTATCGCTTGGTGAAACGGCGGGTGAAGGGGTAGGGTGCTTTTGGTCAAGCCTAGCCGAGTGATGGCTCGTCAATCTAAGGCAACGACGGATTGGCCATGGATGTGCATATCCCCACAACCCCCTTCCTATTCCCCCCGTTTGTCCCTATAGTGGCGAGAATGCCAGAGATAACGGAGCCCCATCCCATGACTGCCCTGAAAAAAGAAGAAACCCCTGACAACGGCAATCCCCAAGAGTACGGCGCGGATTCCATTAAGGTTTTGCGGGGTCTGGAGGCTGTTCGCAAACGGCCCGGAATGTATATCGGGGATGTGCATGATGGATCAGGCCTACACCATATGGTGTACGAAGTTGTGGATAACGCCATTGACGAAGCCCTAGCCGGACACTGTGACCGCGTTGTGGTGACCATTCACAGTGATGGCTCTGTCAGTGTTTCGGACAACGGGCGCGGGATTCCCGTGGATATTCATGCCGAAGAAGGCATCTCCGCCGCCGAGGTCATCATGACCCAGCTGCACGCAGGGGGAAAATTTGATCAGAATTCTTACAAAGTCTCAGGGGGCTTGCACGGGGTAGGGGTCTCTGTGGTCAATGCCCTGTCCGAGTGGTTAGAGCTAACCATTTACCGTGACGGCAAAACCCACCAGATGCGCTTTGCCCATGGGGAGGCCGTGGCCCCCTTGGCCGTGGTGGGCGATGCGCAGGGGAAAAAGGGCACCACCGTGCGGTTTTATCCGTCCATTGAAACCTTTTCCGCCATTGTTTTTGATTATATGACGCTGGAACACCGGTTGCGCGAGCTGGCGTTCCTGAATTCCGGCGTATCCATCACCTTGATGGATGAACGCGGGGAAGAAGACCAGCGCACGGATTTTTGTTATCAGGGGGGAATTTCCGCCTTTGTTGGGTATTTGGATCGGGCAAAGCAACCCATTAGCTCCACCATTTCCATTGAGGGGGAACGCGAAGGGGTCTCCGTGGAAATTGCCCTGCAATGGAACAACAGCTATCACGAAAACGTGCTGTGTTTTACCAACAACATCCCGCAAAAGGACGGGGGAACGCACTTGGCCGGTTTTCGGGGCGCCTTAACCCGCACCGTGAATCAAATGACAGCGCTGGCCCCCGCCAGCAAGCGGGATAAAATCTCCCTCACCGGTGATGACGTGAGGGAGGGATTAACCTGCGTTGTGTCTGTTAAGGTCCCCGATCCCAAATTTTCATCCCAGACCAAGGATAAATTGGTCAGCTCAGAAGTCCGCCCTGTGGTGGAAACCATCTGTGTGCAGAAACTCAGCCAGTGGCTAGAGGAACACCCCGCCGAGGCCAAGCAAATCGTGGAAAAAGCCTACGAAGCCGCCGCCGCCCGCGAAGCCGCCCGAAAAGCCCGCGAACTCTCCCGCCGCAAAGGGGCGCTGGATATTGCCAACCTGCCTGGGAAATTGGCCGATTGTTCCGAAAAAGACCCCAGCCTGTGCGAGCTGTTTATTGTTGAGGGGGACAGTGCCGGCGGTTCCGCCAAACAGGCCAGATCACGCGCCACGCAGGCCATTTTGCCTCTGCGGGGAAAAATCCTGAACGTGGAACGCGCCCGTTTTGACCGTATGCTGAATTCCGAGGAAATTGGCACACTCGTCACCGCCCTTGGTACCGGTATTGGGAAAGATGACTTTAGCGTTGAAAAACTGCGCTATCACAAAATCATCATCATGACTGACGCCGACGTGGATGGATCGCACATTCGCACGCTGCTTTTGACGTTTTTCTTTCGCCAGATGCCAGAGCTGATTGCCGGTGGGTATCTGTACGTGGCCGAGCCCCCCCTGTACCGTGTGCAGCGGGGCCAGTCCGAGGTTTACCTGAAAGACGAAGCGGCGTTGGACCGATACCTGCTGAACAACATTGTGGATCATGCGGTGCTGACCCTCAGTGATGGCAGCCAGCGATCCGGCGCCGATGTTCGGGATGTTCTGGAAAAACTCAGGGCCTGCGAAGGGTCACTGGATTACTTGGGCCGCAAATACGGCCACAAACAGGCCTTTGTTAAACTGGCCATGCGCGGGATGTTGGCACTGGAGGCACTGTATCAACCCGAGGGGGTCCTTACCGCCCTGAATGCCGGAGAGGATAACCCATGGACCCTATCAAACAACGACACCGAAAGTTTGACCTTTCAACGCAGCGAAGAAGGGATTGTGCGAACGTTGGTGTTGACGGTGGGGCTGCTGCGCTCTCATGAGGCGCAAAAACTCAACGCCGCGCGGGAAACCCTGTCCCTGTTTGAAAACCCCGCCCGTTTGACCCTGAAGGATACCGTGCACCGCATCGACAACCCGCTGGATGTGATCGCTGTGGGCTTTGAACAAGCCAAAAAGGGCCTGACCATCCAGCGGTACAAGGGTTTGGGGGAAATGAATCCCGATCAGCTGTGGCAAACCACGCTGGATCCCGCCGCCCGCAGCCTGTACAAAGTCCACGTTCACCACCACGACGAAGCCGAGCAGCTGTTTTCCACCCTAATGGGCGACGTTGTGGAACCACGGCGGGCTTTTATTCAGGATAATGCGCTAAAGGTGAAGCGGTTGGATGTTTAAAAAAGATTGAAAAATTTACTTTTCTGTTATATGATGAAAAAAGTTTTTGAGTGGGATGAAAATAAGAGGCTGAGGAATTTAGCCAAACATGGATTGGATTTTGAAGACGGAGCCAAAATTTATTTTTGCCCTCTGAAAATAACGTTTGCATCAAGAATAACAACAGAATCAAGGTTTCTGGATTTGGGGTATGGGGACGGTCATGAGTTGTTATGTTTGGTTTATGTGGTGCGTCTGAACTGTATTCGCATCATTTCATTTCGCAAAGCCAGCCGCAAAGAAAGGAAAAACTATGGCCATCGTACGCGTTTCTGAGGAAGATTTTAAAAAAATGAAGGGCCAATCTGACTGGGAGAGAGCCTTTGCCATGGCGGATGAAGACCTCGACACCAGCGATTTTGATATTGACCAAGCGGTGTTGGTGCATCCTCTGCCACGCCAGAAACCCCCTAAACATCAATCACAACCGACGCTTAATAGTCATCCCTAATGGGCGACGTTGTGGAACCACGGCGGGCCTTTATTCAGGATAATGCGCTGAAGGTGAAGCGGCTGGATGTGTAAGGGTTGAACTAAAGTTTTGTGCCTAGAGCCGAACAAGCCGTGACAACAAAAGAAAAACACCCTATACCCTGTCCGAGGCTGGGAGGCTTCCCCTGCCTTGGCACTCTTTCCCACCGTTTTTTATCTTGAGTTTTTTTGGGAATAAACCTTTTCTCAAGTCTTGGGATGTTTTATAGGATAAGAAAAACACACTGTACCTTTTAAGGAGTCCCCCCATGACACACACCCTGCGCGTTGGCCCAAAAAGCTATACCTATTATCCTTTGGAGAAGGCAGGACTGAAGGGGGATTTGAAAACTCTGCCCTATACTCTGCGGGTTTTGCTGGAAAATGTCCTGCGGAAAAGCCCCAATGCGGCGGCGGATGTGGCGGCCTTTGATGCGTGGCTGCGGGATAAAACCTCAACGCACGAGCTGGCCTATAGCCCTGCCCGCGTCCTGATGCAGGATTTTACCGGCGTTCCCGCCGTTGTGGATTTGGCGGCCATGCGCGATGCCCTGAAAACCTTGGGCGGGGATCCCGAAACCATCAACCCCCTGTGCCCTGTGGATTTGGTGATTGACCATTCGGTGATGATTGATCATTTTGGCACACCAGATGCCTTTCAAAAAAACGTGGATCTGGAATTTGAACGCAACGGAGAGCGTTACAGCTTTCTGCGCTGGGGCCAAACGGCGTTTCGCAATTTCCGCGTCGTGCCCCCCGGAACCGGCATTTGCCATCAGGTGAATTTGGAATATCTGGCCCAAGTGGTGTTTGTGGACCCTGAAACCCAAACGGTGTATCCGGATACGGTCGTGGGCACCGATTCCCACACCACCATGGTCAATGGCCTGTCTGTTTTGGGATGGGGCGTGGGCGGGATCGAGGCCGAAGCCGCCATGCTAGGCCAGCCCGTATCCATGGTGATTCCTGAGGTTGTGGGGTTTGAGCTGACCGGCACCCTGCCGGAGGGGGCCACGGCCACGGATTTGGTGTTAACCGTCACCCACCTGCTGCGGAAAAAAGGGGTTGTGGGAAAATTTGTGGAATTTTACGGCGCGGGCCTGTCCCAGCTGAGCTTGGCGGACCGCGCCACCTTGGCCAACATGGCCCCCGAATATGGGGCCACGTGCGGGTTTTTTGCCATTGACGAGGAAACCCTGCGCTATTTAGCCATGACAGGCCGCAGCGCAGAGCAAATCGCCCTAGTGGAAGGCTATGCCAAAGCCCAAAACCTGTGGCGCGATGATGCCCACGTGCCGGTTTACACCGACACCCTGCGTTTGGATTTGGCCACGCTGGAACCGGCCTTGGCGGGGCCTAAGCGGCCGCAGGACCTGTTGCCCCTTTCTAAGGTATCATCCCAATTTCATGCCACGGATTTTGCCGCCCTGTCCGGCCGCACAACCCAGATTTCTGTCCCACTGGCGGGATCGCCAGAGCCCCTGAGTGATGGGGCCGTGGTCATTGCGGCCATCACCAGCTGCACCAACACATCCAACCCTGCCGTTATGCTGGCGGCGGGCTTGGTGGCGAAGAAGGCCCGCGCTTTGGGATTGACCCGCAAGCCGTGGGTGAAAACCTCGCTGGCCCCAGGCAGTCAGGTGGTCACAGATTATCTGGCCAAGGCGGACCTGCAGGGGGATCTGGATGCCTTGGGCTTTGCGCTGGCCGGTTATGGATGCACAACCTGCATCGGGAATTCTGGGCCCTTGCCAGAGGCCGTGGAGGCCGCCATCAAAAAAGACGACCTGCTGGTGGGTGCCGTCCTGTCGGGCAATCGGAATTTTGAGGGGCGGATTCATCCCCTCGTCAAGGCCAACTATCTGGCCAGCCCCCCCTTGGTGGTGGCTTACGCCCTGATGGGGACGTTGACGAAGGATTTGAAAACAGAACCGCTGGGCACAGTCAATGGCCGTGATATTTTCCTGCGCGATATCTGGCCCACCAATGCGGAAATTGCGGAGATCATGGCCCGCTGCGTCACGCCAGAAATGTTCGAAGCCCGCTATGGCAGAGTGTTTGAGGGATCCCCCGAATGGCAAAGGGTTAAGGCCCCCACAGGCACAACCTATGCATGGGATCACAACAGCACCTATATCCAAAACCCGCCCTATTTTGTGGGCATGACCATGAAAACCCAGCCGCTGGCCGATATTCGGGGCGCCAGACCCTTGGCCATTTTGGGGGACAGTGTCACCACCGATCACATTTCACCGGCGGGGAATATCAAAGAAAGCACCCCCGCGGGGCTGTATTTGAAACAGGCGGGCGTGGCGCCGCAGGATTTCAATTCCTACGGGGCGCGGCGCGGCAATCATGAAGTCATGATGCGCGGCACCTTTGCCAACATCCGCCTGCAAAACGCCATGCGGCCAGAAACCCAAGGCGGCGTGACCAAAATCATGCCCGCCGGCCAAGATGCCACCATTTACGATGCCGGCATGCATTACCAAGCCCAAGGCACCCCGCTGATCATTGTGGCTGGCAAGGAATACGGCACGGGTTCCAGCCGTGACTGGGCCGCCAAGGGCACCCGTCTGCTGGGGGTTAAGGCCGTGATTGCCGAAAGTTTCGAGCGTATCCACCGATCCAACCTGATTGGCATGGGCGTTTTGGCGTTGGAATTCATGAACGGGGACAGCGCAAAAAGCCTGTCGCTGCGGGGGGATGAAACCTTTGATCTGACGGGTGTGGCCACGCTGAGGCCCCGCGCCCACATCACCCTAACCCTTCACCGCGCCGACGGCACAACAACCACAACACAGGTTTTGGCCCGCATCGATACGGACGAGGAAATGGCCTATTTTGTCAATGACGGCATTTTGTCCTATGTCCTGCGGCAACTGGCGGGGAACCGGTAAGGCATAAAGGAAACAGGGGGGCAGCAACAGCCCCCTTGACTGGCCCCAGAGGGGCGAGAATCACGGGAAAATCTTTGGGGAGACGTTGGGGAGAAATATGGTGCGCCCGACAAGATTCGAACTTGTGACAACCGGATTAAAAGTCAGGTGCTCTACCAGCTGAGCTACGGGCGCAGAAACATCCGATGCCATGGCCACGAAGTGACTTTTGGCATCAGAGGATGGATTTTTAATAGATTTTGCCCTGCGCTTCAAGCGATTTTTTTCATAAAAAAACCACCCCAAAAAACAGGGGCCTCAGGCCTTAGCCTGAGGCGGTGGGGGTTAGGCGCGGACTGCGTCTCTTTGGGCGGCAACAACCTTTAAAGCCTCAACAGAGACACTGCCTGTACTCTGAAGAATCCCTTGGGCTATCTCCCCAAATGCTTTACGGTCCTTGTCGGATGTATTCTTTTCTAACTTAATACCTAAGGCCTTTAAGATCTCCGTTCCGGCTCTGGCATAATCACTTGTTTCAGGGCTTTCCCCCATACCGTCTCGTATACGTGCTACTCTTTCAAATTGTTTTTCATTAACACTACTGCAACGCGCTGCCTCCCTGGCTGCCACTGCGGCGATGGTTTCACGATAGGCGCTCAGTTGTTCAGGGACACCCCCTCCCAAAGCGGCTTTGACCAAGGCCAGTTTTTTCTGCTCAGGAGATAAGTTACCATAATCTTCAATAACATTCCCCATAATCTGGGTGGCTACCTTGCTGACGGGATTGGCGGCTGCAAAGGTTATTTCCTGTTTTCCTGTTAGTGCACGCAGAGCGGCTTCCAGTGCGGGGGTGGCGCTTGCATCAAAACCGTCACGGACCTTTTCGTGAGTTTCTGAGGAAATCCCCATAACTCTTCTGGCATTTTCAAGATACTGGGCTACACCGCCTGTCTTTGTATCCTCTCTAGGGGCACCATTCAGGAGAGCCTGCGTTAGAATCTGATCCATTTTTTCAGGTAAACCAGCTTTCAAATCGGCCAAGCGATTATTCAACAAGACAGTTTCAGCGTTCTCTTCTAGAACCTTTGTCATCGCATCAACCGTATCACAAGATGTTCCCAAAACCGTTGCTTTGCCAACTGTTTTACCTGTGCAGGCCTCAGCAATCTCTCTAATCATCTTTGCATTTTCGTCGGAGGTTTGCCCGTCAATGTTGTCAAGGGTGATTAACAGTTGGTTTTTGATTCGATCAAATTTCAACGTCGCGCATCCTCCGTATTTTAAATGCATGGCTTCGGGCAACAGAACGTTTCCGTTCCTAACATCCAACAAAGCATTGCCCTTAAAATCTGATTCTGTGATTCCATGAATGGCAATCACAGAATCATTGGAATCCTTTGAAAGTTCAGGCCCATTTCTATACTGTGCATTTTCCTTTTGAAAGGTTTTGAGGGAACCTTTTCTCTCTTCGTTTGCTGTGGATTTGGCGTGTTTAAGATCCCTGATGGCTTTGGGGGCTTTGGATGCAAAAAAGGCTGTCAGGCCTCCACAACCAATCGCCCCTAATCCTGTTGCAACTGCTGCAAAAGTGCTGGCGGCAATAGCCGCAGGAAGAGCCACCGTTAACAAAGCAAAAGCAGCCACACCCGCAAGAGCCGTCCCAAGAACCAAACGTTGCACTTTTCCCCTTTGCTCAGCCGTATCCCGAAATGCTTTAAAGTGAAGTTGTAGAGGCTTAAAACGTTTGTTTATGTCCGCAAGAGGACGACCAAAGGTGGTATGCCAAAAATTACCAAAAGGACCTATTGCGGATTGATCTCTCTTTTGATCCCATTGTTTTCCCAATGTAGAGGTGACAAAATTTTCAGCCCCCGCCATTTTTTCTTCAAAGGTCTTACCATTAAGGTTATCGCTGATATGACTCGTGAGTTTTGCATAATTTGCAGGAGAAAGGTTTTCTTTTTGTGCATTATAATAGGCTTCGAACTCTCTTTTGAATCTAAACTCCGAAATGATGTCTGATAAGGTTTCTGCCTTGACGGAAGGGCTGCTAATTTCATCAAAAGAAGGCTGCTGCTCCCTTAAAAAATCAATAAATTCCTGTTTCTGCTCACTATTGTCCCCATTCAAAGATTGCAAAAAGCCAGCATTAGCCCTATAATCAGGGGACCAAGGAAAACGCTTCTTAGACGGAAAAACGGCAAAGAGACTATCAAAACTAGAAGTTGTCGCAGTCATAGTAGCAGTTGTCTCAGCCATAAACCCCTCCATCTCCAACCCCCTTTTGGGGCCATACTCTCACCCTATCCCACTGGGCCCGCCATGTCAAGGGATTTAAACGATTTTTTAACTAAATCAAATGTGACAAATGTCACATTTTGGGGTGGCCGGCATCGGGTTGGGGGTGGTTTTTTCCATTGAGCCTGACCCCCGAAAGGCGTACATTGTGTTTCTGATTCGTCGATAGTTTTATAAAGGTGTTTTCTCATGTCCCTTACCGCATCCCTGCACACGCTGCTGTCCAGTGAATATGCCCTGTTTTTGAAAACCCAGACCTATCACTGGAATGTGACGGGGCCCGAGTTTCCGGCTTTGCATGCCCTGTTTGAAACGCAGTACACGGCCCTTTTGCCCCTGGTGGATGGCGTGGCCGAGGCCATTCGGTCCCTGGGCGCCAAAGTCCCCGCCGGTTTGTCTGTGTTTCAAAAGGAATCCGTGATTCAGGACGGCGATGAACACGCCAAAGCCCGCGATATGGTCCTGTCGCTGGCCGCCGATCATCGCCGCATCATCACCTTGGCCACCGAAGCCCGCCAGTTGGCGGAGGCCGAGGGGAAAATCATCACCGTGACGTTTTTGGACGGCTTGCTGGAACAGCACAATGCCTTTGCGTGGATGCTCGAGGCCACCGGAGCCTAACCCCCCATGCCTGAACCCTTTGCCTCTGTCCCACCCATTGTTTTTGCGGTGTTTTTTCTGCTGTTGCTTGTGATTGTGGCGGGGGTGTCGTTTGCTTGGTGGCGCCGCCTGTTGGCGGTGCGCTTGGAATATGCCGCCTTCAAACAAACCACAGAGGCCGAGGCCAAACAGCTGCAGATGACGCTGGATCAGGAAAAACAACTGCACGACCAGCAGATTGCCTTTTTAGAGCGGGAACAAAAAAACCAACAGGTGCATTTCCAAAGTCTGGCCCAAGAGGCCCTGAAACAAAACAACGAAAATTTCCTGTTGCTGGCCAAAGAGCAGCTGAACAAAACCCAGCAAGAGGCCCAGCACACCCTGCTGAACCGGCAAAAGGCCATTGAAACCCTGCTAGAGCCCATGAAATCCTGCATGGATGCCATCCAAAAACAACATCTGGATTTAAATGACAAACACACATCGGCCTATAGCAGTCTGAAAACCGAAATCAAATCCCTGATGGACCTGCAAAACACCGTCACAGGGGAAACCCAGAAATTGGTTGAGGCCCTGCGCAAACCCCAAGTCCGCGGCCGGTGGGGCGAAATGACCCTGCGCCGCGTTCTGGAACAGGCCGGCATGATGATGCACTGCGACTTTGTGGAGCAAGAGGCCCAGCGGGATGCCGATCAAAAGCTGCAACGCCCCGATGTGGTGATGCACTTACCAGGCGGGCGCTATGTCATTTTGGATGCTAAGGTGCCCTTTGATGCCTACTACGAAGTTGTCTACGCCAAAGACCAAGAATCCCGCCAAATCGCGCTGGACCGTCACGTGCGCCACGTGATGACCCACGTGCGGGCTTTGACGCAAAAAGCCTATTGGCAGCAATACCAAAACAAAGCCCCCGAGTTTGTAATTTTGTTCATGCCGCTGGAAAGTGCCTTTGTGGCCGCCATTGAACAAGACCCCGACCTGCTGGCCAAAACATGGGAACAACGCATCATTCTGGCCACCCCCAGTACCCTGATGGCCACCTTGATGGCCATTGCCCATAGCTGGAAACAGCACCATCTGGCCGATCACGTGGAAAAGGCCGCCGATATGGCGCGGGAGCTGTATGGCCGCCTGCAAACCTTTGCCGGCCACCTGCAGGACGTGGGCACCCATCTGCAGCGATCCAACAAAAGTTACAATCAGGCCGTGGCCAGCTTTCAAACCCGCCTGCTGCCAAAGGCACGGCAGTTTCAGGCCCTCGCCATCAGCGCCCAAGACCAAAAAGACATCACCCTGAAAGAAGTGGATGAAACCATCACCCCCCTTCTGGAGGGGGCGGTATAAAGGCGGCAATAACCGCTCTCTGCCTTCCTTGATCACTTTGAAATGAGCAACGCTGGGCCCCATGCACATGCCCGTACGCAATGAAAGGGGAAACACGCTGTATTTCAAACCCTGCTTCTCTCTTGCGAATGGGGGGCAAGGGTCGTATAGTCGCCTTCAAGGGAGTGTTTCTCCCGTTTTAAAAAAATTTTATTAGGAAAGCATGGGTTTATGACGGGTTTACGGGTTGCGTTGTTGATGTGTGTTTCTTTGTTTATGGTTTCCTGCAGCACCCCTGATGTGAAAACCGATCCCACGTATCCTAAGGGGGACACGGGCAAGCGGCGGGAAAAAACAGGGACCATCACCAACAATGAAAAAGGCATCACCCTTTTTGGCCCCGGAACACAGGATAGAGGGGCCTCTGAAGATAACGGCATTGGCGTGAATGCGTATTTATGGAAAGCCACGCTGGACACGGTGTCTTTTATGCCCATTGCCTCCGCCGATCCCTTTGGCGGGGTGATTATCACAGATTGGTATTCCATGCCCGAAACCCCAGACGAGCGGTTTAAAATCAATGCCTTCATCACATCCAAAAGCCTGCAGGCCAACGGCATTAAAGTGACCGTTTTTCATCAGAAACGCGATAAAAACCAAAAGGATTGGGTTGACCAAAAAACCAACGCCGCCATGGCCACGCAGATGGAAGATGCCATTTTGACACGGGCCCGCGAACGTAAAGTTGATGATGAACAAAAACTGTGATTCGGCGTTTCTTTTCTTTTGTTGTTTCCCGTGTGGCCCCGTGGGCCATCATTTTGCTGAACGTTGGTTTTTTGGTTTTTGTGGCCTTGCTGTTGTTTGTGTTTCAAGAGCCAGAGGAACCATCCCAGATCCTAGCGCAGCTGGACACCATTGCGCCTGCCCCCGCTCAAAAAGACACCGAGGCCGCCGCTCCCTCGGTGCCCCCGTCTGAGGAACCGGAAAAGGACACGCTGCCCCCGTCTTTTTCAGCGGAGGTGGCACAGGATTTGGTCGAGCGCAGCCCTTTTGGCTTTTTGCCCAAACGGGGAACCGCCGATCGCACCCCTTGGCAGGTTTATGCCAGATCCGATTTGTGGCCAAAGACACCCCCTTACGCCACGGTCTCTTTGGTGGTGGAGCAAATGGGGATGAATGCAACCTTGCTGGATCAGGCCAAAACCGTTTTGCCGGCTAGGGTGGCGTTGGCCTTTAACCCCTATGCCGAGGAAGTCTTTTCCCAAATGCAAAATGCCCGTCAGGGGGGCTTTGAAACCCTGTTATCCTTGGCCATGGAAACGCGCAATTATCCCTACAGTGATCCGGGGAGCATGGCCCTGATGACGGGGAATTTGCCGGAAAAAAATCAAGAGATGATGCTTCAGCAACTGGCCACAGCCCAAGGCTATATGGGCATGATCCCCATGATGGGAAAAATCGCCCGCTATGATGCACCGGTGATGGATCTGATTCTTTCCCAAATGACGGCGCGGGGCTTGATGTACGTGGATGCCGCCGAGGGGACGCAGGCCACCGTGAATGAAAAACGCTGGAAAAACGACGATTTGCCCTATACTCGCGTGACGTTGCGTTTGGAATCCATCGAAGCAAGAGACGCCTTTTTTAAAACATTAGCCCAAACCGCCCTGAAACAGGGCTCCGCCGTTGGCATTCTGCCCCCCTATCCTATTGTTTTTGAAAGCGTGAAGGCGTGGGTAAAGAGGCTGCCCCAAACCCATCCGCAGCTATCGTTTGTTCCCCTGTCCTATCAGGGACGTTTGTTTCTGGATGCCCCCAAGCCAGAGCCTGAACCCGCACCCACCGCAGAGGACCCCAAAAAAGACGAAAAAAACCCCGATAAACAGGACGACAAAAAAGACAAAAAGGATAAAAAAGACGAAGCAAAACCCAAACCTAAGCCTAAACCCAAACCAGAGGGAGGCGGCCATTGATCGGTCTTTTGGGTGAAGTCACGCTGTGGCTGGCCTCTTTGTTGGCCTTTGCAACCTTATTAAACCCCCATCGTTGGATGTGGCGGATTCAGTCTGTTTTGCCCTGTGTGTGTTTTGGGATTTTGATGGGGGCGTTTGCGGTTTCGGATGTGTCCTTGGCTTTGGTGGCTGAAAGTGGGGCATGGGGGGATATCCTGCCGTTTCGTTTGGCGTCAACATGGGCAAATCATCAGGGGTCTTTGCTGTTGTGGTGGGCCATGATTGGGGCAGCGGGGGGTGTGATCCTATACAAGGGGGATGTCTCATCGTTTCAAAAACAGGCCCATCGTTGTCACGCCCTGCTGGGGTTTTTGATGGGAACCTATCTTTTGTTTACGGGATCGCCCTTTGCCCCCACACAGGGGGAGGTGCCCTTGGGCCTGAACCCCCTTCTGCATGATCAGGGATTGCTGATTCACCCCCCCATTTTGTTTGCGGGGTATGCGTTAACAGCGTTGGTCAGTGTTGCGGCGTGCGGTTTGTTGACCCAGCCGTTTCCGGTGGCACCGTCCTTGATGCGGTTATGGCGTTTGACCATCGCTTTGGCGTGGAGTGTTCTGGGGATTGGGATTGGCCTTGGGGCGTGGTGGGCCTACCGCGAATTGGGATGGGGCGGGTGGTGGTTTTGGGATCCGGTGGAAAATGCCTCTTTGCTGCCGTGGTTGGTTTTAACGGCTTTGCTGCATGCCGCGCCCCAGGCCAAAACGCGACAAACTTTTTATCGATGCGCGTTGCTGTATAGTGTTTTGGCGTGGACGTTGTGCTGGCTGGGGACCTTTCTGGTGCGCTCGGGATTGCTGATTTCCGTGCATAGTTTTGCGTCGGATGCCTTTCGGGGCTTTTTGCTGTTGGTGATGTTGGTGATTCACACCGTTTTTGTGGCGGTGATCTGGCGCAGGTCCCCCCTTTCCAACGTACAAGACCCCCCTGTGGCATTGGGATCCCGTCCTTTTTTGATGGGGCTGCAAAATTATTTGGTTTTGGCGACGGCGGCGCTGGTGGCGCTGGGGTTGTTTTATCCGTTTTTGGCCCTGTTGATTTTTAACGATTCTTTGTCTGTGGGGGCGGGGTTTTATAATCAGGTGGTTTTGCCTTTGATGGCCCTGTCTATTGGCGTTTTGGTTCTTTTGCCTGGCGGGGTAAACTTTTGGACTGTTCAAACCATCGCCATGACTATGATTCTGGCGATCATTCTGGCGCAGGGTTTGCCCCTGTTTGGATGGGCCCAGTTGTGGGCGTTGCTGCCGGCCAGCCTGTTGGTGGCGGTGCTGGCAGAGGCACGTCGTGTTAAAATCGCCCGAACCTTGGGCCATTTGGCGATGCCTCTGTTCGCCATTGCCATTTTGGGCTATGGGTACGGCCAACAGGATGCCGTTTTGGATTTAAAGGTGAATACACCGGTGGTTTTTCAGGGGGAAACCCTGATTTTGCGGCGTGTTTTCACGCAGGATTTCCCCCTTTACACCGCCCTGCTGGCAGAGGTGGATCGTATCCATGAAAAACGTCAGACGACCCTGACGCTGGCCAGACGTCATTATAAATCCCGAAAAACCATAACCTCTGAAATGACCCTGACCCGAACCCTGTGGCAGGATCAGGGCTATCTGATGGCGGGTGTATCCCCCGATGGGCAGGGTATCTCTTTGCGGATTCATCTACGCCCTGGGATGACTTTATTGTGGACCTCTTTTGCCATGATGGGCCTTGGGGGGCTGGCCGCCGCGTGGCGACAGCGATAAGGTTAGAATCGGCCCCTTATTGGGCCTGTGATACCAAGGTATCAATAAAATCCGCATTCCAAGCCATTTGACGGTCCGTAAAGGGGTATCCCCCCCCTTGGGCGGGGGCTAAAGCCTTTCGGGGCAGAATGCCCGCGATATGAACCTGAATCTGATAGGCCGTGCGGGCCGAAAGATCGCTGATCCAGCACAAGCTCAAAATGCCCATGGGACTTTGGGTTTCCAGAACGCGCTGGATCTGGTCATGGTTTTTGCGGGATAACAGACTCAGGGCCCCTATGACATAAAAACGGTCTTTGGCGGTGGCGGCTTTGTAAACGGCTTCATCGTTTAGGGTGCCGCTTTTTTTATGTTCCAGCGCCTGTTTCAGGCCCTGTTGCAGCAGTTGCAGGGTATGAATGCGGCCCTGCTGATCCCGCAGGCGTTGGGTTAAGGCAGGGGAGAGATCGCCGCGCTCAGACAGGGCTTGCAGGGTGATTTCCGTGACGGTGGGCTCCATAATAATCTCTTCGCAGTCCACCTCGGTTAGGGCAGGGCAAGAGCGTAAAATAGGCCCTGAAACCTCGGGGTTAGGGTCTTTGGCCAACAGCATGCGCAGCCCCCGCGGCACAGCGCCGCAGAACCGCAGCGTCACCGCCATCCCCACCCGTACACTGTCCACAACATCCCGCGCACACGTCATTAAAACCGACACCAACCACTCCGGCGCTTGCTCTTGCATATCTGAATAACTTAGCATTTTTTTTGCTAAAATAATAGCATTTTCTTCACGCAGCCCAACCTCAGGGTCCTGAGCGAACAAAGCGTAGGCGGCGATGGGAATGGCCGGATTCAAAAGAATGGTTTTCCGAATAAAGGGATCCGGCCCTTGGGCCAGACGCAGCAAGATCGCCTGTTGGTTAGGATCCTGTGTATCGTGAAAGGAAGCATCATCCAAAGGCATATGAGAAAGCCAAACCGTCTAAACACAATCCAGAAGACCCCCTTGTATCAAAGGGCCCTGAAGCATGACAGAAAAACGGTTAATCTACCTTTAACAGCATGGCTTTTTCATAGGCCGAGCGGCACAGGCAAAGACTGGTGCGCCCCTGAAAGGTGACAAGCTGATGGGGGATGGAAAGCACCTGCAGGCTTTCAATGGCATCCCGAACCATGGCCCCAGGCAAATCTGTGGTCACCACCAGACAATCGTTTTTTTCAGGGTGGGGTTGGGGTTTTAGACATTTTAAATACAAAGCGTGGCTTTGGACGTTTGGCATTGTGAACTCCTAAAAAAATAACCGCGACGTTTTTTATCATTTTCTCAACCATACCATAATCCCTTGGCCTTTTTCAAGAAAAACATTGTTTTTTTTGAAAAAATTGTTGCCCTGCACAAAAAAAGGAGGGGAAATTCACTTTTTTCGCGGGAAGATCAGAAAAAAAATTTTTTGCATTGCAATATAATTTTGCTGCAAGCCATGATAATCTGGGGTTGCAATTCTTTTTTGGAATCGCCTTGTATGTGATCAACCTTGGGCCCATGACCCATCAGAATATATATGTATGTTGCACCACAGCAAAATCGAATGTTTCCGGATAATGGTCCGGATAATGGTCCGGATAATGGTCCGGATAATGGTCCGGATAATGGTCCGGATAATGGATAGGGAACTGTTCCATGGTCTTTTTATAGAGCACCTCTATGAACCCACCTGATGGGTTTAAATTCAGGTTCAGATGGTGGAATGACGCCCCTTCGGTATCACTTGGGGTTTTTGTGGATGGGGTGTTTAGCCATCCGCCAAAACGCGGCAAACTTCGCCGGAAAATTCAGCAAAGCCCCCTGTGATGGGGATGGTTTTGGCCACAGTGGCGCCATCGTACAGGCGGATCTCACCGGCCTGTAGGGTCAGGATGATGGGTTGGTGTTGGGACAGGATACCCACTTCCCCCTCTGACCCAGGCAAAACGATCATGGTATAGGCTTCTTGGCAAACCCGTTTTTCCGGCGTCACCAAATCCAACGTGATGGGGTCGGTCAT
The DNA here is from genome assembly GCA_044371315.1 of Alphaproteobacteria bacterium. GTDB lineage: Bacteria > Pseudomonadota > Alphaproteobacteria > JAJTHO01 > CANGYM01 > CANGYM01. The sequence goes on along the minus strand of JBILTX010000004.1, from coordinate 24,351 downwards.
GGGTTAGGCTGCCATTTTCACGGCCATTTTTTTGGCCTTTTCTTTGACTTCGTCAATGGTGCCCACCATGTAAAACGCGGCCTCTGGCAGGTGGTCGTAGTGACCGTCCAAAATTTCCCTAAACCCGCGAATGGTTTCCGCCAGCGGTACAAACACCCCTGGGGATCCCGTAAAGACCTCCGCCACGTGGAAGGGCTGGGACAGGAACCGCTGAATTTTTCTGGCGCGGGCCACGGTGAGTTTGTCTTCCTCGGACAATTCATCCATTCCCAAAATGGCGATGATGTCTTGCAGCGATTTATAGGATTGCAGGACTTTTTGGACCTGACGGGCCACGGCGTAATGTTCCTCGCCCACCACATCGGCAGACAGGATGCGGGATGTGGAATCCAACGGATCCACCGCAGGATAAATTCCCTGCTCCGCAATACTACGGGACAAAACGGTGGTGGCATCCAAGTGCGCAAAGGACGCCGCCGGCGCGGGGTCGGTCAAGTCATCCGCAGGGACATAAATGGCCTGAACGGAGGTAATGGATCCCTTTTTGGTACTGGTGATGCGCTCTTGCAGTTCGCCCATTTCACTGGCCAAGGTGGGCTGATACCCCACGGCGGAGGGAATACGGCCCAAAAGCGCGGACACTTCGGACCCTGCCTGTGTGAACCGGAAAATGTTATCTACGAAAAACAGAACGTCCTGCCCCTCTTCATCGCGGAAGTATTCCGCCATGGTCAGACCTGTCAGGGCCACACGGGCACGGGCCCCGGGGGGTTCGTTCATCTGTCCGTACACCAACGCCACTTTCGAGGCATCGCCATTTAAATCAATGACTTTGGAATCAATCATTTCGTGATACAGGTCGTTGCCTTCCCGCGTACGCTCACCCACACCGGCGAAGACGGAGTAACCCCCGTGGGCCTTGGCGATGTTGTTGATCAGCTCCATAATCAAAACGGTTTTGCCCACACCGGCCCCGCCGAACAGACCGATTTTTCCACCTTTGGCGTAGGGGGCCAGCAGGTCCACAACCTTAATTCCCGTGACCAAAATTTCAGAGTCGGTGGATTGGTCCTCCAGATCGGGGGCCTCGCGGTAGATGCTCCAGCGGGTTTTGCCCTGAACGGCCTCGCGCTCGTCAATGGGGTCGCCCAACACGTTAAAAATACGGCCCAAGGTTTCTTTGCCCACAGGCACAGTAATGGGGGACCCACTGTCCACAACGTCCTGCCCACGGGTTAAACCGTTGGTGACATCCATGGCCAGACAGCGCACTTCTCCGTCGCCCAAATGCTGCGCGACTTCCAAAACCAACAATTGGCCATGATTGTCCACGTGCAGGGCGTTTTTGATATCGGGCAAGGCACCGGTAAATTTAACATCAATAACAGCCCCCATAACCTGGGTAATTTTTCCTATGTTTGGATGAGACATGAGGGTTTTCCTTTCGTTTAAAGCGCTTCGGATCCGGCGATGATTTCCATCAGTTCTTTGGTAATCTGAGCCTGGCGGGTTTGGTTGTACAGCAAAGTCAAATCATCAATGACCTCTTTGGCATTGCGGCTGGCGTTGTCCATGGCATTCATACGGGCAGCCTCTTCACTGGCCGCGCTTTGCAGCAAAGCCCGATAAATCTGAACATGCACATTTTTGGGAAGAATCTGGGCAAAAAGCTCGTTTTTTGAGGGTTCATAAAGATAGGGCCGCTCGGGGAGTTTTTGGTCTTGCTCCTGTTCCTGAGTGGCATCCATGGGCAAAGGCATCAACCCCTGCAACGTGGGCACCTGAGTCAAGGCCGACACAAACCGGCTGTAAATCACACTGCAAGAGCCATAGTCCCCCTGCAGAAAGCGCTCCATGGCCCACTGGCCAATGGATTCCGCCGTGGCAAAGCTGAGGGTTTTTGAAATGTTCGGCACAGTATGGGCCACGGGCATGATGCTGCCCATACGACTGATCAATTTGTTGCCCACGATCAACAGGTGGGGCTCTTGGCCCTTGGCTTTCAGGTCGGCTGTGAATTCGCGCAGGAATTTAAACAACGCAGAGTGAAAGCCCCCGCACAATCCCCGATCCGATCCAATCAAAATAATCAGATGTTTGGGGGATGGATTGTCAAAGCCACGGAACAAAGGGGGGGCCGCATCATCAACTTCCCCGCGCAGGGCACTGAGCATTGCCGCCAGTCCATCCGCATAGGGCAAAGCCTGAAGGGCCTTGGCCTGCGCACGGCGCAGCTTGCTGGACGCCACCATTTTCATGGCGGTGACAATCTTTCGCGTGGATTTCACGCTGCTGATACGCCCCCTCAGTTCCTTTAGATTCGCCATAACCTATGCCTTTTTCACCAGAAAGCTGTCCAGACAATCCTGAATGATGGTGTTGAGCTTCGCTTTGATGGGGTCATCAACTTTTTTGTCTTTGCGAATGGTCTCTAGGGTGCTAGCATGAACGGTGCGCATCAGGGTTAGCAAGGCATGCTCGAACGCCACAACATCCGCTGTAGGAACGGTATCCAAAAACCCATTCACACCGGCATACAGGGACACAACCTGTTCTTCCATAGATAGGGGATGATGCTGTTTTTGTTTCAACAGCTCCGTCAACCGCGCCCCGCGATCCAGCAATTTGCGGGTGGAGGCATCCAGATCCGAGGCAAACTGGGAAAACGCTTCCATCTCACGGTACTGGGCCAGTTCCAGCTTGATGCTTCCGGCCACTTGCTTCATGGCCTTGGTTTGGGCGGCAGATCCCACACGGCTGACCGATAAACCCACGTTAATGGCGGGGCGAATCCCCTTATAAAACAATCCTGTTTCTAGGAAAATCTGCCCGTCGGTGATGGAAATCACGTTGGTGGGAATGTACGCGGACACGTCACCGGCTTGGGTTTCAATGATGGGCAGGGCGGTGAGGGAGCCTCCGCCTTGTTCATCGCTCATTTTCGCGGCGCGTTCCAGCAGGCGCGAATGCACGTAAAACACATCCCCAGGATAGGCTTCCCGCCCAGGGGGGCGACGCAGCAGCAAAGATACCTGACGGTACGCTACCGCCTGCTTACTGAGATCATCATACACGATCAGGGCATGCATGCCGTTATCGCGGAAAAATTCACCCATGGCGCATCCCGTATAGGGGGCCAAAAACTGCATGGGGGCAGGATCCGACGCGGTAGCGGACACGACGATGGAATAGGGCATGGCCCCGTTTTCCTCAAGCGTTTTGACAATCTGCGCGACGGTGGAGCGTTTCTGGCCGATGGCCACATAAATACAGAACTGTTTGCCTTTGTCGTCCGCGGCGGCCTCGTTCATGGCCCGTTGATTCAGGATGGCATCCATGGCCACGGTGGTTTTTCCGGTTTGGCGGTCGCCAATGATCAATTCCCGCTGGCCACGCCCGATGGGCACCAGGGCATCAATGGCCTTGATCCCCGTTTGCACAGGTTCAAAAACGGATTGACGGGCGATGATCCCAGGGGCTTTTGTTTCGGTTTCCCGCATGGTGACGTTTTCGATGGGGCCTTTGCCATCAATGGGATTGCCCAGCGCGTCCACCACGCGGCCCAGCAAGCCCATACCCACAGGAATTTCCAAAATGCGGTGGGTTCGGCGGACGACGTCATTTTCCTTGATCCCACGGGAATCGCCCATGATCACGATACCAACGCTGCCTTCTTCTAAACTCAGCGCCACACCCTTCACGCCGTTGGGAAATTCCACCATTTCCCCCGATTGAATGGTGTCCAGCCCATACACGCGGGCGATTCCATCCCCCACGGTTAGGACAAAGCCCACTTCGTTTAAATCTTCCTTGGCGGAAAAATCGGCAATTTCCCGCTTTAGGACGGAGGCGATTTCAGAGATGGCTTGGGTTGTTTTTTGTGTCATTGGGGAAGGTCTCCTTCATATGAACGGGCAATCACGCCGGAAAGTTTGGTTTTCAGCTGCTGCAGACGGTTGGCCAACGACAGATCGTACAGGCAACTGCCCACCAGAACCTGAAATCCCCCCAGCAGCTGGGAATTAACAGAAAACATCACGCGGGGCTGGGGCCAACGCTGTTTCAAAAGATCGGTGATCTGGGTTTCCTCATCCTCTTTCAGGGGGGCAGCAGAAATCACGAAAATATCCACAATCCCCTGTTCTTCGTCATACAGGCGCTGATACATATCAGCAATGACGGGCAACAAAGAAAACCGGTTATGCATGGCCAGCAGGGTCAAAAACCGTAAAATAAAAGCCGGCTGCGTGCATCCCTTGGCCGCGAAAAAATCCACCAAGGGACTGGCAAGGTCTGGTTTTTTGTAGCGCAGATTTAGGGTGTAGGGTGTGTTGGGGTCCTGTCGAATCATGTCCGAAAGGGCGGTTAAACAATCCCCCGTCACAGCGACGGCGGAAAAGGCGCGGGCTTCCTCTAACAGAGCCGCAGCGTAGTTTCGGGCGGTGCGGTGATGGCCAAGCGTTTGCGTCATGATTTCGTAGTTCTTGATTCCCCAAAGCCCCGTCTGGTTAGCATAGCTGAAAGGGTATAGCAAGGGGGTTATCGTAGGTCTATTCTGTCCGGTAAGAACCCTCCTAAGACCCCCTTACCCCTTCTTTTGTTTCCACACATCCCACGCCCCTTGGGTTTGGGGGGGTGATAAGGGAGACCTTTGGGCTTAGGTTTGCAGGAAAAAAGCTGTTGCCTCCTTAGGATCACTGCCGTAGTCTTACTCTTATGGCGAAAAAGAAACAGAAAAAGCAGAATCTTGGTATCAAGAAGGGCAGAGCTTCTCCCAGAAAAAAACAACGTTCCCGTTTGGTTTGGGGCTTAAAGTGGCTGGCCACTTTTATGGTGTGGGGGGTGATGGCTCTTCTGGTGCTGGTGGCTGTTTATGGGTACAATCTGCCGGATGTGTCCACGTTAACAAAACAGACGAATTTATCACCATCGGTGGAAATTCTTTCGGCACGGGGGGATTTGCTCACCACCTATGGACCTTTGATGCGCGAGCCCTTAACCTACGCTGATTTTCCTGTCCCTTTGGTACGGGCCTTGCTGGCGGTAGAAGACCGGGATTTTTTCAATCATGGGGGGCTTGATTTTTGGGCTCTTTTGCGGGCTATGACGGTTAATCTCTATGAAGGGCGTGTGGTCCAAGGGGGCAGCACCCTGACTCAGCAGCTGGTAAAAAATCTATACTTGACCAATGAACGCTCCATAGATCGGAAATTGCGCGAGGCCATCTTGGCCTTTTGGATCGAAAGAAAGCTGTCTAAAGAAGAAATTTTAACGCTGTATCTGAATCGTGTTTATTTCGGGGCCGGTGCCTATGGGGTGGATGCGGCATCCAGCCGTTTTTTTGGTAAGTCTGCTAGGGATTTAACCCTGCCAGAGGCGGCCCTGATTGTGGGATTGGTTAAGGCACCATCGGATTTAAACCCCCTGCGCAGCCCAGAGAAGGCCATTGAAAGGCGTAATGTGGTGCTGCAGGAAATGCTGGAATCTGGCTTTATTATGCGGCATCAGGCCCAACAGGCCAAACAGGCCCGTATGGCCATACGCAGACCCCTCGCTGGACCCAACGTGCGTTTTTTCACCGACTGGATTATGGAACAATTGCCTTATTACGTGAATCCCAAAGATCATCCTTGGCTGCGGGTGGATACAACGTTGGATTTGAACGTCCAGAATCGTTCGGATTTGGCGGCAGAAAACATCATGAATCGCTATGCCTTGGATCATAACGTTTCCCAGGTGGGAACTGTGACCTTGCGCCCCAGTGGCGCGGTTCTGGCCATGGTAGGGGGGATTTCCTACGATTTTTCACAGTTTAATCATGTAACACAGGCCAAGCGGCAACCAGGATCCGCCTTTAAAACCTTTGTGGTGTTACAGGCACTGGAAAATGGTTTTACCCCCACCAGCTTGCTAGAGGACACCCCCCTAACCATCAAAACATGGAAACCCCAAAATTTTCAAAACCAGTTTCATGGAATGGTGACCCTGAAAGAGGCCTTTGTTAAATCCTATAACATCCCCCATATCCGCCTGATGCAGGCTGTCGGCGTGCGGCCTGTGTTGGCGCGGGCGCGTTCTATGGGTATCAGCTCGACACTACGACCAGACCTCAGCACCGCGCTGGGCAGCAGTGAAGTGTCTTTGTTGGAAATGACCACGGGTTATGCAGTTCTTCGCAATCAAGGGCATCTGGTGTTGCCATTCGGCATCACACGGATTGTGGATCAAAGCGGCAATGTCCTGTATCAACGCAAAGGCAGTGAAAAAACCCGTCGCTTGGTGGATGAAAAAACCGTTGCCACCATGGACAGCTTGCTGCGGGCGGTGGTCGAGGATCCCTCGGGCACAGGACGCCTCGCCCAATTGCCTAGGCAAACGGTCGCCGGAAAAACGGGCACCAGCCAGGATGAACGGGATGCCTGGTTTATTGGCTACACGGATTCTTTGATCACAGGGGTTTGGATGGGCAACGATGACCGCACCCCCATGGACAATGTCACCGGCGGCACTCTGCCCGCCATGTTGTGGCGGGATATGATGGCAACAAAGAAATGACAGGGCATAAGGGGGGACGATTCAGCAAAAACAATCATGGTCCCGTAACATGCCAAGCACAGTTTTTTTAGGCCAGTACGGTAATCAAAGTGGAGATACTCTAGAACTTACCCCAAAACTTGGTGCACCAGCGCGGGGGCGTCCACGGCGGTGATGACGCGCTCGCCGCTGCTGCGGTCGATTTGCACAATACGGCCAAAGGAACGGGCCAAAATCCCAATGGCTGCCGCAGCATCCAGATTGGGATTTTCTTGGGTCAGGTTTTGCCAGAACGCCCGCAGGGCCATTTCAGGACTTTCGGCATGGATGGTGGCCATAAAGTTAGAATGGCCGGTGGTCATCAAACGGTAAATGCTTTTGGCGTTGGTGACGGAAATCTCCCCACAAATAATCACATCCGGCGTCATCCGCACCACGGCATCCAAAACGTGGGAATAACCGATTTTGTTGGCCCCTGCCGTTCGGGACACAACCAGATGCACGCGGTTTTGGTGTCTGACAATGACCTCGCGGGTGTCTTCCACCGTAATGATCCGGCGATCTAGGGGGATGTATTCCACTAGGGCATTCAGAAACGTTGTTTTTCCAGTGGCGGTGGCCCCTGAAATCAAAACGGCCTCTCCCTGTTGCACCGCGCCCACCAAATCTTCATAGGCAAAGTCGCTATAGCGATGCTTTTCGTGGGTGTGTTCCTGTTTGGTTTCCTCGATGGTTTTTTCGCTAGGCCGCAGGTTAAAATCATCCAGTTTGTATTTTTTGTTGGGATCAAAACGACGAATACATAGGGCAATCCCTTGGGTATCAGACAGATCATAGCGCACGTTGGGACCCACCACGGCCTGAAACCGGTGGCCCCCAGGCAATGTCGCGGAAAGAATAGGAATTCCTTCCAAATCAAAGGTCTGATCCGTCAAATTGGCCAAAATCCGGCAAACGGCCATGATCAATTTCACGGTGACTTCGGGGGCCTCGTGCGGGCGCCAAATATCCCGAACGGCCTTAACAAAAATCATCCCCGGATTGTTGATGGCGATCTCCTCGGTTGTGGGATCGTCATACCATTTTTTTAGGGGGCTCAGGGCGTTGGTCAACAACTCGTTGTCCAGAGCCGTTACGCTAAAACCTTCACTCATAACCCTTCCCCTTTAAAACAATATTGTTCTTAGACTTACGGTGCCGCCTCCCCAGGAATAGGCGCGGTTGAGGATGATTCTGCCCCAGGCGGTGGGCCAAAACTGAACTGCCCCTGATCTTGGCCTGGCATGGTGGCCCCAAAGCCCCCCGCAGCCTCGTTGGCCTGACCCGCTTGGGCAGAGGCCGCCAGAACCTCAGCCAAGCTGAGGGCGGCCGCTTCCCGATCGCCGGTTTGCAGGGCCTGAATCAGACCCTTGGCTTTGCTGATCAAATCGCCGCCACCCGTGACAGGTTCCAGCTTTTGGGGATCCCGCATCACAATATCCGATGTGGGCATAATCACAAAGCGGGTTCCGGCAGGAATCCTGAGGATCGGGCGCAAATCTGCACTGTTGATCACAAGATCTCTGGCAATTTCCAGCAAACTGCTGGTAAAGGCCCGCGCCGCCACTTCCCCTTTGGACACCTCTTCTGTGGAGAACGTCCCCAGAGTGCCGCCAAAATTGAGTCCTGTAAAGCTGCTCACCTCACTGTTATCATCGGTAAAGGCCAGCGTTGTGGCGGTGGCCAGCATACTCAGCAGCAGGGGCTCCCCATAACGTTCAAACAAACGACGATCCAAATCCCCGCTTAAACCCCGACGTCCCATGACATCGGCGGTTTGATTGCCCACTTTAATGGCGGCCCCATCGGGGCGTATGATACGGGTCCAGACAACTTCCGCGCGGGATCCTGTGGGACTATTGCTTCCCCCTCCATTGTTGCTGGCTCCTCTGCCGCCTGCATTTCCGCCGCCCCCAAACTGATAAATCCCCACAGCCCGAGATCCGGCAGGAATCAGGATATTGCGCCCATCGGCCCCGAAAACGTTTTGTTCTATCACCGCGGTGATGCGTCCCGAAGGAATATCCGTGCTGATATGGTTTTCTAAAACAGCCGGAATATACCGGTCCGCGGTAATCATACGGCTGCGGTCCACGGGATAGGTGGATGTGACGGGTTCATCCCCGATACCCGCGTAATTTTTATCTTTGTTACGCCACGACCCTTCAGGAGTTGGCAACAATTGCAGATTTTTCAATCCACTGGCTCGACGTTGGCTCAGAACCTGTTGCGCGTTGGCATAGCCCAAACTGGGGGGCTGCATTTCAGGCGCAGGAATGTCCATAGCCTGAGGTTCGGGCAAGGGGGGCAGCAGCTTTCCCGATCCCGTCAAATTCAAAATCAGCGGGCTGTCTTTGCCCGAATGGGTCACAACAATCCCCGTGCGATAGGTTCTTTGTTCCATAGGGCGAAACGATACTTCCATACGACAGCTTCGTTTTTCAGGGGTCAAGGCCGTTTCCATCGTGCAATCCCCTGCAATTTTAAAAGACTCGGGGTCCCCTGTGACCTCGATATTTTTAAGGGTCAGGGGTTCATCCCCCTCGTTGCTGAGAACCGCCGGCAATGTCAACAACTGCCCAACCTCTAAATCCGAAAAATCCAAATCCTTGGTCAGGGTTGATAGGGCCGCTGGCTTTTTGGGCTGAATCTTTTCCTTGTTGACGACGTCTAAAAGGTCGCGGATGGGGTCTTCGCTTTTGGCTTGCTTTTGGGCTGCAGCAGACTCCGCTTCCTGTTGTTTCTTTTTATCATCCCCACAACCCCCAAGAGAGAACATGAGGAGACCCACAAGGCAAAGGACAACAGGGACATCATAACGGCGCGTGCTCATAAACGATCTTTCTTTTTATAAATCATTTTTTATGAAAAGGCAAGGCAATTGTTGGGCAGGATAGACAGCCTCCCTCTCCCTGATAGAGAGAGGGGAGGGAACGAAAAACAGACTTACCATGCTTTTCATGATTGATCCTTATTGATCCGTGGGCTTTTTAAAAACAATCCGCTCAGGATACACAACAAAGGCATTGTTGGTGCTCAGGTTCAGGGTCAAGGTATCCCCCAGCGTCCCCTCGGTTTGCAGGGATGGTCCCACAGGGGCGCATCCTTCCGCCGCGGTATCAATAAAGGTCAGATCGTAAGTGACGGTTTTTCCTTCACGCCGCGCGGCAATCCTTAGACCCCGATCACAAATGCTGTGCGTGGTCCCCACATCCCCAACAAACAGCAGGGCGTGATAGGATTCTTTTTCGGAAACAGCACTGCCCAACGCTTTCATCAGGGCATCGGCAGGGCCTGATGTGCTCAGGATGCTGACGCTGCGCCCAGGCTCTAAATTTGTCGATGGTAAATTGCCAACAGCGGGCAGAACCGAGGCCATGGGTTTGGAAAGGGAAAGATACGCCATCTGAAGATCAAGAATTTCCCCCTGCTGGGCAAAGGTTTTCATGCGCTCCACAATCCTGTTTAGGGTTAGGGGTGTGGCTTCAAAACGAAGGGTTCCATTTGGATTGATGTCCAAAATATCAACCTTTTCCTGCTTAAAGACTGTTTTCCAAAAGTCATAATTGGCCAATGTCACTTTTTTGTCGTTCACAATGCCCACAGGGGGAACCCGCACGGTGGTGATGTGTTTTTTCTTCAGCGTCAGGGTCTTTTTTTGTAACGTCACAAAAAAATCATCCTTTTGCCCAACAGATTTCAGAAATGCCAGAGCCGTCATCGTGGGATCCAGATCACTCAGGGGCAGAACGCGGTCAGGAAAATCCATTTCTAAAACAACATTCAAACCTTCAGCCTTGGCCAGTTCTGCAATCAGAACAGAGAGGGCAAGGTTTTGTTTTCCTTTAATCAAAGCGCCCAAGGTTGTTTTTGATCCATCATCCTTCGGGAAACCATCGTCTATGGTAAAAAAGACGGTTTTGGAAACCCTCGGTGCAGGGGCATCATCTAAGGTTATTGTCTCCGCCCTTGGGGCGACATCAGGGGTTCCAGCAAAGGGAGCACTGGCCTGTGGCGCTCGGTGGGCACATGCTGATAATCCCAAGACGACCAGAGGTACCAGAACCCATAAAGAAACCTTAGACAACGTTTTCATGGCCTCATCCTTTACTGAGGATCAATATGACGGGCACTTTCTAATTGCTGGGGCAATCCGGTTTGCGTGCCTCCGTCATAGCGAGGATCTTCGAAAAAGCGTTCGGCGCTGTTGGGTTCAACATATTCCTTGGGCATGCTTTTGCTGCCTTCGAAACTGCGGGGGTAATCGGGGTGATAAACACAAATGATCCGTTTGCCGTTTCGCAGGACAAAATTGCCCACAGCCTCGGCAATCATGATGTTGCCTTTGGGCCCTACGGTGCGGGTGTTGACCATGCTTTCGACTTCATCGACCATATGAAAAATCACAGGACGGCGTACGGTATCGGCTTTGTCCCCATAGTCAAAATAGGTCCATACCCCATCGGTAAACACACGCAGCGGGGCAATTTCCAAATCATCCGCTGTGGGGGAAAACATTTTTAAATCAAAACGCAGATTGTCGGGTTTAAAGGCAATTTTGCGGATATAATCCGGCGGTGTTACCCCGTTGGCATCGGGCATCCCCTCTTCAGATGTGTTGGTGGGTGCGTCGCCGCTGGCTTTGGCGGCCGCATCCAACATACGTTTTTTGGGGTTTGTGGCTGAAATATAAACGGTCAAATCAGAAATCTGGTTGGAATTCCATCCTTCGGAGCGGACATAAAAATTGTAAATGTTGCCGGATGTTCCCAGCACCGTCATGTTGGTATCAGCACCGGCATAACTGGGGCGGACCACCAGAATGTTGCTCTTGATCCGCGAAGCCTCAAACAACGCCGCATCGCCCAAAATAATCTGTTCAACATTTTCCCACTCGGGCAGCTCAATGGTGGTTGTCATGAATTCACGGGTTCGTATAGACATAACAAAATCAGGGCGCCACACATAACGCACAATACCAGGGGCTACCTGTCCCGCAGAACTGGTCGGCGCATTCCATTGCTTTTGCAAAGCCCCCAAAGGTGTGTTGTTGTTACGTTCCATCGGGGGATATTGTCCCGCCGCTTGGGCGTTGATTTCCCGCTCAGTATCATCAATGAAATTGGGGGAACCGCCACTTGGTCCCCCAGAGCCTCCACCCAAAAGCCCCCCACCGCCCGCAGGACGAGGCCCAGCCCCCCCAGATGGCAAAAGAGGGGCGTTTGCGGAAGGATTCCCCATAGGGGGACGAATTTGCGCCATGGCCTGAGGCTGGGCTAAAATCGCTAAACAAACAGACAGGGTCAAAAGACGAAAAGAAAGGGATGTCATGGTCGCGTCTCTTAGGGTTTTTTTGGTTTTTAGTTTTGCATTAGATTGTAACTAAAGACCATAAACCCAAGAGGGTTAAAATACTGTTCACGTTGCGTTGTCGTTTGGGGGGCAAAACCCACACGCATACCAGCCACCCAGTTTTTGGTCAGCAAACGCGTTCCGTAACGATCATAATCGTTGGTTTGAAAATACACTTCGATGTAATCAGGGCTTTTGCGTTCAATGCGGGTAATGTCGACTTTTCGGTTGACGCCTTTACTGAAAAGCTCTTGATACGGCTCGGAAATGGTTTTGATAAAATCGGTAAAATCCTCAGGACTCATGCGGTATCGCAGGATTTCTTCCCAGCGTCGTTTCATTTCTTCCTGATCAATCAGAATGGATTCACGAACACTGACATATTCAGATGCCATTTTTTCGGCAAACAGCTGCAGGCCCACACTATTTTTCTGGAACGGTTCAATGCGGACAACCTGATCCTTGGCCTCATCAAAGGTCACCAGAAAAGGCTGTGTTTTTTTCAGCGGCACCAGCGCGTAAATGGTCAAACTCAGCACCACATTCAGCAGAATGCTCAGATAAAACGCAATGGCAAACACCCGCGTTGTCCACAAATACCGACGACCCTCCAGCGCCTGAGTCCGTATTTCTGTGGGAAACACACCCAATTTATCGGCGGGATTCCCCGTGGTATCGGGAACCTTGAGTTGTGGGAGAAACGCACGTTTTCGAAAGGCGAAAAGTTTAAAACTCATGAGGGCACCTCTAAAAACCTCTTTTTCTGAGGCGATGGGTAGGAGCCAGCGCACGGAGAACCGCAGTTTACTGGACGTAAATGAGGATTCGAGTACGTTGGCGACACCGCCAGCGGCCAGGAAAAGGGGTTTTTAGAGGTGCCCATGAATTAAACCGGTGTTTTCCAAGAGGTGTAATCTTGTGGTACTTCGTTACAGGCACAGGGGCTGCGCTTTAATTCCTCAGGATCTGTGCCAATGCCCACAGGATCAGGGGATTCTTTGCTGCCGTATAAAGAAGAACAGGCCGTCATGGTCATAAGAATAACCATAGCACTGATTATGCGAACGATAAATAATTTTGACATCATGACAGGATCCTTAGCCAAGAGTGTTCAGGCGGTTTTATCGCCATGTTTTCTATGGGATAACAGACAGAGGTCAAGAAAGGGTTAAGCAAAGAGGATAACCCTTGAGGCACATCAAACATCACCATCACCACGATTCAGTCTGTATAAACCCGTAAAACGAGTGTTTTCACTTTGTTTTCGTGACCCCAGTCCTTTGCAGGCCAGTACGGAAATCAAAGTGGAACTGCTATAAAACAATCCTAAGATAACGCATCCTCCTAAAAAAATCAAAACGTATGAGGTTTTTTTAGAGGGTTACAACCCAAAGACAGCTTGCATAAACAAAAACAACATCGTATAAGGAACCTCTTTCATTAACCAAATCAAGGGCATTATTCATGCAACATCAAAAAGCACAGCAAACATCTCAATCCAAAGAATCCTTTGGCGCGTTGCTGGATGAAGTTTTAGGGGCGGAGGGCAAAATTGAGGGCTCTGTTCTGCGCGGTCACGTTATGGATCTGTTCGGGGGCTTTGCCCTGATTGAAGTGGGTTTAAAATCCGAAGGTATGGTGCCTTTGCAGGAATTTGAACAAGCCGACGGCAAAACCCCCGCCGTGGGCGATGAAGTCGATGTGTATGTGGATCGCTACGAAGACCGCGATGGCGCCATTGTGCTCAGCCGTGAAAAGGCCCGCCGCGAAGAAGCGTGGATTGAGCTGGAAAAATCCTACGCCAAAGACGAACCCACCACCGGAAAAATCTTCAGCCGTGTTAAGGGTGGCTTGATGGTGGATTTACAGGGGGCCGTGGCCTTTTTGCCCAACAGTCAGGTGGATGTGCGCCCTATACGGGATTTGTCACCGCTGATGAATATCGAACAACCGTTCCAGATTTTGAAAATGGACAAAAAACGCGGCAACATCATCGTGTCCCGTCGCGCCATTTTAGAAGAATCCCGCACCGAAGCCCGCGAAGAGTTCCTGAAAAACATTATCGAGGGACAGGTGGTCAAGGGCGTGGTCAAAAACATCACCCGCTTTGGGGCCTTTGTGGATCTGGGCGGTGTGGATGGATTGCTGCACGTCACCGATATTTCTTGGCGCCGCGTCAATCACCCCAGCGAAGCCCTGGAAATTGGCCAAACCATCGAGGTTCAAATTACCAAAATCGACCCCGAAACCAAGCGCATTTCTCTGGGCATGAAGCATCTGGAGGAAGACCCCTGGAAAGTGGCCGTCACCAAGTTCCCTGTGGGCACCAAATTGACCGGACGCATCAGCAGCGTCACCGATTATGGGGCGTTTGTTGAGCTGGAGCCTGGCATTGTGGGTCTGGTCTACATGTCAGAAATTTCTTGGGCGGATAAAAACCCTGATCCTAAAAAAGTCGTGACCATTGGCCAAGATGTTGATGTGATGGTTTTGGATGTGGACACCGACAAACGCCGCATCAGTTTGGGTATGAAACAGTGTCAGGAAAATCCCTACAAACGTTTTGCCGATCAGCACCCCGAGGGCACGGAATTGCAGGGGGTTGTGGTGCGAACCTATAACGCCAAAGTGTTGGTTGAGCTTGAAAATGGCATTCGTGGGACTTTGGCTGCGGAAGACTTCACGCCCCAAGGTTCAGGGGTTGAGGCCTTAAAAACCATTGCCAAGGGCGATGTCATAACCGTCACCCTATTAAAAGTTGATCCGGCGGAAATGTCCGTGACGTTGGGTGCCAACGCTTCATCGCAAGCGACCCAGTCCAGCGCAACAAAACCGGTGGCTGACGCTTCCTCTGCCCCTGCCCCTGCGGTAAAATTGAAAAAGGGGGATATTGTCACCTGTACTGTATCCGACATTAAAGATGCAGGGATTCATGTGACGCTGCCCAACGTTGAACAGCCGCTCTTTATCAAAAGATCAGATTTGTCCCGTGATCGCAGCGAACAACGTCCGGATCGTTTTGCCAAGGGGGAAAAGATTGATGCGCTGATCACCGCGCTGAATCTTTCTAAGCAAGAGATCACCTTGTCCATCAAAGCCCGTGAAATCAAAGAAGAGAAGCAAATGATGGCCGAATATGGTTCCGCAGACAGTGGGGCCAGTTTGGGTGATATTTTGGGCCCTGCCATTAAGAAAAGTGCCAGTGCCAAAACCTCAAAAGACGACACCTCGTCTTCTTAGGAAGACGAGGGGGGGGGATAGGTGTTCGTGCCTTTCCCCTTGCTTGTGATTGTGTTTGTTATCGTAATATCATAAAGGACTGTATTGATTATGAAACGCTCTGAACTGATTGATGCTTTGTGCAAAGAAAACCCTCATCTGTCCGCCAAACAGGTGGAAGAGGCTGTGGTTTTGTTTTTTGAAGAAATTACCCGTGCCTTGGCCCATAACGGTCGGGTAGAACTTCGGGGCTTTGGTTCCTTTGCGGTGCGTCACCGTACCCAGCGTCAGGCCAGAAATCCTAAGACAGGAGAATCTGTTTTTGTTCCTGCCAAAGCCACCCCGTTTTTTAAATCGGGAAAAATCCTGCGGGATCGCTTGAATCCGAAAGGCAGGTAACAGGTGACAGGTAACCGTAACGATAGGCTCTGCTGAGCCTATCGTTTTTCCTTTTTTTAGGGGTTTAAGGGGTACTTGAATAGGTGCGTAGCTGTTTGTTCTTGGCTCAGTACGCAAATAGGGAAAGAACGACACATTTTTTTGTTGTTTGCAAAAAAGAAAGAGCCACCTGTTACCCCTGTGTTCGAAATGATACACGCAAATTTTTCTCATCTTTTTTTTTTGATAAAAGTCCTTTTCTTTGGTCAGAAAAAATGTATATTCACAGTCGCTTGAGAAAAAGAGATTGAAAATCTCCCCCATCCTGCGCAGTTATTCATTCATCATCAACGTTAAGGTAAACCTATGATAAAAAAAATTCTTTTGTCTGTCTCTCTTTTGGTCGCTGTGGCCGCTTGTGCTGGCGGTGAAGACAACGTCAACACAGGAAACGATTTGTCCGACAACGGCGCCAGCTCAACCCCTAGTGATGTTAATGTCACGACCTACGGTACGGATTTAAGTCAGATCAACGAAAAACAAGGCGCTTTTGACGCCGCCGTTGGTGCCAACGTTTACTTTGCTTATGACAGCCACGCTCTGGACGAAGACGCCAAAGCCACCCTGCGCAAGCAAGCTGAATGGTTGAAAACCAACCCTGATTTGGCCCTGATCGTTGAAGGTCACACTGACGAGCGCGGAACCCGTGAATACAACCTTGCCTTGGGTGCCCGTCGTGCCACCGCTACAAAGGACTTCTTGGTGGCTTCCGGTATCCCTGCCAGCAGCATCACCACCATCAGCTTTGGTAAAGAGCGCCCTGCTGTGGCTGGTTTTGACGAGTCCGCTTGGTCCAAAAACCGTCGCTCCATCACCGTTCTGAAGAAATAGTTTTCTTTAAGACCATTAAAAAAAAGGCCCTGACGTGAAAACGTTGGGGCTTTTTTTTATCCAGCCCTTTTTGAAAAGGGCTGCCGCTTGTCTTTCGATTGACAAAAGAATTAAAGGCAGATGACATCCTGCCTGCCAACCGTTCTTGTTTCTTTATGCAAACATTTGGGATATAAAGATTCATGGTCATGGAATATGAGGATCCCTATGATGTTTGCACGTATTGTTTTTCGTTTTATGGGACTTTTGTGTTGGGGTGTGATGATGGGGTCTGTTGCTGCTGTGGCGCAATCTTCGGATGAAGGCTTTATGATTACGGGATTGGATCATCCCGAAAGTGTTGCGTTTGACGGCACATCGTATTATATTTCCAACGTGGGAAAAGATATGGCCCCCACCGCCAAGGATGGGGACGGGTACATCACACGGGTGTCTCCTGATGGTACGGTTCTGGATGCCAAGTGGGTGGATGGCCTGAATGCCCCCAAGGGTATGGTGTTTGCCTATAATCGCCTGTGGGTGACGGATATTGACCATGTTTATGGGTATGATGTTGCCACGGGGAAACGGGACCAAGTCTTTTCCTTGGCCCCCCGCCGCGTTCAGTTTGACCAGCGGCCTGTGGCTTTTTTAAATGATATTGTGGCCTTGCCCGACAATCGTTTGCTGATTTCCGGCACCGATTCAGGGCGTTTATACCGAATTTCCCTTTCTGATGGGGCGGTGCAATCGTTTCCTGTGGACCTTTTATGGGGCCCCAATGGCCTTGCCTTTGATCAGGATACGATTTACGCAGTGGGATTTGGAGATTCAGGACAAAGCAACGGCCCTGTGCTGAAAATCACGCGCCAAGGGGAAAATGAATACAGTTTTCAGCAGCATACTTCTTTGCTGGGGAATTTGGATGGGGTTGCTGTTGATAACGATGGGTTATATGTTTCCGATTGGTCCACAGGGTCTTTGTATCGGATCCCTTTGGCAGGGGGCAAGGCGGTTGCTGTTATGACAGACCTATCGGGGCCCGCAGATTTTTTGATTCAGGATGGCAAACTCTGGCTGCCTGAAATGACTGCCAATCGCGTGATTGTGAAGACATTTCCGTAACAAAGGACGGATTTAAACGCCCCACATATTTTCCAAATGATGAATGTTTCCATCAGGGGTGACAATCATGGCATCAAAGCGAATATCGTGCTGGTCATAATGGGGATGATCGGCCAAAAAGCACTCCGCCGCAGTGGCATAACGTTCTGGGGAAAGGGTGACGAGGATCTCTCGCCCATGGTTCACCGTGGGGCGGGCTTTGACTTCGATAAAAA
Source organism: Alphaproteobacteria bacterium (assembly GCA_044371315.1). Lineage (GTDB taxonomy): Bacteria > Pseudomonadota > Alphaproteobacteria > JAJTHO01 > CANGYM01 > CANGYM01. The sequence goes on along the minus strand of JBILTX010000004.1, from coordinate 6,619 downwards.
GGAGCAAAGTCTCCCGAGACGCCACAATATCAATTTCCTGCGCCGGATTGCGATACCGATGGGCCAAAATCTGATAACCCTGTTGCTGCAAACGATGTAAACATATCTCTTCGGCGCGGCGACCCGTGGCATCCCCTGTGCGTTTCATGACGTTTGATCCTGAACTGCCTTCAGGGCCATGGCATACAGCGTTTTCCTTGGCACATCCCACAGCCCTTGGGCCAAGGCCACCGCCTGTTTCACCCCGTGGGCCTGAACCAAGGCTTTGATATGGGATTCTATATCTTGGGGATTGATGTCCTCTCGCGCGATATGGGCCACCAACACCCATTCCCCCCCCATAATTTTGGGATCTTTGGTCGCGCGAAGGGACAGGGCCTCGGTGATGGTTTGGGGGGTGCCCCTAAAGGTTCCCTCGTGAAGTTTTGTGATTTCACGGCACAAGGCAATCTGGACCTGATCCCCAAAACGCTGCTGAATGGCCAACAAAACCTTTGTGATATCATGACAGGACACATACCCCACCACCGTGGTTTCCCGTGGCCAATCCAAATCTTTGGGGGTGATAAAGCCCACAAACACAAAACGATGGGTGGGCAAACCCGCCATAATCAGGCCCGCCACCGCAGCGCAGGCCCCCGGAACAGGAATCACGGGCAGGCCATGATCATGACACGCCTGAACCAGTTTATATCCGGGATCAGCAATCAGAGGGGTTCCTGCATCACTGATCAGGGCGACAGCCTTTCCCCCATGAATGGCCTCAATGACCTTTTGCCGCTGGATGTCATCAGAAAAATCATGATACGCCATCACACGGGGCGGGGCTATGCCATAATGATTCAATAAAGTTCGGCTGGTGCGGGTGTCTTCGCAGGCCACGATATCTGCCTGACGCAGAATCTCTAGGGCACGCAGGGTGATATCTTTTAAATTGCCAATGGGGGTGGCAACAAGGTACAAACCAGAGGAAAGAGAGGCCATAACCATGATCCAACAATTCCTGACACTATCCCTGATCGTGGCGCTGCTGTCAAATTGCGCCCTGCCTGTGGACACGGGGACATCCCGCCGTGATGCCCCTGCTTCGTTAACGCAGGTGGGTCCTGATACAGGGAATACGCCAAAGCCCTCATCGAACGTTGTCACCATGTCGGATGAAATGGCGTCTTCTTCACCTTCTGCCCCCTCATCGGGTCAATCATGGCACGTGGCCCTGCTGGTGCCCCAATCCGGAAAGCATCAGGCACTGGGGCAGGCTCTGGCCGAAAGCGCCGCGTTGTCGCTGGCTCGCCTTCCTGAGGGTAACCGCTTACGCCTGAGTGTCATGGACAGTGCCACGTTATCCCAAAGCACAGCCAAGGCCATGAAAGACCGTATCCTGAAAGACAACGTCAATCTGGTCATCGGCCCCGTGTTTGCAGAGCAGGCGCAAATCCTTCGTGCCACTTTGGCGGAAACGCCCAACGCCCCGCCGCTGATTGCCTTTTCCAACACCACCAGCATTGCCAGCCCCCCCCTGTTTGTGGCGGGATTTGATCCCTTTGCGGAAATTCTGACAGCCACAAAAGCCTTGGCCATGCAGGGGGGATGCCATGTCCTGATTCTCCCCGCCACCAAAGCAGGCTATGCCATGGAGCCTGCTTTAAAAGAAACCCTAAATACCAAAGGATCCCGCGTTCTGGGGATGATGTATTATCAGGACGCGTCTTTTAAAGATCTCGTCCCCACCCTAAGCCAAGCGGCAGCAGCCGCCGATGGATGCACATCCACACCCTCGGGCAATGCTTTCACCACCGTGGTGGCCCTTTCCGGAACCCCGCTAAAGGCCGTTTTGTCCACTCTGGAGACCACCAACAGTGATGTGATCACACCGGCCCTGGTCCCGCCCACCACCAGACCTGTGTTTTTTGCCGATGTGGACCGGCGTGTTTGGGATGAGGTGCAGCGGTATTATCAACAAACGTTGGGACGGGATGCGGCCCGTTTGGATGTGATTGCTTATGACATGGTGTCATTGGCCGGATATTTGGCCCAAAGTGGGGAAGATGTGGGGACGGCCCTGAAGAATCCTGCCGGATTCAGCGGGTTGGTGGGCCTGTTTCGCTTTCAAGCAGGGGGTATCATCGAGCGGACCCTAGCGGTATACAAAAAAGATCAGGGACAAGTGGAGCTGATCACCCCCGCGGCCCAGAGGTTTGCGCCGTGATCACCTTTGCCCAGACCGTTTCCGGTGTCCTGATTCAGCGCTACAAACGCTTTTTGATGGATGTTCGTTTGGACAGTGGGGAAATGATAACGGCTCACTGCCCCAATTCCGGATCCCTGATGGGGGTGAAGGAGGCTGGCATGCCTGTGGTGTTGTCCCATCATCCCAGCCCCAACCGTACATACCCCTATACCGCCGAAATGGTGTATGCCGATGATACATGGGTGGGGGTGAATACCCAGCATCCCAACCGTTTGGTGAAAGAGGCCCTTCTGGCACGCAAACTGCCAGAGATTTCTGGTTATACCGCCGTTCAGCCCGAATCCACGGTGGGGCAAAGTCGTCTGGATTTCTTTTTGCCTGACTGGGGGTATGTTGAAGTGAAAAATGCCCATTTAAAACGCCAGCCCCACCTGCTGGAATTCCCTGATGCCGTCACGGCGCGGGGGGTTAAGCATTTAAAGGAACTCTCGCAGTTGGTGGCCATGGGCCATAACGCCGCGCTGATTTATATTGGCCAGCGGGATGATGTGAACCGCTTTGATGTGGCGGGGGATATTGATCCCGCCTACGCGGCGGCCTTTGAGGATGCCCGCAAATCAGGGGTGAGGATGCTGGCCTATACCTGTCATGTTTCACTGGCGGGGATTGCGCTGGGGCGGGGGATTCCTTGTTGATCATAAAGAGGCATTGAAAACTCTAGGGAGTGTTTCCCCTTTCATTCTGTACTGGCCTAAAGAGTGCTACCTCGCGGAGGCATGCCCTAGTGAACTTAGGTGAGCGACGCCAAGACCGTTCGCAGGCCAGTACGGAAATAAAGTGGAAATACTATAGTTTCGGGGATAGGCGCCGTTGTTTCATGCCGCCGCGCTTATTATGATCTGGCCGACTTAACGCTGGCGAGGCGCCACGGTCTTGGGGATTACAGCTTAGATTTTTTTGCTTTTTTTTGCCTACCACGTAGCAACAACCAATTTAACGCAAGATTCTTAGCTGACTGGTTCTTAGTAAGCCGCCCCGCCTTTAATCACAATTTTTTGCTCCTCGAACAAGTTTGGCCAATCTACGCTCGCCGATAAAGTCCCGTTATACCGAAAGTCAGAAGAAGCTGATTCATTGCTTGGCAAGTGGTTCCATAAAAGTTTCGGACGTTCTTGGAGATCTGGATCAATTTTAAAAGCTACAATTCCCGAATAAAATTGAATTGAGTAAACAGAAGAAAACTGCTCTACGAGTTTTGGATTGCCTATTTTGGGAAACTCACCTGGAAAGAAATCGCTTGTTTTCTCAAGCAAAAAGTCCGTTGAGTCTTTTGCGTATTCAAGAAAGCTGTGCTGATGGTGTCCTGAAAATTCTTTAAAAAAACTAGTGCAAGTATCTTCAATAGCGATGATGCACTTTTGTTTTGCAGCTTTGATAGCCTCTGAGAGAGTCACGATCTGCTGAAACGACAGATGACCGCCATCATCCAATAACGCATCAAATTGACCTATTTTACCAAAAGAACTTTGCCAAAATGCGGGGTCTCCTTGATCTCCAATATATATTTCAAATCCGAATTCTTCCCATTTCTTAGCACTGGGATTCAAATCAATCCCAATGATTCTCGCGTTCTTACCGAGCCACTTTCTCCACATGAAAAGTGATCCGCCATTTAAAACACCAGTCTCAATAAAAGTGCAATTTATGTTTCTTAAATGAGCAAATAGATCAACGTAAATTTGAAAATAATTCGTAACTTTGAACGAGGGTTGAGGTGACTCTTGAAAACACTTTATTAATTCCTTCAGTGCTGTTGTATCGGTCATAACGCTCTTCTTTTACAGCAATCTCTCTGCCGATCGATCATCGCAGAACTCTTTCTAAGTTTTTTTAATACCTTTATAAGTGTCTATATAGCGTTTTGTCAATAACTCAATCGGCTTTGGGATCACGAAATTTTTTTAGGGTTATACTCGGCCCCAAAGATCTCTTTTTCAATCATGGCGCAGATAACGTGGCCGATCATGATGTGGCCGGCTCTCCGCCTTGGTTTGCGGGTTTATCACTTGGCGATGGTCTGGGATTATGTATTTTCTGTGGGTTCAGACACTCTGCTGATGGGGATGTTACAGCTGGATGCCTTGATTGGGGGGCAGGATACAAGAAATTTCCCAACATTCCGTAACAAAAATCACAAACCAGCCCGTAAAGGAATCTCCCCCTGCGCCCGCGCATAATCCTCCGGCACGCCGATATCTAGGAAATAGCCATCCGTGGTGATATAATGGGGTTTTAGTTCAGCCACTTTGGGATAGAAAAAATCGGTTTCCATGGAAAAGGCTGGGGGCAAATTCAGGCCCCGAAACCACGGCACATTCACACCATACACCCCGCCGTTGATCAGGCCGGGGCCTGAGGGGCCTTTTTCGGCAAAGTGGGTGATGTGGCCTTGATTGACCTCTACCCGACCATAACGGGACACATCGGGAACATGACGAAGGGCCAGCGTCAGGTTATGGTGACGCGCCTGCCCATAAAACGCCGCGTAATCCATGGTTAAAAACGTATCGCCGTTGAGGATCAGGGCAGTATCCTCTGTGACATACCGCGTAGCGTTCAAAATCCCGCCGCCCGTGCCTAGCGGGGTTTCCTCCACCGCATAATCAATGGGGATGCCATCAACGGCATCGCCGAAGGTATCGATAATGGTTTCCCGTTTGTAATGCACCGAGAGGATAAAGCGACTGGCCCCGTAACGCCGCAGGTTATCCATCAGATATGCCAAAAACGGTCGCCCCGCCACGGGGGCCATGGGCTTGGGCAAGTCCGGAACCACGGCCTGAAGCCGTGTCCCAAAACCGCCGGCCAGAATGATAACCTGCATTTACGCCGTTTTCCGCTTGGGGTTATACTCGGCCCCAAAAATCTCTTCCTCAATCATGGCGCAGATAACGTGCCCGATCATGATGTGGCCCTCTTGAATTTTGGGGGTTTCGCCTGAGGGGATATTGACAGAATGATCCACCAACGCCCCGATATCGCGGCCGTCTTGGCCCAAAAAGCCCACGGTCAGGATGTCTTTGGCCTTGGCGGCGTGTATGGCCGCCAGCACGTTTTGGCTGCGGCCGGATGTGGAAATGCCAATCAGCAGATCCCCCGACTGCCCAATGGCCTCCACCTGACGGGCGAAGACGCGGTCATACCCATAATCGTTGCCAATGGCGGTGAGGGCGGAGGTATCCGTGGTCAGCGCCACCGCATTCAGGCCCGGGCGGTCATAGCACAACCGCGACACCAACTCCGCCGCCAGATGCTGGGCATCCGCTGCCGATCCGCCGTTGCCGCAAAACATAATTTTTTTACCGTTTTTGAGGACCTCCACACCCACATGGGCGATGGCCTCCACAGTGTTTAAAAACGCCGCATCGCCCAGCATGGCATCAATGACGGCGCGGGTTTTGGTGAGTTCGGGGATGAGCATGGGGGGGCCTTTAGAGTATTTCTGATATTTGCCTAGCAACAAAAAAAAAATTATTGACATCGTTATCATTAAACTAGATTTTTCAATTTCTAAAGTTGTTTTTTGTTGTGCAAATTTTATGGAAAAACCCTAGATGTTCACCCATTATCAAACCAATGTTGCCCAACAATTGCGTATCAACAGGGATATTTTTAAAAAAAAACTAGAAACATGGCGGCGTCAGCCCAACCTTGAAACAACACAAAAATTGGTGGATTTTTTTGTTTTTCAAAGAATGTGTGGGGTTTGGTATTGTCCTGAAATTCATCAGTATCTGATTAACTATGCCAAAGAGCATTCTGGACATTCTGTGGGGGAGACGTCAAACACCCCAAAAACAGGAACGCTTCATGTCCTGACCGAAGGATATGCATCAGGGGGGCACACCCGTGTTTTAGAACGTTGGGTGGAGCAAGACCCAGACGGGGGTCCCCATACGGTGATTGTGTATGATCAAAAAGATACAAGAGCCATAGAGCCGCTAAAACAAAAAGTCTTAAATGAGGGGGGCGAGTTTATTGTTATTCCTCGCGATACCCCTATGATGGATAAGGTTGAAACGCTTCGTCAGCGGGCGTACGAAGGCTATCAACGCATCGTTCTGCATACCCATATGAATGATATGGTTCCTGTCATGGCTTTTGGTGTGCCTGCGTTTCGGGAAAAAAGGATTCCTGTCATTGCTTTTAACCATGGGGGGCATCGGGCCTCCCTCTTAGGTCCGGAATATGTCAACGCAACGATAGAAATTGAGGCTGGCCAGCAGGCCATAACCCACCATTTAAGAAACATTCCTTCGGTCCTGAGTGCCATTCCGGCGGATGACCTGACCAAGACACCCCCTTCTTGTGAAGAAAAGCGCGAACTAAGAAAAACCCTAGGATTGCCGGAAGATTCAATAGTGCTGT
>JBILTX010000034.1:0-13913 GCA_044371315.1 Alphaproteobacteria bacterium | reverse complement strand
CATCGCCGCCCGCTTTACCCCCCGATTGATCGAGGGCGCGTGGGACCGTGAAGGGCCCCGCCGTCACGCAGGCATCGATGCCTGTCAGGGGCCATGGATTTTGGAGGTTGATGCCGATGAACACGTCACCCCCGCCATGGCCCAAGAGGTTAGGACCCTGCTAAAAAACCCCACAGCTCAGCGGTATTTGGTGCCCATCAACAATTATATTGGATCTCGCTTGGTGAAGCAGGGCTGGGGGGGATCCTTTGGGATTCGCAACAAATGGTGTCTGTTTCAAAAGGGCACCAAACACTGGCACGATCAGCGGGTGCATCCTCAGGTGACCTATCAGGGGCTGGCGGGTCCGCGCCTATCCCACGGGATTGATCATTTTGTGGATGATAACATCACCGACATGATCGCCCGCCTAAACCGCTACACCACAGCCAAGGCGCGGGATATGGTGGATACCCCTCACTGGACCCGCCTTTGGCCCAACATCCGGCGTTTGTTTTCCCGTTTTTTTCATTGTTATGTCAAACGTCAGGGGTACAAGGAAGGGGTTTACGGTCTGTGCATCGCCCTGTGCGCCGGCCTGTTTCCGTTAGTGTCGTATATCAAATATCAAGAGCTGAAGGATCAAAATCATGCAGCCCCCTCCCAAACATCCCTTTGAAGACATGATGGCCATGATGCAGGCCTATACCGAACAATGGCGCAGCCAGCCGGAAACTCAGCAGGCGACGGCGGATATGATCCTGTTTTGGCAAACGGTGATGCGGGCGTGGATGGCCTCTCAGGCCCCTAACGCTGCCTCTGTGCCCTCGGGCGAGGGTTCTTTGAAAGAGATTACAGAGCGCCTGTCCGCCCTAGAAAAACGCATGATGGCATTGGAAGGGCGCTTGGGCACGCCAAATCTCTGAGGCCCAAAAGGGGGGTGCATGATTTTTCATTTGAATTGTGGAAAAAAATCCCCTATAAACGGTCCTCTTTGGAATTTTTTAAGGGTGTCCTATCATGTCACGGGTTTGCGAATTAACCGGAAAACGCTCTTTGGTGGGTAACAATGTCAGTCACGCCAACAACAAAACCAAGCGCGTGTTTCAACCTAACTTGGTAACCAAAGTCCTGCGGATTGAGGGGCTAAAGCGTTCCCTGTCCGTGCGTTTATCCACCCATGCCCTGCGGACGTTGGATAAAGTGGGCGGCCTTGATGCCTATTTGAAAAAAGCCAGCCCGTCTGTTTTGTCGGATCGCTTTAAAACCCTTCGCGCCGAATTGTTAAAAGCCGAATCCCCCCAAAGCTAACGTTTGAAGGCTTTACGTCAAAAGGCTGTTTTCCCGCCAACAAAAGGCCCTGTTGTGAGCCAAGCCAAAGCCAAGCTCTCGTCTTTTTTTCCTCAGGTCTGGCCTTATCTCCGTCCCCATCGGGGTCGTTTTGTTTTGGCCACGCTGGCCGTGATTGTGACCTCGGGCATTGTTCTTTTGCTGGGGCAGGCCCTGCGTCATTTTGTGGATAAGGGGCTTCATGCTGCCGCAGGTGTCTCTATGGTGCCGGCCAGTCTGGGCCTGATGGCCTTGGTCATTGCCTTGGCGGGGGCCAGTTTTCTTCGGGCTTACGGCGTGTCTTGGTTGGGGGAGGCGTTTGTTTTGGGCCTGCGGGCGGATGTGGTGAAAAACCTTTTGCGTCAATCCCCCCCGTTTTTTGAAACCCTTTCGGTGGGACAGACGTTATCCCGCCTGAGCAATGATTTGACGCTGCTGCAAACGGTGGTCAGCACCGTCATCCCCATCGCGGTGCGTAACGGCATTATGGTGGTGGGGGGGTTTGTTTTTTTGTTTATCACCAGTGTGCAGTTGGCCCTGATCATTGTGTTGATGGTGCCCCTGATTTTTGGGGTTTTGGCCGTTTTTGGCCCCCGTATTCGGGATCAAAGCCGCACGGTGCAGCAATGTCATGCGGATTGTACAGATTTTGTTGAGGAATCTTTACACGGTCTCAAAACCCTTCAGGCCTATACCCAAGAAGTCGCCCTTTATGATCGGTATCAAGGGCTGATTAAAACCCTGTTCACCCAGGCGGTGAAGCGCAACGCGCGGCGCAGTGTCATGACATCCCTGATTATTCTGATTGTTCTGGTGTCTGTGGTGGGCGTTTTGTGGATTGGGGCTATGCAGGTGCAGAGGGGCAGCCTGAGCACGGGGGATTTGTCAGCGTTTTTGTTTTATGCGCTGGTGCTGGCCGGATCCCTGAATGCGTTTAGCGATATTGGGGGCGAGCTGCAAAAAGCCGCCGCCGCCGCCGAGCGGTTGTTTGCCCCATCCGGCGGCACCGGTTGTGTTTTCCGATATTGTTTTGGCCTATCCCAAATTCCCAGATCGTCCCATTTTGCAGGGGATTTCCCTGACCTTAAATGCGGGGGAACATGTCGCGCTGGTGGGCCTGTCGGGGTCGGGCAAAACATCCCTGTTTGATTTATTGCTGCGTTTTTATGCCCCCCAATCGGGCCGCATAACGGTGGCTGGGGTGCCCATCGAAGATCTGGCGGTTCATGATTTGCGCCGCGCGGTTGCCTATGTCCCGCAGGATTCCTTTCTGATGTCTGCCAGTTTGCAGGATAATATGACGTTGTGGCAATCTTGCCCCCAAGAAATACTGAAAAAAACGGCGGATCATGTGCAGTTAACGCCGTTTTTGGATTCCCATAAAGAAGGCTTTGCTATGCCCGTGGGCCCTCGGGGCCTGCATCTTTCAGGGGGGCAAAGGCAAAAAATCAATTTGTCCCGCGCCATTTTAAAGGATGCCGATATTGTTCTGCTTGATGAGCCCACATCGTCCCTAGACGGTTTATCCGAGGCCCATTTTCTGAGTATCCTCAGCACTGACTGGAAAGATAAAACAGTTTTAATTGCCGCCCATCGGTTGGCCACCGTTCAAACCATGGACCGTATTCTGGTCATCGACCAAGGACGGATTGTCGATGATGGTCGTCATGCCGATTTGTATGAACGGTGCCCTTTGTACCGCGATCTGGTGGATACGCAGATGATTCAGGGGGTGTCCGTGTGATGGGGTATGCTGAGATAGGTTAATTTTTTGGCATCTCGTCTCATTTTCGCAACGCTGTCTAAAATTAAGCCTGCCGTTAAACTCAGCAAAGACACAATCATTAAGGATGCCGCTAAAACTGCCGAAGGCAAACGCTCAACAAGGCCGGTTTGGAAAAAATCTAGAATCACAGGAATCCCTATAAACAAAGATCCGATCAAAAAAAGAAGGGAAAATCCGCTGTAAAACAGCAGGGGACGAACATCTTTTAGCAAAATGATGATGCGGCGTAAAATACGCAGCCCGTCTTTGTAGGTGCTGAGTTTGCTAAATGAACCTTCGGGGCGTTTATAGTAAGGGGTTGGGATTTCAGCGACAGGCATGCCCAGTTCAAGGGCATGTAAACTGAGATCCGTTTCAATCTCAAATTTTTTGCTGTTTTGGACAAAAGATTTTACAAAGCGGCGTGAAAAGACCCTATAACCCGAAAAAATATCCGTAAAAGGACTATTAAAGCAAACTTTGAGTAAGGTGTTAAAAATTTTGTTCCCTACGTTATGTCCGTGTCGATAGGCCTGTTCATTCTGCGCCACACGACAGCCCACGACCATATCATAAAAATCGTTGGTTAACAGGGCCACCATTTTGGGAAGGTCACAAGCATTATACGTTGCATCTCCATCTAACATCACATAAACATCGGCATCAATATCCGAAAACATACGCCGTACCACATAGCCTTTGCCTTGCCGTTTCTCCGATCGAACAATAGCCCCTGCTTTTTTTGCAAGATCTGCGGTATCATCATGAGAATTGTTGTCATATACGTAAAGGCTTGCCTCAGGCAGAACAGATCGCAATTCATGAATAACACCGCTAATGGTTCGGGCTTCGTTATAGCACGGCAGAAGAATAGCGATACGGGTCATATTGATCATTTCTTACTCCCCCACCACATCCGGCCCCCATTGCTGCACCAGCTGACTTTGGTTTCGTTTGAGGTCCTGAATTTTTCCCACGATATTATGGGATTGGAGTGCTTTGATAATTTTTCGATACACGTTGCTAATGTTTCGGCCTCGTTTAAGCAAGGCATGACCACGGTGACTTCTGGGTTCACAATGTTTTCTCCCATGATAAAGCATGCTGACAGATGGTGTGAATATCGTCATAGCGGGGTTTCCAGTTTAACAGATGCCTTAGGCGTGTTGCATCGGCTACCAAACAATCGGGATCCCCACGGCGTCTGGGGGCGTCTTGAATAACAAAAGGCTGTAAAGATTGCATAACCTCAATAATTTCTCGTACGGAAAAGCCATGGTTGTACCCAACATTTAGAGTTTGGGAGCTCCCTCCTGCCATCAGGTATGCCAAAAGATGTACATGGGCTTCGGCTAAGTCAGATACGTGAACATAATCCCGAATACAAGTTCCATCCGGTGTCTGATAGTCTGTACCGTAAATGGATAGGGATTTTCGTTTTCCACACGCCGCCTCTGCGGCCATTTTTATTAAGTGGGTGCTGATGTTGCCTCTTTGTCCAAGGCGCATTTTAGGGTCAGCGCCAGCCACATTGAAATAACGCAAACATCCATAGTGGAAAGTTGGGTCTGCTATAGCAAGATCCCCCAAAACCCATTCCAAAACCAATTTTGATCGCCCATAGGGGCTGATGGGCTGTGTTGGGTCCGTTTCAGATATGGGGATGGTAGCAGGGTGTCCATAAACGGCGGCGGTGGAGCTGAAAAGAAAGCATCGAATGCCGGCATGATAGGCTGTTTTTAAAAACGATAGGCTTTGTTCGGTGTTGTTTTGATAATAAAGGAGAGGATTTTCAAACGATTCAGAAACAATAATCGATCCTGCGCAGTGAATCACGCTTTCAGGTGTGTGTTTGTTGATGAGGGCAGAGACTGCCACAAAATCTCCTATAGAGGCCTTATAAAAAGGAACGTCGGGCAATAGAGCCTTAGGGCTTCCAGAAGATAAATTATCTAAAACAATAGGATAGTATCCGCTCTCTAAAAGGGCCAGAACAACGTGCGATCCGATATATCCTGCCCCCCCTGTGACCAGTACTGTTTTTAATGGCTTATGCATTCATGCTACTCCCCCACCACATCCGGTCCCCATTCCTGTACCAGCTGACTTTGGGTTCGTTTGAGGTCCTGAATTTTTCCCTGAAAATTCCAGCGCAATGTTTTGATGACAAGTTTGGGTGTCATATTATGGATACCATAGCCAACAACGGACCCCATGTAAATCATCAGCCAATACCATGGGTTTTGTAAATAAGGCATAGCCTGCGTCAAATGCTGTCCTAGGGGTAACAGATCTTTAATGACCAGAAAAATACAGGTTGTGTTGGTTAAACCAACGGTGTAGCCCAAGGATTTTTTTGGGCTGTTATCTCGGTACCACGCTGCAAATGTAGGTAAAGATCCAAAAAAGCACATAACAAAAGCTGCAAAAGACATAAAGCCAATCGCCAAAAGGACGATAAAAAATAAAATTTTAATAGTAAGGTTGCGTTTCTTATAGTCAGGGACTTTGTGGGATGATTTGGTTTTTGACATAAAAAATGTAACCTTTTTTAAACAAAAAGATAAAGAGCAGCCATAAACAATGACCCCAAGGCGGCTAATAGTATGGAAAAATTGTCACATATATCTTGAGATACGCTTTGGATGTTGTCGAGTTTAAATTGCCATTCTTTGATTTTATGAACGGTGTAAAGATGGTATTTTTTGGCCTCCATAAATTCATCCATGTCTATTTTTTTTTCAGCTGTATTATCAATCCAATCCAAAAGACGGTCGATGGGGCATGGACTACGTTGAGATTCCAGAAATTTTTTGATGATGTCGCGCCGTTTTTTTGATCGGTAAATGCCAACGCTTTGTATGCTGAGGTCATGGACCCAATAATAGAGGTCTTTCAGCGGTCGATGCTGGGTATTTTTTTCAATTAAGGACAAAAAACGAAGGCATGCGATGATTTTTTGTTCTTTAGGGGCTTTTTCATCGGGCAAGGCACTTAGAAAATCATCTTTGATAAAATCATAATGTGTGGCGGCATAGGCCACAAGATGACGGTCTATAGGCAGTTTAGGGGAAAGTTGTTCCGGATGATGGCTGGCATAGTAGTTAAGAGCCTGTAAAATATCTGTGGGATCATACCCAGATACCTGATGGATAAGGGGGCTCAGGCATGGAACATGGGGATTGAGTTCATAAAGACACCGCTCGATCCCAAAGCCCATGCTGCGTTTTGATAAAAAATTGGCAGATTCTTGATAGAGTTTGTTAAAACGAAGGACTTGGGGGGATTTTTGTTCCTTTAAAGAAAGCCAGAACAAGGGGGCTTTGCTGCTAAGCAAAGCGGCAGCATCGGAACGTTTTTGCGGATCATAGAAATAAGCCGCTAAATAATCGCCAATCCCATCGAGGGCTAAAATAAGACCTTTAAAATAAAGAGGACGTTCTGGATCCAAGGCTATAAGGCTGTAAGCTAAAATAGCATCTTGGCGTATACTGGCTTCGGTGCGAGAGGCGGAAACTTTGGCATCTTCAACACCAACTGCGTTTTCCTGCTTGTTGGAATTACGACGCATCCAAACACGGAAATCTTCAGAAAAAATGATATCTTGGGCCCCGATCCAGTCCGTGCCTATTTGATGGATCAGCAGGGCGGGGCTGTTGTATTCTTGACCTTGATAAACGAAAGGTTTGGTTGCAATTTTTTGGGGGGGGCGATAATGGGCATGGACTTTGTTAAAATCAGCCCAAGATTCTAGATCATCAAGGCTCCAGCGCTGATGAATGTCATCACAAATAAGTCCTTTAAGAAGCTCTGTGATTCTTTCAGAAAAGATTTGTTTTTCAAGGAAAAAAGCGTAGCTCCCTTCACTGAGCCGCCGTTTATTTGACTCTGCAGAGGAAAGAGACTGGAAAAATCTTGGATCTTTAAACAAAGAAAGGATGGTGATGCCCAAGGCATATAAATCATAGCTAGGTTGTCCGGCACCTCGGGCTGTAGGTTCAGAAAAGCAGGTTTGTAGGGGTTCGTAGCAGGCGGGTTGCAAAAACCCTGGGGGTGTTAGAAAGCCAGGTCCGAGGATGATGTCCTGAAATGACAAATCATCGAAAGTGATTCTTTCCGGATGGATAGCACGATGGGTTAGGTTGAGTTGTTCAAAATCCTTTAAAATTTTAACAATGGGTTTTACTAAGAATTCTGCCAGATGTTTATGAATTTGAAAAAAGTTTCTGGCTTCATCGGATGCTAAAGAAATGTCCCCTGGCTTTTGGCCGATGACGAGGGTTTGATTATAAGGGGTATCCTTAATACGAATGGGGTAAACGGTATATCCTTGCAGAAGATGAGAATTTTCAATTTTTCTTTGTGTTTCCATCAGGGAGAGCCGAGGTATAATATGTGGTGCCAAAACATAGGCGATTTCACTGTTTTTTTGCATGGCATACGTCATGATATGAGGATGCCAAGAGAAAGAGGGTAACGGGTTGGTAAAGTCCACCACATCCCCTTGACCAAAAGTGATGACTTCGGTCAGGGAGATTGTTTTTATGGCATGCAGGGCATCACGCGTATTTTTCATTCCTTAGCTATGGCATAAGGGTGGTTAAAAAGAGATTTATATCCATGGATTTTAGGAGAAGCCACAGATTTTGCCCTTGAATTTATTAATAATTTTTATTGCAGGTTGGTCCCTGAACGGGGGCGGGCGCTTAAAACAGGATTACGGGCGGCGCGGGCCTCGTCCAAACGTCGTCTTGGTGTATGGTTGGGGGCATGTTTCAGGGATTCCGGTGACATGGCCAAAACATCCCGCACGGCGACCATAAAGTCATCTAAGGTTTGCTGCGATTCGCTTTCTGTGGGTTCAACCAGCATAGCCCCTTGCACAACCAAGGGAAAATAGACTGTCATGGGGTGAAATCCCTTGTCAATCAATCCTTTGGCCATATCCATGGTGGTTAGGCCTAGGGACTTTAGTGTGGATTCATCAAACAAGACTTCGTGCATACAGGGTCCCTCAAAAGAGGGGTTTAAAACATCGGAAAGGCCCGCACGGATATAATTGGCATTTAAAACCGCGTCTTTGGAAGCCTGTGCGATACCTGTTGTCCCAAAACTTTTCATATAGGTCAGAGCGCGAACAAAGGTGGTAAATTGTCCCCAAAAAGCTTTGATGCGTCCTGTGGCAAGGGCCGCTTCGTTTGTGGCTGTATCGATAGCGCGGTATCCATCGTGAGCATTCCCCACGATCCAAGGCAGAGGGACGAAAGGGGCGAGGGCCTCAGAAAAAGCCACTGGCCCACTGCCAGGACCTCCCCCCCCGTGGGGTGTAGAGAAGGTTTTGTGTAAATTGATATGCATGGCATCCACGCCCAGATCCCCAGGTCGGGCAACACCTGCTAAGGCATTAAAATTGGCACCATCGCAATACACATAGGCTCCTTGGGCATGTAAAGCCTTTGCCATGGGCATAATATCGTCCTCGAATAAGCCACATGTGTTGGGATTGGTCAGCATGATGGCTGCAACATCATCGGTGAGGGCGTTATAAAATGCCTGTAAATCCAATCGTCCTCCATCATTGGCGGGAAGGTTGCGTACGGTAAAGCCACACGCCGCGGCGGTTGCTGGATTTGTGCCATGGGCGGATTCTGGAACCAGAACAACGGTTTTTTTGTGGTGTCCATGATGATGCAAGGCGGCGCGGATCGTCAGCATTCCGCATAATTCCCCGTGCGCCCCAGCGGCGGGGGAAAGGGCGATATGGGCCATCCCTGTTAAAGTTTTCAAGAAATCAGATAATGCCCCCATCAAAGCCACCGCCCCAGGCACGGTGTTGATGTCCTGTAAAGGGTGAATGTTGGAAAATCCGGGCAAACGGGCGGTTTGTTCGTTCAGTCGGGGATTATGCTTCATGGTGCAGGATCCCAAAGGATAAAATCCTGAATCAATGGAAAAATTCTTTTGGGATAGACGGGTAAAGTGGCGCACCACCCGAGGCTCCGATACATTCGGCAGGGCAGGGGGGGTAACGCGGGCTATAGATCCCAGACGGTCTTTCACTTCGGGGGGGGTGGGCAAATCAACGCCGCAGGATTCCTGTGGCAATTCAAACAACAAAGGTTCATCAAAGTTAAGACCTTGGTGCGGCATACAAAAGATCCCTATAAAATGGTGGGATTGGGAACATCGCCATAAATGGCAAGGGGATCAAAGGTTTTATCTTTTTCTTCAAAAGTTAAAACCACTTTTTTTTCAGAGGTTCCAAGAGGAATGCTGCGATAAAAACAGCTGCGATAACCGACGTGGCAGCTGGCTTCACCCAGATTGCCCCCGATGGTTACTTTTAACCATACAGCATCCTGATCATCATCAATTCGCATTTCGGTGACATGTTGGATAAGACCGCTGCTGGCCCCTTTGTGCCAGAGGAGTTTGCGGCTGCGGCTGTAATAGTGGGCTTGTCCTGTTTCGATGGTTTTTTGCAGGGCTTCGGCGTTCATATAGCCCAGCATCAAAACCTCGCCGGTTTCAGCGGATGTGGTCACGACGGGGATTAAGCCGTGCTCGTCAAATTTGGGGGCCAAGTCATGGCCTTCTTCCACTTGTTCAACGGTGCGACGGGGTTCAAAGGAAACGGTCATAAAAGATCATGAGGCTTAAAAAATCTTCTTCTACAATAAACCACGGGTTTTTCAGGTCAAGGGATGAATGTTTCAGTGGACTTGTTTTTTTATCTTTTTTGTGCCATATCCTGCTTGGTTTTCAGGAAGTAAAGGATTCATGTATGACACAGCCTCTTTTGCCGCCCGATTATAGTCCCAAGGATCAAGAACCCTACATGAGCGAGCTAATGCTCGCCTATTTTCGGGAGAAACTGTTGTTGTGGAAAAAAGAGATTATTCGTGAATCCACCGAAACGCTGGATCACTTGCGTCAGGAAGAGCTGCGCCAGCCCGACGATGCCGATCGCGCCACCTTGGAAACAGAGCAAGAAATTGAACTGCGGACCCGTGATCGGCAGCGCAAACTGCTGGGGAAAATTGATCTGGCCATTGCCCGTATTGACAGCGGGGATTATGGATACTGTGAAGAAACAGGCGAGCCCATCGGGGTGCGCCGTTTGTTGGCCCGTCCCATTGCAACGCTGTGTATCGAGGCCCAAGAACGTCACGAACGTCACGAAAAAACCCACCGAGAGGATGAAATTTTGTGACCACCATCCCCCTTCAGATTTTGGATCATGCGCGGGATTTGCCCTTGCCGGCTTATGCAACCCCGCATAGTGCTGGCGTTGATTTGCTGGCGGCTGTGGGACAGGGGGAAGAGATTGTTTTGCGTCCTATGGAACGCGCCCTGATCCCCACGGGTTTGGCCATGGCCCTGCCAGAGGGGTTCGAGGCCCAGATTCGTCCCCGTTCCGGCTTGGCGTTAAAGCATGGCATTACATGTTTAAACAGCCCTGGCACCATTGATGCGGATTATCGCGGGGAAATCAAGGTTATGCTGATCAATTTGGGCGGGGAGCCCTTTGTTATGACCCGCGGCATGCGGATTGCCCAGATGGTGGTGGCCCCTTATATTCAGGTGGCTTTTGCCCCGACGGACACTTTACCCCCCACGGAACGTGGGGCGGGTGGCTTTGGGTCCACGGGCTTGCATTAGGGGCATGGCCAGCGTCTTTCCCGCACAGCGGATCTTACAGGCGGCCCTTGGCAGCGTTTGTGCTTCTTTGCTTTATGGATTGCGGGTTTTGTCCCCACAGCGGGCGGCCCGCATCACGGGGTGGATCGCCAAAACTTTGGGGCCATACACAAAAAAGCAAGATTTGTTGCTGCGGAATCTGGCGTTTGGTTTGCCAGAGTGTGAGAACCCTCAGGACGTGGCCCGTGGTGTTTGGGAAAATCTGGGTATGGTTGTGGGGGAATTTCCCCATGGAAAAGCTTTCTATGATTCTGAAACGGCAACTGATTATTTAGAGATTGTGGGGGAAGAGCATTTTCGCTATGTGGCCAGCCATGGCCCCGTTTTGTTTATCAGCGGGCATTTTGGGAATTGGGAATTGTTTGCGGCGGTGGCGGCGCGTTATGGGACGCCGTTTCGTCGGTTTTATCGACCGTCCAACAATCCTTTTTTAGAAGCGTTGATTCAGCGTATTCGTAGTGAAATTCCGGGGGGCTTCGTTGCCAAAAGCACCGCGCGGGAGGTTGTTGCCTGTATCAAAGCGGGGGAAAATATAGGCTTTTTGATTGATCAGAAAACGCGCCACGGGGATGATGTGATGTTTTTGGGGCATCAGACCAAATTTCCCTCCACCCCGTTTGAGCTGGCGCTGCGCTATAATCTGCCGCTGATGCCCGCGCGGTGCCAGCGTTTGGGGCCAGCCCATCATCGCATAACGTTATATCCCCCTTTGCTGGCCGATGCTCAGCTTCAGGGGCAGGCCCGCAGGCTTGATTTGGTTCAGAGGGCGGCCACGTTAATGGAAAGCTGGATCCTAGAAACGCCGCAAGATTGGCTGTGGCTGCATGATCGATGGTTGTTGGGGAAACAACAACGTCCCCCAGCGGTGATTGTAAAGTCATAATCCAGAAATGTCGGTGTGGGTGTGGCAAATTATCCTTGCCGATAACTCAGGGCCTCTTTTAGGTGGAGCATATCAATGCGCTGCGATTCTGCCATATCGGCGATGGTGCGGGCTACGCGCAATACGCGGTTGTAACCCCGTGCCGACAGGCGCAATTTTTCCGCGGCGTTTTGCAGAAAGGTTTCGCTTTGACTATCCAAAGCGGTTTGGGCGTACAACAAATCGCCATCAATTTCAGCGTTCAGTTTTTTTTGATAGGGGGCATATCGTTGACGTTGGATGTCTCGTGTACGGGTGACGCGGGCGCGGACAGTGGCACTGTCTTCCCCTATGGCGATGCGGCTGAGTTCATAGGGTTTGACAGGCTCCACATCCAGCCGCAAATCAATACGATCCAGCAGGGGCCCTGAAAGGCGGCGTGTGTAATCTTCTCCGCATGCCGGTGCGCGGGAACAGGCCCGCTCAACATCCGTCAAATAGCCGCAGCGACAGGGATTCATGGCGGCCACCAACTGAATGTTTGCCGGATAGGTCACATGGGCGTTGGCCCGCGAAACGGTGGTGTATCCGGTTTCCAGCGGTTGGCGCAAAGAATCGAGGGCTGCCCGCTGAAATTCCGGCAGTTCATCCAAAAACAAAATGCCTTGGTGGGCCAGCGAGATTTCCCCAGGTTTGGCGCGAATCCCCCCCCCGACAAGGGCAGGGATGGACGCCGAGTGATGGGGGTCACGGTAGGGGCGTTCCATAATCAGCATCCCTTCTTTCAGCTGTCCGGCGATGCTGTGGATCATGCTGACCTCTAGGGCTTCTTCGGGGGAAAGAGGCGGTAAAATGGTGGTCATGCGCGAGGCCAGCAAGGATTTTCCCGCCCCAGGAGGGCCAGAAAGCAAAACATTATGCCCCCCGCTGGCGGCAATTTCCATGACCCGTTTTGCACTTTCTTGGCCCCGCACGTCTCGCCAATCGCCACGGGGTTTAGCGGCGTCTTGGGCCATGGGATGGGGGGGGCTCAGGCGTTGACGTTGCAGGATATGGTTGGTCAGGGCCACCAAGGAATCCGGCGCCAAAATGGACAGCTCGCCAGCCCACGCCGCTTCGCTGCCGTTGCCTTCTGGGCAAATCAGGCCGCATCCCTGCGCGTTGGCATGAACGGCAGCGGGCAAAATGCCACTGACGGGGGTGAGAAGGCCATCTAAGGCCAGCTCGCCCATGGCATAATAAGCATCAATGGCCGCCTGCGGAATGACGCCCATACTGACCAAAAGGCCCAGCGCAATGGGCAGATCAAAGTGATTGCCTTCTTTGGGCACATCGGCGGGTGATAAATTAACGGTAATTCGTTTGGGCGGCAGGGCCATCCCGATGGCATGCAGGGCAGAGCGCACCCGTTCGCGGGATTCCGCCACGGCCTTATCCGCCAGTCCCACAATCTGAAAACCAGGAACCCCATTGGCCAAATGCACCTGAACGTCAATGTCCAGCACATCCATGCCATAAAAACTAGAGGTTCGTACCCGAGCAACCATGGGGATCATCCCAATAAAAAAACAACCCTACAAGAGTATGTTTCTACGGGCAAGGGCCTTGTCCCTTGCTGTTGTCCTTTGGCTGCAATTAAGTATCCAAAAAACTTCTCAGCTGGCGGGACCGCGAGGGGTGTTTCAGTTTCCGCAGGGCTTTGGCATCTCGCCAATCTTTTGGCCATGAGAGGGAGGTGAGGTTCATGTTGCAAAAAAATAGCGCACAAGCCCCATACTCAAAGCAAACGAAAACCCATAAATAAATTGATGAAGCAAAACAACAGGCTGACCCTTTGCCGCGCGTCTTTGGCCAATCCAAACCATGAGCCAACCTAACAAAATTGACGTTATTATCATATTTAATAATCGGTAATTCTCATCGATGAAAGAATACGTAAAGAGCAATAGGCTTAAAAGGCCAAAAAATATTCCGCCAATACAATAAGCTAAGAATTCTAAAACAAATCGCTGTTTTTTTGAAAAAAACTTTTCTTTGGCAGATTCGGATGCGAGCATTACCAAAAATTCAAAAATGATTTGAAAAATAAATACAATAATTTCCATGGTCAAGCCATACCCATTTTCAATCTAATCCCCCTAGAATGACAAAGATGGCCCCCCTAAGTATCCAAAAAACTTCTCAGCTGGCGGGACCGCGAGGGGTGTTTCAGTTTCCGCAGGGCTTTGGCCTCGATCTGGCGGATACGCTCTCTGGTGACAGAGAATTGCTGGCCCA
>JBILTX010000003.1:37500-44121 GCA_044371315.1 Alphaproteobacteria bacterium | reverse complement strand
TAACGATGTTCATCATTTGGCCCAAAAACAGGCCAGACGCCGAAAAATTGTTGATTTACAGGATTTTTATCTATCCCTTCGCCGCGCGGGGTATGTCTTTACAGGCCTTTTGGAAGACACCATGACCCACGGCGAGGCTTGGCATTTTGCGGATCTTGGCCGCATGTTGGAAAGGGCTGATAAAACGGCGCGTATTTTGGATGTGAAATACTTTTTGCTGTTGCCCAGTTTGGAATACTTTGATTCCCCCTACGATGCGGTGGAATGGAGCGCCGTTTTAAAATCCGTCAGTGCTTTTGAGATGTATCTCAAGCAACATCACACCATCAATTACAAAAATGTGGCGGATTTTCTGATTTTTCATCCCCATTTTCCCCGTTCCATGCTGCGCTGCACCCATCAGGCGGCGCGGTCTTTGCACAGTATTGTGGCGGCTACCGGCAGGGAAACATCCATTGAACTTTCTATGTCCACCCTTCGATCCTTTTTGTCCGATGCCACCATCGAAAGTGTTTTAAACCACGGGATGCACGAATTTATTGATACATTTCAAACCCATATCAATGCGCTGGATCGGGATATTAGCCAGACGTTTTTTGCGGATTAGATGGGGCTGTTCCTTGATTCACGCTGATGATGTTTTATCTGTGTTATCCCACGTTTCTGGAAATACGGAAGGGGCAGATATTGTCACCCTAGGCTGGGTGAAGGGGCTGGTGGTTCAGGGGAATCAGGTGGGCTTTGTTCTGGATATCCCCCACCAAGAGGCCCCCCAGTTGCCGAATTTGAAAGACAGGGCGGAGTCGGCGCTGAAACAAGCCTATCCCAGCGCTGCCCTACGTATCGTCACCACCACCCATACCGCCCCCAAGGCCCAAAAACCCATAACTCACGGATCGTCCCAGCCCGTTATTTTGCCCCAGATTCAACGCATTCTGGCGGTGGCCAGTGGCAAGGGGGGGGTGGGAAAATCAACGGTGGCTCTGGGCATCGCCCGCGCCCTTAGGGATCAAGGCCAGCGGGTTGGTCTGCTGGATTTGGATATTTTTGGGCCTTCACTGCCCACGTTGCTGGGAACGTTGCCGCCCCCTCCATTGAATGAACACAAAAAAATGATCCCCCACACCGTTCAGGGCCTAACCGTCCAGTCCATCGGTTATATGGTGGATCCCAGCAAGGCCGTGATTTGGCGTGGCCCCATGGTTATGGGCGCGGTGGAGCAACTGTTTCGGGATACTGCTTGGCCCGATCTGGACACACTGGTTTTGGATTTACCCCCAGGTACGGGGGATGTGCAATTAACGCTGGCGCAAAAGGTGAGCTTAGGCGGGGCCATTCTGGTCACCACCCCCCATGATCTTTCCATGGCGGATGCGCGGCGTGCCGCCGCCATGTTCCAAAAAATGAACGTCCCTGTTTTGGGGGTTATTGAAAATATGGCGTTTTTTCTTTGCCCCACCTGCAACACTCCCCATGATGTTTTTCCTGCGGGGCAGGCGCTGGCTTTGGATATCCCCTTGTTGGCCCGTTTGCCGCTGGATCCCAGCGGTCAGACACTGGGGCCTTTGTTTTGTGATATTGCCAAGGCCCTATAACCCGCATCAAAACCGACGGTAAACATCCAACGTGGCCTTTTGCATGGCAGAAAGGCTATAGGCGTCGATCATCCTCTGGCGTGCAGCCCGACCGATGGTATGGCGCTCGGCATCGCTGAGGGTCCAGACCGTTTTCATGGCGCGGGCCAGCTCTGATTCCGCCTGATCCACAGGGATCAAAAATCCCGTTTGTCCCGAAAGGATGGATTCTGCCGCTCCGCCGTGATCGGTGGCGATGACAATTTTGCCCATGGCGGCGGCCTCGATAATCACACGACCAAAGCTTTCTGGTTTCAGGGCAGGGGACAGCACGTAATCCGCTGCGCTATACAGGGCCGGCATGACATCCGCAGGCAGGTTACCGAAAAAAACCCGCTCCCCCAACCCCAGATCTTTGATGCGTTGGCTAAGTTCCTGACGATACGGGGCCTGCGGCGTATCCGCACCGCAAAAAATCAACGATCCCCCCACCCCAGAATGGGCAAAGGCGGACAGGGCGATATCATGTCCCTTCCATCGGGACAAACGGGCGGGCAGCACCCAAAACGGACGCACGGCCCGCTGAATCAAGGAAGCAAGGGCTGGAATCTCTTCCGCTTGCCCCGCCCACAATGCCGGATCAAAAATGTCTGTATCCACGCCGCGGGGAATCACCACAACCCGCTGGGGATCTGTATGGGGATGATGACGCATCAGATAATCCCGCGCAAATTGTGATGGGGCAATCACCACATCCCCCCGCGCCATGACGCTATTATAAAACCGTTTCAGGGCGCTTCCCTGACCATATATACCATGATAGGTAGTGACAAAAGGTACCCCGCAACAACGTGCTGCCGCCAGCGCGGACCAAGCGGGGCCTCGGCTGCGGGCATGCACAACACGGATACCCTGATCCTTGATCAGAGAGGCCAACGCCACAGCATTTTTTGCCATAATCCACGGGTTTTTGGTGGCTAGGGGCAAGCGATAATGAACAACACCCCTATCTTCCAAATCGGCCACCAAGGGGCCGCCGCTGCTGGCCACCCACGCGGGATAATCCTGCATCCGCAAAGCCGTGGCAATTTCCACCGTGCCCCGTTCAACCCCCCCAGAAACTAAGGCAGGCAGGACTTGTAAAATACGCATACATGTTCCCTAAAAAAAGATGGCCTATGGTTACTTTATCGATCTGCCACCACGGAAAAGGTCACATCGGCCAAATGCAGGGCCTTGGCCTTGGCGGCCATGCTGGTGCGGATGTCAGGATGATCCATCAGGCGGATCAGATGCTCTTTCAGGGTTTCTGGTGTTAACGTTTCCTCGTGCAAAACGACAGCGGCATCATGATCCCCAAAATACGCTGCATTTTTCTTTTGATGATCGTGCGTGGCGTAAGGGTACGGAACCAAAAGGGATGCACGGCCAATGTAGGAAATCTCCGCCAGACTCCCCGCCCCCGAGCGGGAAACAATAATATCCGCTTTGGTCATTTGAGCCGGCACATCTTTGAAAAAGCGCGAGACGTCGGAATGGACCCCTAACGTGTTGTAGTGATCTTTCACCCGAATCATGTCTTCATCCAGACACTGTTGAACAATCCGTAAACGGCGACGATGGGTAGGGTCCATCAATGCCACAGCCTCTGGCACCAGACGGCCAAGCTGTCTGGCCCCCAGACTGCCTCCCATCACCAGAACATTCACTGATCCATGGGGACGGGCTTCATCCTTGATGGCCAAAGGTTCTAAAAACGCCTGACGCAACGGCATACCTGTCACCACCGTTTTCTTTTTCAGGCGGGGGGAAATGCCTTGGGTTTGGGGAAACGTTAATGCCACACGCCTAACCACCAGACATGCCAGACGATTGGCCCGCCCCATCACCGCATTTTGTTCGTGGGCCATGGTTTCAATCCGCAAAAGACGGGCCGCGATCAAAGGCGCCACACTGACATAGCTGCCGAAACTGATGACAAAGCGAGGTTGAATCCGTCGGATTAAAACCATAGCCTTGATCACGTCCGCAATTAAGGTCACTCCGCCTTTGATGGTTTTCCGCAACGATCCGCCCCCATATGGCCGTGTGTCCATGGTATGCACCGTGAAAGGATCATCCATTTTCAGATAATTCTTTCCGCGTTCATCCACCAAAACATGAACATCATAACGCTGGATTAGGTGTTGCGCCACAGCCAAGGCGGGAAACACATGGCCCCCTGTTCCCCCCGTGACAATCAAAGCGCGGGGTTTTTGGGACAAAAGGGGTTCTTGGGCTGCGGTGTTATCCATGATGAGGCCCCCCCAAAGAGGGTCGCTTTCGGGTCATGGCCAGCAAAAAGCCCATGACCACCGAAGATGCCAACAACGAAGATCCCCCATAACTGATAAAGGGTAACGTCATGCCCTTTGTGGGGATCAGAGCCAAAGAAGAGGCCATATTCACAAACGCCTGCAATGCCATTTGCACACTGAGTCCTGCCCCCGCCCAAATAAAAAAAACATCGTTTTCATAATAACAGCATCGCCATACACGTAAAACAATATATCCGATCAACCCTAAAATAAACAAACAAACAATGGCCCCAAACTCTTCCCCGACCACAGCAAACACAAAATCAGCGTGGGCATCGGGCAGGACCATTTTGATGGTTCCCTCACCAGGACCCACACCCAAAAAACCCCCGTTACGATAGGCTCTTAGGGATTGGGTAATCTGATAGGTATCCCCTGCATCGCTTTCTAAAAAACGATCCACACGGCTGGAAACGTGGGGCAGCAGAAGATAAGCCCCCACCAACCCCAAAATGGCCAACAGACACAGCAAAACAATCCATCGCCAGCGCAGGCCCGCCAAAAAAACCTGCGTGAAAAACCCTAGGGTCAAAACCACACTCATTCCCAGATCCGGTTGCAAAATAATCAAAAACAGTGTTATGCCAAACAAAAGAACGGCCAGAGTTTTCCCACGAACACGGGGATTTTCACGGCCACGAGCCAAAAACCAGGCCACACTGACGGCCAGAAAGGGTTTGGCAAATTCCGAGGCCTGCAAAGAAAAAAAGCCCAAAGACACCCACCGACGGGCCCCTTTAATCTCTTCTCCGGCAATCAGAGTTAGAACAAGGGCGGCTATAACGCCCAATAATCCCAACACTGCCACCCGCGCCAATCCCTTTTTTTCCAGCAAAGAAAGCCCGAGCATCAGGGAAATGCCCACAGGCAACATCATCAGGTGATGCAAAACAAACATTTGGTTTGACGATGCATCAATACGATCCGCCACCGCTGGACTGGCGGCCAAGATAAAGAGGATACCCAGCCCCATTAACAAAAATGTTGCCCCCAATAGCCGTTGATCCACGGTCCACCACCACCGCCCCAGCAGGCTTGTGTCTGTGCGCTCTAACATGGTTGGGACACCATCAGATCAAGGACGGTTTTTCGGAAAACCTCCCCTCTATGTTCATAATCGTTAAACTGGTCAAAGGACGCACAGGCGGGGGACAGCAAAACCACCCCACCGCCAGTCTTTAACGCTGTCTGCCGTGCATCGGCAACAGCCTGTGGCAACGTTTTGGAATGCCAAGCTGGCACCCCCGCCGCTGTGAGTTGGCGATGGAAAGAGGGTCCTGCCTCTCCGATGCAATACGCCCCCTTGATTTTTGGGTAATACGTTGCCAGAGAGGATAAATCATCCTCCTTAGGCTTGCCCCCCACAATCCAGAAAATGCGGTCATAACTGGATAAGGCGCGGGCAGCCGCGTCCTTGTTGGTGGCTTTGCTGTCGTTGATGTAAACAACGCCCTTTTCCTGCGCAATCCATTCCTGACGGTGGGCCAGACCAGGAAAGGTTTTCAGGGCGGATACAATACGGGGGATTTCCAAACCTTCGGCCCGCGCCATGGCATAGACGGCGGCGGCATTTTGGGCATTGTGTTGCCCTGGCAGGCGGGGGCATTCTGTCATAGACAAAACCGCCTGAATGCCGGATGTTAAGGCATCATACAGAAGACCGTCCTTCACAAACACCCCGAAATCCAAGGAGCGTTCTGTGGACAGGGGCAAAATGGCTCGACCTCCCTCCATCAAAAGATCCTGATAAACGTTTTGGCAAAAGGCATCATCCATTGCAATGATGGCGTGATCTTCGGCGTCTTGACGGGCAAAAATTTTCTGCTTCGCGGCCACATAATGGGCCATGGTGCCGTGGCGATCCAGATGATCGGGGGTAACGTTCAGCAAGGCTGCGGTTGACACCCGCATTTGTTCCACAAGGTCTAACTGATAGGATGAAAGTTCCAAAACCACCCGCTCTCCACCGTTTGGGGGATTCAGGGATAACACAGGAACCCCGATGTTGCCCCCCATCTGATGGGTGATGCCACACGTGGCCAGAACATGCGCCATCAGGGCCGTGGTGGTGGATTTTCCGTTGGTGCCAGTGATGCCGATATAATGGGCTTTGGGGTGGGCTTCGTAAAGCAAATCCACATCGTTCAAACGGGGCAGATCCCGCGTAAAAAAGAAAGCCGGATGGGATTCCGGAATCCCCGGACTGACAAAAAGGGCATCACAACGGGGCAATTCATCCGCTGGTTTTATTGTCAAAAAAGCCTTGGCCGATTCCCGCGCCGCGGCCCCATCATCCCAGCCGAAGAGCGTGGCCCCCGAGGCACGGAAACTGTGCGCTGCCGCCATCCCTGTTTTTCCCAATCCCAAAATAAAGATTGTTTTTCCAGCATAACGGGGCAGCAAAATCATAAACGATCCTGAAGGGTTGTTAAAAAGGACTGGCGCATGGCCTGCACAACATCCTGTACAGTCACTGAACAGCCCAAGGCTTCCAAACTGGTCACCCCATGATGGGTAATACCACAGGGCACAATGTTCTGATAGGGGGTCAAATCGTTTGTGACATTGATGCACACCCCATGAAACGTGACCCACCGGCGCAGACGCACCCCAATAGCGGCAATTTTTTCATCATACCCCCCCCGAATGGGCACCCACAGGCCTGTGCGGCCCTCCCTTTGCACCGCTGA
>JBILTX010000003.1:0-35000 GCA_044371315.1 Alphaproteobacteria bacterium | reverse complement strand
TATTAGCACAAGTTTCCCTGAGTTATTCCGTACTATAGAGTAGATTCCCACGCGTTACGCACCCGTGCGCCACTGACGTATTGCTACGCCCGTTCGACTTGCATGTATTAAGCCTGCCGCCAGCGTTCGTTCTGAGCCAGGATCAAACTCTCAAGTTTGACTTGTTATCCATAAAGGATAACGGTTACCTTCTCACAAACATCATCACTGACAATTACGTCTTAAACGTATCATCATTCAAAGGACTTGTTTGCGCATTATGCTTTACGTCACGCACGACCCCAGATAACGCGAGGTCACGTGACGATCTCATCATGTCGCCAACAAATTTCTTTTTGGGCGCGACTTCATAGAAAACTACGTTCTATGAATCGCGTATGTGTGTTTCTAGTATTAACAATCTCACAGAGCGCCCTCTCGAAAAAACACTCGGTTTTCTGCCGAAGGGAGGATTGTCTTACCCCCTTTTGCACCCCTTGGCAAGGGGTTTTTTCATCTTTTTCAAAAAAGGATAATGTTTTTTGAAAAACGTCTATCAGGCAATCACTTAAAGACAGGCCTATTTCCGATGAAAGGTCGCTATACACGAAAGGGGCCCTATGATAAAATAGGGCCCAAGCGAAAGGACGGATTATGACGAACGACACTTTAAATATCATTGACCAAATTGACCAAATGGTGCGGGAAAATCCCGTGGTTTTGTTTATGAAAGGTACGGCGGATTTTCCCATGTGCGGGTTTTCTTCCCGCGTGGTGCAGATTCTTCAGAGTTTGGATGCCAATTTTGTGGCCATGAATGTTATGGCGGATCCTGCGTTGCGTCAGGGGATCAAGGATTACACCAACTGGCCCACCATACCCCAGCTGTATGTCAAAGGGGAATTTATTGGGGGCTGCGATATTGTCACAGACCTTTATAAAACCGGAGAGCTGAAAGACATCCTCGATGGTGTTGGGGTTGGGCTTTAACGCCTACAAAGCCTTGACAACAACAGGCTGCCTCTTTCAAGATAATGGTGTTTTTTTAACCCAGAACCTTTACGGGGACCCGTTATGGATTTTTTTGCGGCACGACAACAGATGGTCGAAAGCCAGATCCGGACCAACAAAGTGGTGTGGCCCCATTTGATTGATGCCCTTCGCACAATCCCGCGCGAGGATTTTTTGCCCAGCACCCTGCGCCCCGTGGCCTATGTGGACCAGCATCTGTCGTTGGGGCAGGGGCGTTTTGAACTCAGTCCCCTCATGATGGCCCGTCTGATTGATTTGCTCTCCCCCGCGCCGCAGGATTTGGTTTTGGTGGTGGGGCCGAATTTTGGCTATAGCGTGGCGCTTTTGTCGTCTTTGGCCGGTACGGTGGTGGGACAGGAACCTGATGAAGGAATGCGCCATCATGGGGAAAGGCAACTTGGCCTGTTGTCCTGCGATAATGCCTTTATGGTGGAGGAGGCCCTGACAAAGCCAACCTCAGACTTTGGCCCCTTTGATGCGATTCTTTTATGCGGCGCGGTGTCTGTGCCGCCGTTTCCTTTTTTTAAAGCGTTGGTGCCCCGTGGGCGCTGCGTGGGTGTTTTGCAAAATGGCCCTGTGGGTCATGCGGTGTTGTGGACCAAGCAGGATCAGGGCCACCCCGCCCCTTTTGTGGCGTTTGATGCTACGGCCCCCTATTTGCCTGGTCATGAACCGGTGGTGGCCTTTTCCCTATGATGCCAGACACCTCTTTTCCTTGGGAGGTCACCCCCAAACAGGTAGAGGCCCAAGAAACCCCCTATATCATCGTGGATGTTCGGGAGGATTGGGAGAGAGCTCTGGCCTCTCTGCCCGACGTCTTTCCCTGTCCCTTGGCCACATTGCTGTCTCAGGAAGAGGCACTAAAAACACTGGCCCAAACCCACACGCTGTATGTTTTGTGCCATCATGGTGTCCGTAGCCTTCAGGCGGTGTCCCTGCTGCGGCAAAGAGGGCTGCCGCAAGTGGCATCCATCAAAGGGGGGATTGATGCGTGGGCTCTGAGCCTCGGTGGGGTAGGGCGTTACTAGCATAATGTTTCCCCTTGATTCTCGTACTAGCCTAAAGAACGGCGCCTAGCGTCGCTCACCTAGATTCACCAAGCATCGCTCCGCCAAGCTTGTTCTCGACTCAGTGCGAAAATAAAGTGAAAACACGATAAAGGCAAACCGTAAGCAGTGCTGCGACGCATTGGTCTTGCAGGGCGGGTTGGTTTGGGGGTTTTTTTAAATAAAAAAACCCCCAAAAACACATTTTTACTGCAAAAAATCAATCTTATCCGTATAATGAGTGAGGTGGGATAAAAAGGTTGCTCCATGACGCCTGAATACCGCAAAAAATTAGGCATTGCTTTCATCAGTGCTGTTATGGGGGCTTTTCTCGTGGCTTATGGGTCGGGGGTGTTCTCTTCTGATGCGTCTCAGGACGAGGCCCCTCCGGCAAATCTTTCCTCTCGGTCTCTCATGGCGTATAGTCAGCAACCTTCTGGTGATGACAGGCGCAATGTGTATGGCATGGAACCCATTAAGGCCAAACATGGTGCGCTTTCGTGGGATCTATTTGCAGCGGTGGGGGAAAACGTTGCTGAAGTTCCCGCACCGGCGCAAGGGGGGTTTTCCAATACCTATACATGGCTCATAACCCCAACATTTACCCCTGAGATTAAAAAGTACGATGGGCAAACGGTCAAAATCATGGGGTATATGTTTCCCCTGGATGAGGGTGAAGGTCAGCGGCACTTTCTCATGGGGCCGTATCCCCCTTCCTGCCCGTTTGACTATCATTCCCCGAACAATCAGGTGATTGACGTGAAGGCGGATCAACCGATTCCTTTTACGTGGGAACCGATTTTGGTTGAAGGCAGATTCGTTCTGAACAGAACAACAGCAGATCAAGGAACATTCTATCGCCTTGAAAACACCCGTTTTCTCAAAGCGTATCCTGAAGCGGTCACACAGTGACAGGCGCGGCGGTGGCACGCCGTGCCTGTCTGTACACTATGTTACTTGTTTTGCTTCATCCCTTTCACCAGCTCTGTCACATTGTACTCAAACATCTTCTGATACGTTGGGGCAGGACCATCGGCAGGCGAGAGGGCATCAGCATAGAGCGCAGGCCCCACCACAGCGTCTGCCTCGGTTGCCAGTTGTTGAATCACATTGGGGTTGCTCATGGTTTCAAAAAACAGGGCGCGTGTTTGGCCGGATTTCACCTGCTTGACCAAGGTCTTTATTTCTTTGGCGCTGGGTTCATCTTCGGTGCTAAAGCCGGTGGGGGCGAGGAACGTCACCTGATACGCATCGGCAAAATACCCAAAGGCATCGTGGGTGGTAATCACGCGGCGTTTTTCAGCGGGAACGCGGGCAATTTCTTTTTTCACCCAAGCGTCTAGGGCCGCGAGTTCCGCATCCAGTTTTGAGGCTCTTTCTGCATAGTCCTTACTGTTGGCGGGATCGGCTTTTTGCAAGGCAGCCGCGATATTTTTCACATACACGCGCCCATTGGTCAGGCTCTGCCAGGCGTGGGGATCGGTGCCACCGTGATGATGATGCCCCTCTTTGTGTTCATCGTGACCGTCTTCCTCTTCTTTGATGGTGAGGGTTTTGGCGATGCCTTGGCTGGCGGTCACCACGGGGGCTTTTGTGCCTGATGACTCAATCAGACGACTCATCCAACCTTCAAACCCAAGGCCATTGACCACAATGAGATCTGCCTCTTTCAGGGCTTTGGCATCGTTCGGGGTCGGTTGATAAACGTGGGTATCGCCGTCTGCCCCCACCAGCGTGGTCACGGCGACATCATCGCCGCCGATTTGTTGGGTCAGATCCCCAAGAACGGTAAAGCTGGCCACCACCTTCAGCGGCGCCGCATCCGCCGAGGCTGCCCCCACGATGAGCCCTAGGCTGAGCAGAAAGGCGTTGCGTATTTTTTTCATGCAAGTCTCCATCATTGATTCAGGTGCTTAAAGGGAAAGTAGCGTGCCCGCACACTGCCAAACCGCCCAAACAGCAGAGACAGCAGATACATCGTGCCAGCCCACAAAATAATGGCAGGGCCAGACGGCACATTGATGTAATAGGAAATCAGCAAGCCGCCGATGCTGGCAGTCACGCCAATACCAGCGGCGATCATGGTCATGGGGGCAAATCCTTGCGCCCAGAAACGGGCCGCCACAGCAGGCAGCATCATCAGCCCCACCGCCATCAGCGTACCCAAAGCCTGAAAACTCGCCACCAAATTCACCACCACCAGAACGAGGAATAACAGGTGGAACGCCCCCGCCCCCTTGCAAACGGAACGCACAAACACAGGGTCAAAGGCCTCGGCCAACAGCCCCCGATAAAACAGCGCAACGGTGATCAGCGTGAACGACGAAACCCCCGCCATCAGGTGCAACGACGCATCATCCACCGCCAGTACACTGCCGAACAGCAGGTGCATCAGGTCAACCGTGTTTCCTTTGACGGAAATCAGCAGCACCCCCAAACTCAGCGCGATGAGGTAAAACGCCGCCAGATTGGCATCTTCCTTTAGGGTGGTGCTGCGGGTGGCCAGCCCTACCAACACCGCAATCATAACACCGGCCACAAATCCCCCCAAACTCATCAGCGGCAACGACGCCCCGCCCAGCAAAAACCCCACCGCCACGCCCGGCAACACGGCATGGGCCATGGCATCGCCCATCAGGCTCATTTGCCGCAGCATCAACATCACCCCCAGCGGGGCACTGCTCAGGCTTAGCAGAATACAGCCTAGCAACGCCTTGTTCATAAACCCATACTCAACAAAGGGGGCAATCAGGGTGGTGTAGAGACTCATGCGGCGCAGACCTCGCCGTGATCATGCCATTCCCGCGCCAGCGTGTCGGCTTTGCGCAGGTTTTCCTCGGTCATGACATCGGTGGTGTTGCCCCAAGCGATGCATTCCCGCGCCAAGAGTAAGGCTTCGGGAAACGTAGCGCGGGCCTGCGGCAAATCATGCACCACGGCGACCACGGTTTTGCCAGCTTTGTGCCAGTCTAATAAAACCTGCAATAAATCAGCGGTGGTGCGGCTGTCAATCGCGGCAAAGGGTTCATCGAGCAGCAGAATATCAGCATTCTGTACCATCAGGCGCGCAAACAACACGCGCTGAAACTGCCCTGAGGAGAGTGCGGAAACGGGACGGCTGGCAAACGAGTCCATCCCCACTTTTTCCAGCGCGTGCAGGGCTTCATGGCGTTGATGTTTATTGATCCCGCCCATAATGCCGCACACCGGCCAAAATCCCAGCAAAACCGTATCAAACACCGACATGGGAAAGGTGCGGTCAATCTCCGCCACCTGCGGCAAATAGCCGATGCGGCAAGTGCCATTTTTCTTAATGCTGCCGGAAAGGGGCTTGATCATGCCCATTATCGCCTTTAACAACGTGCTTTTCCCGCCCCCATTGGGACCAATAATGGCCGTTAGGCTGTTGTCCCTCAGCGTGCCGCACAGGTGATGTACGGCGGGGTGCCTGTCGTAACCTGCCGTTAGGTTTTCAAACACAAGACTCATAGCACAACAATGCTCACCAAGGCCCACACCACCGCCAGGACCACCCCCACAAAAAGCAAGCGCACCCCCGCAGACTGTGATAGAAAGGTTGGCTTAGGTGTAAAATGACTCATGGTTTTGATTGCCCCTCAGGAATACGATATGTTATACTATAACACCATCCGAGCCTTGGCTAGAAAAATTTTGCACGCTTCACCCTCTTTTTTTGTTGCCGTCTGTGGGTTTATTGTGCTTCAGACACCGCCTGCGCAGGCGCATCCTCATGCTTGGATTGATGTGCAGTCGGAAATTGTATCCGATGCCGCAGGACATATAACAGGATTGCGGGAAACGTGGCTGTTTGATGAATTTTATACGGAATTTGCGTTGCAGGATTTTGGGGTGGGGAAGGGGGGCAAGATTCACCCCGATAAACTGTTGGAACTGGGGAAAGACAACCTGAATAATCTTAAAGATTACAGCTATTTCACGTATATGGACGCGGACAAAACCCGCTTGACGTTTTCAGGCTACAAGGACGTAACCTCTAACCTCAAGGGCAAGCGCATCAGCCTGTCTTTTACCCTTCTGCTCAAAAACCCAGTCAATCCTTATCAACACAAGGTCAGCTATCGTATTTATGACCCCAGTTATTATATTGAAATGAAACACATCAAAGATGGCGTGATCATCAAAAACACCCCCTTGTGTCACGCAACCCTAGAGCGTCCCAAACCCGATGTTGCCGTCATAGCTATGGCAGGGGCGCTGGATAAAAATGCCAAGGCCCCTGAGGATTTAGGGCGATTCTTTGCAGAACGTGTGCACGTGCATTGTTCTTTAAATAAAAATAAGCATGAGTAGGATATGATAAAACACGAACACCATCACCACGATCATCACGCGGGTTGCAGCCATCACCACTCGGATACCCCCTATGCCCATCCCGCGCAGAACGCGCCCAAGACCCGCTTGATTGTGTTTGCGGTGTTGGCTGGCTTGGCAGCAGTCTTGCTGGTGTTCCTGCCTGCTTTGAAAGAGTCTTTTGCAGCCGCACTTTTGTGGGTGCAGGCGCAACAAAAAGTGTTTCATGAAACCTTGGGTACAGAGTTGCGGACGGTGGCGGAAACCCATTCGCTGGCAGCCACTCTGTCTATTGTGATGGTGGGGTTTTTGTATGGTATTTTTCATGCCGTCGGGCCAGGGCATGGCAAGATGATTGTCACGGGGTATCTGCTGGCCGGCAGGCACACCCTGCGGCGGGGGATTGTTGTCTCTGGTCTGTCGTCTTTGCTGCAAAGCATAACCGCGATTGTGCTGGTGCTGGGGCTGTATCAGATTTTAGGACTGGCACGCCAGCAAACCGAAAATGCGGCGGCGTGGCTGGAAGTGGCAGGCTACGGCTTTATGGCATTGGTTGGATTGATGTTGCTGACACGCGGTGTGCGGGAAGCATGGCACCTTAGAGGGGAGCATGACCACCACCACCACGAAGGTTGCAATCACGGCATGGATCCTGCCGCCGTCGCTGCCACCCGCGACACGCGCTCGCTTGCCTTGATGATTGTCTCTATTGGCATTCGCCCGTGTACGGGGGCGATTTTGTTGCTGGTTTTTGCCTGCATCGTGGGGGCAGTCTGGGCGGGCGTGCTGGCCACCTTGGCCATGGGGTTGGGAACGTTTATCACCACCGCCACACTGGCTGTTTTGGCTGTGCAGTCCAAAAAAGGCTTATTGAAGGCGTTTGGTGCCTCTGAAAACCTGCTGCGTGGTGTTCATGCCTTGTTGGGCGTGCTGGCAGGCGGCCTTATTCTCGTCATTGCCGGATTGTTTCTGGTGGCCAGCTGGCCACAAAACGGGGCATCCACGCCGCCGCAACATCCTCTGATGCAAAGGAAAGCACCATGATTCCCGCTGCCATAACACACTATTGTAGCACGCATACCTTGGAGATGACACCGATCCGCACGGTGCTGCTGGAGTATCTGTGGGACCATCATGCGCCGGCCAAGGCCTATG
Organism: Alphaproteobacteria bacterium; assembly: GCA_044371315.1. GTDB lineage: Bacteria > Pseudomonadota > Alphaproteobacteria > JAJTHO01 > CANGYM01 > CANGYM01. The sequence continues at coordinate 27,456 of JBILTX010000003.1, read as the reverse complement.
ACATGATCGAGGTGCTGCGGCAAAAGGGCATTGGCTCCCCCAAGCCCCCCACAGTGTACCGCGCCATTGATTTTCTGGAACAACAGGGGCTGGTGCATAAAATCCATGCGCTGAATGCCTATGTTCCGTGTCACCACCCTGGCAGGCATAAGGCGTGCCAGTTCCTTATCTGCGATGCCTGCGGGGATGCGCGGGAATTTTGTGATGGGGAACTGTCTGCCCTGATTCCTGCCAAGGCCAAAGACTTTGGTTTTCAGCCTCGCGCCTCGGTGGTGGAGGTGTTTGGGATGTGTCATCGGTGTTTAAAACCCAAAGGGTGATGGTGGGGATCTTGGCTTTGTTTGAGTTGACAGGCTATATTGTTATATTATAACATAACATAATAACATCCCTAGTCTATCAAAAAGGTCAAGCCATGTCATTGATATCAAAATCAAAGTTGCTTCCCGTTACGGTTCTTTCTGGTTTTTTGGGTGCCGGAAAAACCACGTTGCTGAATCATATCTTGAATAATCGGGAAGGGCGTAAAGTGGCGGTGATTGTGAATGATATGAGTGAGGTGAATATTGATGCCGCATTGGTGGCAGGGGATCATACGGGGGTTTCCCATACACAAGAAAATCTGGTGGAAATGTCCAATGGTTGCATTTGCTGCACCTTGCGAGAGGATTTGCTGCAAGAAGTTCGGGCCTTGGCAGAATCAGGCCACTATGATTATTTGGTGATAGAATCCACCGGCATTTCAGAGCCTATGCCTGTGGCGGCCACGTTCAGTTTTCGGGATGAAAATGACAACAGCCTATCGGATGTGGCGCGGCTGGATACCATGGTTACGGTGGTGGATGCTGCCAGCCTGCTCAAAGACTATTCCAGTCAGGATTTCCTGAAAGATCGCGGGGAATCTCTGGGAGACGATGATGTTCGCCCGCTGGTGAACCTATTGGTGGAACAAATTGAGTTTGCCAACGTGATTGTGCTGAACAAAATTGATCTGGTGGATGCCGCAACCAAAGCCACGGTGTATAAGGTCATCAAAGCCCTTAACCCCGTTGCCCGCATTATCGAAGCAGAGCGCGGGAACATTCCCCTGTCGGCCATTTTAAACACAGGGCTGTTCAAAGAAGGGGAGGCCGAAACCTATCCCCTGTGGTCACAAGAACTTTATAGCTTTAGGGACCACAAACCAGAAACAGAGGAATACGGTATCAAAAGCTTTGTTTATCGAGCGCGTCGCCCCTTTCATCCCGCTAAGTTTCATGCCTTTACCCAAAAACCATGGCCGGGGATCCTTCGTGCCAAGGGATTTTTCTGGTTGGCGAGCCGCCCTGAATGGGTGGGGGACCTTCATCAGGCAGGTGCTGTGGTGCAAACAGAAGCCATGGGTATTTGGTGGACAAATATACCCAAAGAACGGTGGCCACAAGACAAGGAATGGCACAAACATTTGAAAAAAAATTGGCATCCTGTCTATGCGGATCGCCGTCAAGAGTTGGTGTTCATAGGCATTGATTACGACCAAGCATGGATTCGCCGCGAACTGGATGCCTGTCTGGTGGGGGATGATCAGGCAAAGACCCTTAATATAACACAATGGTCAAAATTGCCGGATCCTTTCCCTGTTTGGCGCAGAGAGAGCCAAGCCGCCTGAGCCATAGCTGTGGGTTTTGGTGTTCTCTACCCCCGCGCCTCGGTGGTGGAGGTGTTTGGGATGTGTCATCGGTGTTCGGGGTCAGATCCCGAGGGTATGGGGTCATAACGGGGGTTTTGTTTGTGTTTGGGTTGGTTATGTGTTTAGTCCCGTCAACATCTGAGATTGCCAATGCCTTTGAGGCATGATAGGACATGTTGCGTAGCATAAAAAAGACGTTGCGCCGATCATGATTTATACCCCCTCCTCAGATCTTGTGGACGCTATGGCTCAAGCGGTCCAAAGCCGTTTTTCTGGTTTGGTGTCCGTGGAATCCACGCGCTTTGGCACCCTGACGCTGCGCACTGATACACGCAACCTCGTGGATGTTGCCCGTTTTTTGCGCGACGATCCCGCCATCCTTTGTCATCAGTTGATGGATATTGCCGGCGTGGATTATCCAGCCCGAGACAGTCGTTTTGATGTTGTGTATCAGTTTTTGTCTTTGCGTCATAATATGCGGGTCTGCCTTAAGGTGGCGGTGAAAGAAGGCTTGCTCGTGCCTACCTTGATCCCCCTATTTCCGGTGGCCAATTGGTGGGAAAGAGAGGCGTGGGACATGCTGGGCATCCGCTTTGCGGATCACCCTGATTTGCGTCGCATTTTAACGGATTATGGTTTTGAGGGGCACCCCCTGCGCAAGGATTTCCCGTTAACCGGTTACGTGGAAGTGCGCTATGATCCCGACCGTCAAGGGGTGGTGTACGAGCCTGTACACCTCAACCAAGCCTTCCGAACTTTTGATTTTGAAAGCCCTTGGGAGGGGATTCGTTCTGTCTTACCAGGGGATGAAAAAGCTACCCCCAACGAGAAATCTTCCCATGCGTAGTGCGGTTATTGTTTTTCCTGGGTCCAATTGTGATCGGGATATGGCCGTGGCTCTGAAAACCATCACGGGGGTGGCCCCCCTCATGATCTGGCACCAAGATACTTCTTTGCCCTCTGTGGATTTGGTGGCCTTGCCTGGGGGATTCAGCTATGGGGATTATTTGCGCTGTGGCACCATGGCTGCCCATGCGGCGATTATGCCGGAAATTCGCCGCCATATCCACCAAGGCCGCAAGGTTTTGGGGGTTTGTAACGGTTTTCAAATTTTAACAGAGGCCCACCTGTTGCCAGGGGCCCTGCGGCGCAACCAAGGTTTGAAATTTATTCACCGCACTGTGATGCTGCAGGATGCGAAAGACAAGCAAACATTGTCCATGCCCATTGCCCATCACGATGGATGCTATCTTTTGGATCCCTCAGATTTGGCCCGTTTGCAGGATCAAGACGGCATTGCCTATCGCTATACCGATAATCCCAACGGTTCCGTTGATGATATTGCTGGGGTTTTTAACGAAACCAAAACCGTTTTGGGCCTGATGCCCCATCCTGAGCGAGCGGTGGATCCTGATCTAGGGACAGGGACGGATGGACGCAGGGTCATCGCATCTTTTCTGGGGTAAAGAAAATAAAACTGGCAGCGTTATTCAGGGGACAGGCCCTGCCCCACTCCGTGCCCGATCATAATGATGGCGGGGCCCGATAGGCTGGGCCAAACCGTTAAACTCTCCCCCAAGGTTGTAAAAACTGTTTTTTGTTGGGGCGTGGTGGCGGCGCTGATAAAGGCCACGGGCTGGGTGGGGCAGCGGCCAATCTCCAGCAGGCGAAGACGAATTTTATCAAAATTTTTTAATCCCATATATAATACCAGCAGGGGGGAACGCAGGCCAATATCATGCCAAGCTTCGCCGTAAAGGGTTTCCGCCTGATGGCCAGAAAGAAACGTTACCGCACTGTTATGATCGCGGTGCGTCAGGGGAATTTGGCTGCAGGCGGCGGCCCCTTGGGCGGCCGTTACGCCTGGGATGATGCGGCAAGGGATGCCTGCGGCATGCAGGGCCTGCATTTCTTCCCCCCCCCGCCCAAACACCAAGGGGTCGCCCCCTTTCAGGCGCACCACACGGTGGCCGGCGCGGGCCGCATCAATCAGATCCTGCGTGATGCGATCCTGACGGCAGGATTCCCCTGCTTTCTTTCCGGCATAAATCAAGGTGGCAGGGGTTAACGTTAAAATATCCTGAGGGATCAAAGCGTCATAATAAACCACATCGGCCTGCTTTAGGGCACTGAGGGCATGCAACGTCAACAAACCCACATCCCCAGGACCCGCCCCCACCAACCAGACATGGCCGGGGGAAAGGGTAGGGAAGGCATTAAGCAAAGATTCATTCAAAGACAAAGAATCCCCTTAAAAATCCAAAGCTGCAAATGAGGGCACAGGGGGGACACTGGGCACCACATCCTCTAAAACACACCGAAAACTGGGGCGGGATTTCAGGCGGGTGTACCAGTCTTTGGCATCGTTAAAATCCTGCCAAGGCACATGACCCAGATAATCGATACACGATAGATGGGCACCCGCCGCAAAATCCGCCAAGCTCAGTTGATCCCCCGCCAGCCAGTGACGTCGTTCCATCAGAAAATCAATATACCCCAAATGGGTGCGCAAATTGGTCAAACCTGCCCGCAGGGCTGAGGCATTGGGGGTGTTGTCACGAAGAAAACGTTTAAACACCTTTTCCTGCAACAGATAATCCGTGACTTCACGGTCGCATGAGGTCATAAACCAAAAAATCAGACGGCGCACCTCGGCCTTGTCCCGCACCGATAGGGGCAGGAGAGATCCCACTTGCGGGGTGTCATGCAAAGCCTCAATAATGGCGTACCATTCCACAAACACATCCCCCTTGGGCGAAACCAAAACGGGAACCGTGCCGGCAGGGTTGATTTGATAGAATTTTTTGCGACGTTCCCACGTTTTCTCTAAAACCTTTTGATAGGGAATCCCATATTCCGCCATCACCGCCATGACAAAGCGGCAGGCTGGCGATAGCCAATGATAATAAAGGGTAAAGGAGGATTCGCTCATGTTAAAGTTTGGATTAACCCTCTCGGTGGGCTTTGATGATGGCTTCCACATCCTTGGCGTGGGTTTCAACCGACACTTTGGTGATGATGTGAATCAAGGTTCCCTTGGGATCAATAATAAACGTTGTTCGGGAAACGCCCATATAGGTTTTTCCGTACATGCTCTTTTCTCCCCATGTGCCGTAAGCGGCGCACAAAGCCCCATCCGTATCCACCAACAAGGGAAAATTCAGACTGTATTTTTGAATGAATTTTTTGTGCTGGGCCGCATCATCCCGACTGGCCCCCAAAACGACAATGCCTTGGGCGGCTAAGGTTTCTAGGTGGTCGCGAAAGCTACAGGCCTCTTTGGTGCATCCGGGGGTATCGTCTTTGGGATAAAAATACAAAACCACGTACGAACCCAAAAAATCTGACAGAGAAACAGGCTTTCCCGTTTCATCAGTGACAGAAAATATAGGGGCTGGCTGACCAACAACAGGGAAAGAAGAAGACATCAGCAAAATCCTTTGGTTTTTATTAGACGTTTTTTCTAGCGTGTTTTAGGCTCTTTCAAGGAAAGGAGTTCCTGTTTAAGGCGTTCGATTTCCGTTTGCAAGGCTTGGATTTGGGCGGCCTCCCCTGTGAGTTCAGAGGGTGAAGGGGCAAAAGGATTGCGCCCTAAAAATGGAAAGGGCTGAAAAAAGGAAAACGATTGCTGAAACCATCCCCGATACCACCGGCGCATATCATCCAGCGGGGTCAGGGCCTGATGTACATAATTGTTCATGCGCTCTTGGTTTTCGGAAAACACCGTCATGGCCATATCCAAATAGGATGGAATGAAGGAGCGAAGCCGATCATCATAAAACCGCACCAGATGCCGCAGAAAATCCACAGGCAGCAGGGGGGCTTCGTTGGTGACATCCAAATCCAAAATCAATTGCGCCAGCACAGAACGGGTCATATCCTCGCCCGTTTTGGCGTCCTGAACCACAAAACTTTTGTCTTGTTTTACCAAAATAGATAAATCCCGCAGGGTGATATACCGACTTTCTTCTGTATTGTATAAACGGCGGTTGGCGTATTTTTTAATGACGATGGGGGATTCTGTCATAATGGTTTCTTCCCTTGTTGGTTAAAGCATGAATGTGTTAAAGGCCAGGGTCCCACATGTCCCACCGTGGAGTGCCACTGACAACAGGAGCATTTCGTATAAAATGTCGGCTGCCGGAAAACCGCATCAGAAACTTTTGAAAGGCTTCTGTTTTAGGGGCTGTCATGATGGTGGAGGGGGGGCCTTGTTCTGCAATTTTTCCTTGCTGCAAAAACAGAATCTGTGTTGAAATCTCAAAGGCAAACTGCATTTCATGGGTGACCATGACCACGGTGCGGCCTTCCTCAACAATCCCGCGGATCACCCCCAGAACTTCCCCCACCAATTCGGGGTCCAAGGCCGAGGTGGGTTCATCCAGCAAAACGACCTTGGGCTCGATGGCCAATGCACGGGCAATGGCGGCACGTTGGGTTTCCCCGCCGGAAAGAACAATAGGGTATTCGTTTTTTTTGCGCAGCAATCCCACTTTGTTCAGGTAATGCTCGGCGCGTTCCAAGGCTTCTTTTTTAGGAAGGCCAAGAACATGAATCGGGGCTTCAATCACATTTTCCAAAATGGTCATATGGCTCCACAGGTTAAACTGCTGAAACACCATACCAATCATGCGGCGGAGACGCTGGACCTGCTTGGCCCGCACAGGTTTGGATAATGCCCGTGAATGGTTGATTTCCACCAATTCATCTTTGATGCGGATTTCCCCCGCATCGGGAATTTCCAGCAGATTGATACATCGCAGCAATGTGGTTTTCCCTGATCCACTGCTGCCCACAATGGTGACCACATCATGATCATCCGCCACCAAGGAAACCCCGCGCAGGACCTCTTGCCCCTTATAGGTTTTCCAAAGATCAACCAGAGAAATGGCAGCAATGGCGTGCATGAAAACCCAAAAAGCTAAAAAGAAGGATTCAGAATACATCTGACTTCTTTTTTAGACCACGATTTCCCTTTCGCTGCAAGAGAATGCAAAAATCCAAAGCTCTGTCACATTTTTTGGATCAAACGGTCGTAGGCGGGCAAGGTCAGGAATTCCACAAAATCCTGCCGCACGCACAGATCATACAGCAAGCCTTGGGCTGCCACCCCGTTGGGAACATCCAGAGCTTCAGACTCTTGGGCAAACCAAAGATCAAAGAGGTCCCGCGTGAAGGTTTGTCCATCGCTGAGCGTTACACCATGGTGCAACGCCTGCCATAACTGGGCACGGCAAATTTCTGCTGTGGCGGCATCCTCCATCAAATGATGGATGGGGACACATCCCACACCAGACAACCAAGAGGCCAGATACGTCATCGCCACACGCATGTTCATGCGCTGGCCTGCCTCTGTCAAATCTCCCTCAGGGGGGGTTAACAGCAACGATGGAGTTATGTCCGATATATCGGGAATGACATCCCGCTGATCTATGCGCGGAAAGGCTTGCCGCGCCAATGACACCAACCCTGGATGGGCCACCCATGTTCCATCATGGCCCAAGCGAGCTTCGCGCTCTTTATCCGCCCGAACGCGGGCAAGGGCTTCCTCGTTGGCCTCTGGATTGTTTTTAATGGGAATCTGTGCCGCCATGCCCCCCATGGCATAGGCCCCCCGTTTGTGACACGCCGCAATTACCAAACGCACATAGGCATTCATCATGGGCGTTTGCATCGTCACACAGGCCCGATCCGGCAAAAGATAATGGGCATGGGCCCGAAGGTTTTTGATATAACTGAACATATAATCCCATCGGCCACAGTTCAGGGCCACGATGTGATCTTTCAGTTCATACAGAATTTCTTCGGCCTCAAAAGCGGCCCCGAGGGTTTCAATCAGAGCCGTCACCCGAAACGTTCCTTGGGGAAGACCCAAAAGATGTTCAGCGCGTTCTAAAACACTGCGCCATAAACGGGCCTCAAGATGGCTTTCCAGTTTAGGCAGATAAAAATATGGGGCCGTTCCCCGTGCCAACAAAGCCGCCGCATTGTGAAACACAAACACCCCAAAATCAAATAAACTGGCCGACATTGACGCGCCGTCCACCTGAACGTGGGCCTCAGTTAAATGCCATCCTCTGGGGCGGACCATCAAAACCGCCGGTGTTTCCGATAGGGTATAGGTTTTGGTTTCTGTCATCAAACGCAGGGTCCGCCGCACAGCATCATACAGATTCACCTGACCCTGCAGGATGTTGCTCCACGTAGGGGCGGTGGAATCCTCGAAATCCGCCATAAACCCGTTGGCACCGGAGTTTAGGGCGTTAATGACAGTTTTGCGGTCCACTGGTCCGGTGATTTCTACGCGGCGATCCATCAAATCTCTGGGAATGCTGGCAATCCTCCAGTGGGGGTCCTGCCGGATGTGCGCCGTTTCCTTCAAAAATTGGGGCAAGACGCCCGCATCTCTTTGCTGTTGGCGCGTGCGCCGCATTTGCAGCAAAAGCCGCCGCTCAGGATCAAAATGACGATGAAGATCGGCCAGAAACGATAGAGCCTCTGGAGTTAATAGGGCATCCGCCTCAACAGAAACGCTATGACCAACAACAGCAGCAGGGGAGGGCACCATAAAAAACACATAGTATAGATGAAAAACAATTTACCTTATCACAAGAAAGGTAAAACATTCAAGGATGCCTGCCAATTTTCCTCCACGCGCCCAAACCGATTTTCCCCTTGTGATTCCCAAAGCAGGTGTGTACTATCGGACGATATCGTGATTTTCTCGCTGCCTAAGAGGTTTCCATGGCCATTCATATGAGCATTCCAAAAGATGATTTTGATTTAAAACCCAAAATCACCGTCATTGGTGTGGGGGGTGCCGGCGGCAATGCTGTCAATAACATGATCCGTGCCAACCTGCAGGGCATTGAATTTGTCGTGGCCAATGCGGATGCGCAGGCTTTGGCCCAGTCGGAATGCCCCAATCGCGTTCAACTCGGTATGAACATTACCCGTGGCCTCGGTGCGGGATCCCGTCCGGAAATTGGAAAGGCCGCAGCGGAAGAGGCCTTGGATGAAGTCATTGAGTACCTGCACGGCAGCAACATGGTCTTTATCACCGCCGGTATGGGCGGGGGAACTGGCACAGGGGCGGCCCCTGTGATTGCCCGTGTTGCTCGGGAAAAAGGCATTTTAACCGTGGGCGTTGTCACTAAGCCTTTTCATTTTGAAGGTGCCCACCGCATGCGTCTGGCCGAGGCTGGACTGGATGCCCTACAGCAGGTTGTGGATACCCTGATTGTGATTCCAAACCAAAACCTGTTCCGTTTGGCCAATGAAAAAACCACCTTCGCCGATGCGTTTAAAATGGCGGATGATGTTCTGCATTCTGGCGTTCGCGGTATAACCGATTTGATGGTCATGCCAGGGTTGGTGAACTTGGATTTTGCCGATATTCGCACTGTGATGATGGAAATGGGCAAAGCCATGATGGGCACCGGAGAGGCCGAGGGCGAAAACCGCGCCGTCACCGCCGCCGAGGCCGCCATTTCCAATCCGTTGCTGGATGATGTATCCATGAAAGGTGCCCGCGGTGTTTTGATTAACATCACCGGTTCCAAAGATATGACCCTGTTTGAAATTGACGAAGCCGCCAATCGCATCCGCGAAGAGGTTGACGCCGATGCCAACATCATTTTTGGTTCCACCTTTGATGACAGTGTTCAGGGGAAAATTCGGATTTCCATTGTGGCCACGGGCATTGACGCTGCCCCTCGTCCTGCGGCCAAACCGATTGACCATGCGTCACGGTCCCCTGTTTCGGCGACCCCAGCACAGGCCCCTGTTGGCGGCGGCCATGCCCCCAACAACTATGCTCCCCAACACCCTGCGCCCCACAGCGCAGCCGCGGGTGGATATCCTGTGGCTGGCCAAGGTGTAGGGATGGCCCTGCAACAGCCTTCTTCCCCCTATCCTCATAGAGAGTTTGCTGAAGATGTTTCTGGTGTCTTTATGACTCCCCCCGCGGTCCGTGCTGACGTGCGGGCGGAGGTTGTCCCCCCTCGTTTGGAAACGGTTTCTGCGCCTGAACCCATTGCCGCTGCCCCTGCGGTTTTGGTTAATCCTGCACCACGGGCGGAGAGCCCGTTTGTTAGCCCCGTTTCTTCTGCACAAACTTCTTCTGCTGCTCGTGACGCTTCGTCTTCTCTTCCCCCTCTCTCTGATCTTGGGGATGCTTCTTCTTCAAAGCCGTCTCTTTTTGGTCGTTTGGCCCAAACTGTTGCGGGAAAACCTGGGAAGGGAGAGGGTGCTGCATCTTCCCGTCCTCAGCCCATTGACGCCGCTGTTGAACACCAAAAACAAGACATCTCAAAATCGTCTCCCTTGCCTGCGGTGGATGAAGAGCTTGAAATTCCTGCATTCCTAAGACGAAAGTAAGGCAGAAAATTGCCATCTCTGCTGGGGTCCTCTAGGATCGCGCCATTGATTTCTTAGAGGTGCAGGGGTTGGTGCATAAAATCCACGCGCTGAATGCCTATGTGCCGTGTTATCACCCTAGCAGGCACAAGGCCAGTTCCTCATCTGTGATGCGTGCGGCGATGCGCGGGAATTTTGCGATGCAGAGCTGTCTGCCCTGATCCCTGCTAAGGCCAAGGATCTCGACTTTCAGCCTCGCGCCTCGGTGGTGGAGGTGTTTGGGATGTGTCATCGGTGTTCGGGGTTAGACTCCGATGGTGAGGGGCATAACGGGGGTTTTGTTTGTGGTTGGATTGGCCATTTTCCTTTTTTAGGCTTTTGCCTTTCTAAATCTCTATCCTCCAGTTGCCTGCAGTGTTCGGCAGAGGCCCCTACATCACACAAGCCCCCAGCTTCATGGCTGTTGCGGCCAATGTTTGATCCAGCGTGGCCAAGGGGATTTTGCGTTGCAGGGCCAAATGCAGATAGGCCGCATCGTATCCCGACAATCCCCACGATGCTTTTTCATGCCAGAGTCCCCGTTTTGTGACCGTTACAACCTCTGCTGTTTTCAGGGGCAAATCCGCCACGGCGTTTAAAAAGAGTGTGACTTGATCTTGGGATAATCGCCCCCGACGATAGCCCACCATCAAAACATTCCCCAGTTCATCGTGCCACAGGGGCGGGACGATGGCTCCATCTTTGCCAATCCGCTCTAGGATCTGCAGGGCTTTTGGCGTTTGCTCGTCTTGAAAAACCCAGGCGGCGGCCACGGAACAATCCAAAACCATCATGATGAATTACGACCGTCTTCAATGACATCTCGCCGCGTCATGCCTGTGGGCAAAGGGGGCCGAACAAAGGCATGGAGAACAGAAACAGCTTTGCTCGCTTTGTCCTCTTGGATTGTTTCAAGGTCGGCATCCCATCCCACCAAACGCGCCACGGGACGGCCATGACGGGTAATGATGATGGTGTCTCCAGCCTCCACCTGACGCAACAATTCGGAAAAATGGGTTTTGGCCTCAAAAGCCCCTACGTTTTCCATCCGGAATCTCTGCTTGATCTTGGATCATGTCAACCAGTCTAACCTTTTTTTATAGAAAAGTCAAAAAGAACCGGCAGCCTTATTTTTTTCTTGTGACATCCTCGTGGATTTATTATAACATATTTTATAATTTTTATTGATGGATTTAAAACATGTCACAAACGCCCCCCCCCCCCGCAAAACATTAGATTTCTTTAGTAGAGTCACGCAACGATTGCTGGCGTGGGAAGAGGCTTTGAAAAAGGGTCTTGTACCAAAAGATTTGACCCCAGTTTTTCGTCGAATATCAGACGGTGCTGAGCGTACATTTGGATATGGTAAAGATGATTTGGCGGGTACTTTTCTAACTGAATTAACTGCATATTTGGCAAGCAGGAAACCCAAAGGGCTGCCTGAAATCTATCATCGTCGACTGTATGATTCTGCATTAAAAGAAATGGAATTATCCTATTCGAATGGTGCCGAACAAGGGGCTATTTCTGTATTTTATCCTGCAGTTTATACCAATAATCAATCGCCTGAAAGGCCTAAAAATCCTGAAACGCCTGAAAGAAGATTTTTGACATACTATTGGAGTAATAAAGAGATTCCTTTCAAAAAGATTTTAGAAGGTCTAAAAAACACCCAAGGATCTCCGCTTTTTAATGAAGAAACAACTCGGGGAGCCGTCAATATCCTGTGTCAGTATTGCCAAGAGCAATTCGTGCGAGGTTTCTCTCAAGGAAAGGGAGAGGCTATCTGGTCCCCTGAAAACCTCCGAAAAGCGGTTGCAAGCCTAATACCAGACCGAACCCAAGGATAATCCCCAACCACATTCCTTTTGATTTTTTCCCTTCCTTATGGGAAAGTCTTAAGGTGTTTTTGTGTTTCAAGAGGTGTTTATGCGCCTTGTTTACGCCCCCCTTACCCTGAGTAATCCCAGAGATCCGGCCTTGCGCCCCCTTGAGGTGTCCGCGTTGGTGGATACAGGGGCGTTGCATTTGTGTTTGCCGCCCCATGTGGTATCGCAGTTGCAACTGGAAACGTTGGAATACCGCGAAGCCCGCATTGCCGATGGGTCTGTGCACCGCGTTCCCTATGTGGGGCCCGTGAAGGTGGCGTTTGATAATCGTCAGTGCTACGTTGGCGCCTTGGTTTTGGGCAATGAAGTTCTTTTGGGGGCCGTTCCCATGGAGGACATGGACGTGCTGATTTCCCCCGCACGGCAGGAATTGATCGTCAATCCCGCCAACCCCAACATGGCCGTGTCTGTGGTGAAGTAACCCTTTTTACACAGTCAAGGATAATCCCCCCCCTAACTCAGGGCTGTTCATGTCTATGCATCGTCATACCGGACAAGGGAGCGCAGCGACCGCTGATCCGGTATCCAGCGCCACTGTCAAAAGGCGCAGCCTTTTGCCTTTGTATTATGAAAACCAAGGAACAAAACGCTTCGCGTTTTGGCATTTGCGCTGGGTTCCGGCTCGGCGCTCGCTATCGCTCGCTGGGCCGGAATGACGCAGAATCGTTAGGTTCTGGCAGAAAGGAACAGCCTTGCCCCCTAACTCACCCGCTTCTTCGCCTGAGTGCGTTCGTTGGGGGTGAGGTGTTTTTTCCGCAGGCGCAGGGATTGGGGGGTGACCTCCAGCAATTCATCATCGTTGATATAGCTGATCATGTCCTCCATGCTCATTTTCCGTGGCGGGGTCAGGATCAGGGCGTCATCCTTGCCGGCGGCGCGGATGTTGGTCAGCTGTTTGCCCTTCAGCACGTTGATATCCAAATCATTATCGCGGCTGTGTTCCCCAACGATCATGCCCTGATAAACTTTATCGCCCGGGTTAATGAACATCGTCCCCCGATCTTGCAGGTTGAAAATGGCATAGGCCACGGCTTCCCCTTTGTCGGTGGAAATCAGGGCGCCGTTGCGGCGGCCGGCAATGTCCCCTTTGTAGGGGCCATAACTGTGAAACAAACGGTTCAAAACACCGGTGCCCCGCGTATCCGTCAAAAACTGCCCCTGATACCCAATCAATCCCCGAGACGGCGCAATAAAGGTAATGCGGGTTTTTCCGCCCCCACTGGGGCGCATATCCACCATTTCGGCTTTGCGCATGGACATTTTTTCCACCACCACGCCGGTGAATTCTTCATCCACGTCGGCGATGACTTCTTCATAGGGCTCTTCGGTTTGTCCATCCTCGGTTTTGCGCAGCAAAACGCGGGGGCGGGACACGGACATTTCAAAGCCCTCGCGCCGCATGGTTTCAATCAAAACACCCAGCTGCAATTCCCCCCGTCCGGCGACTTCAAAGGCATCTTTGCCGGCGGTTTCGGACACGCGAATGGCCACGTTCCCCTCGTTTTCCGCCATCAAACGTTCACGAATCATGGTGGAGGTCAGCTTTTTCCCCTCTGTCCCCGCCAAGGGGGAATCATTCACGCTGAGGGTGATGGCCATGGTGGGGGGGTCAATGGGGGTGGTTTGAATGGGCTGGCTCACCGATGGGTCCGCCACCGTATCGGCCACCGTGGCCACGGTCATGCCGGCGATGCAGACGATATCGCCCGCCTCAACCGCATCCACGGGAAAGCGCTCTAAGCCTTTGTAGTTAAAAAGTTTGGTCAGGCGAAAACGATCTGTTACAGTGCCGTTGAGATCCAGCGCATGCACCTGGGCATTGACTTTGGCCGTTCCGCTGGCCACGCGCCCTGTTAGCACACGGCCCAAGTAAGGGTCATAATCCAGCAAAGTGGCCAGCATGGAAAACGGCGCATCAGAATCCACCGTGGGGGCAGGGACATGACGCAAAACCAGATCCAGCAAAGGGTGCAGGTTTTCACGGGGTGCATCCAAACTTTCGGCGCACCAGCCCGCGCGGCCCGAGGCATACAGCACAGGAAAATCCAGTTGCTCTTCATTGGCATCCAGCGCCACGAACAGATCAAAAATTTCGTTTAAAACCTCGTCCGGACGGGCATCGGGACGATCAATTTTGTTGATCAAAACAATGGGGCGCATGCCCTGTTTCAGGGCCTTGGTTAAGACGAACTTGGTTTGGGGCAGGGTGCCCTCCGCCGCATCCACCAACAGGATCACACCATCGGCCATATGCAAAATGCGCTCAACCTCGCCCCCAAAATCGGCGTGGCCTGGGGTGTCAATAATGTTGATGCGGTGTCCATCCCAATCAATGGCTGTGCATTTGGCCAAAATGGTGATGCCGCGCTCTTTTTCCAGATCCCCTTTGTCCATGGCCCGTTCCGCCACCGCTTGGTTGGTGCGAAAGGTTCCACTTTGGCGCAAAATGGCATCCACAAGGGTTGTTTTTCCATGGTCAACGTGGGCAATAATGGCAATGTTGCGCAGGCGAGTGTTTTGCGGCATAAAAAAAATCCAAAAGGGCTTTGAAAATGAAGGATCGTTCTTTACCATAGTTTTGGAAAAAAAAGAAATTAAAAACACGTTGTTACACGCATAACGTTGACCAGATAACTTTGGGGGTTGCCGCGGCTTTATGGTTTCATCACGGATCCCTTCTTTGACCCTTTTCCGCCCCCTATCCCTCGTTGGATTTATGGGGTGCGGCAAATCCACGGTGGGCAAGGCCTTGGCGCAGGCCCTGAATGTCCCCTTTGTGGATTTGGATGAAGAGATCACCCAGATGGCCAAGGCCCCCATCCCCCAGATTTTTGCCACGTTGGGGGAGGTTGGCTTTCGGGATTATGAATATAATACCGTGCGCCTGCTGCCCCCAAAGTGTGTTGTGGCCACGGGCGGGGGGGCGTTTGCATGGCCCAAAACCCATAACCGACTGCAAGAGGATACCACAACGGTCTGGCTGAAGGTGCCCCCGTCTGTATTGTGGGCGCGGCTGGCGAAAGAACGGGCCCATCGTCCCCTGCTGCAATCCCCCACGTGGCAACAGGACGCCGAAGTGCTGTACGCCCAGCGACAGCCATGGTATGAAAAGGCTCATGTTACGATTCAGGCGGATGGGGATGATGTTGCCACTGTGGTTCAGAAAATCTTGACATGCCCCGCCCTGTCCCCACAACCGTAACGGAAAAAACCCTGTATGATCAGGATTATCTGGCCTTTATGGCCAGTCTGTTGATTCGTGATGCTCAGCAACGCCATCGTTTTCAATCCGGAATGGCCCTGCTGGCCACGTGGTTTGCTTTCACCGCCGCAAAAGGCCCCGATGATCCGGAGACATTCCTGCGCCACATCAAACTGCAATGGTGGGCCGATACGTTGCAACAGGGGCACTATGCTGATCACCCCCTGCTGCAAGAGGCCCCAAGGGATCTTCTGCAACATCCCCATCTTCCCTCGATCCTGGGGGCGTTTCGCGCGTATCTGGATGATCAAGAGATGACAAAAGAGGGCTGGGAAATCCATCTGCACACAACATTTGGCGCCATGGGTGCCGTGATTTATGAGCAGGAAGGTCTTGGTCTTTCCTCTACCTTTTCCCTGTGGGGGTGGCAAAACCATAGAATGCGGGGGGATAACCCGCCCTATCTTTGGGGTGATGGTCCCCAAAGGCATAACGGGGATGCGGGCGTCATGGCACGGGCCGTGCGGGCTTTGGGGCCAAGGCCCAAAAATCCAAAACGTCCATGGGTTCTTTTCAGGTTATGGGCGGGGTTCTAGGCCCACAAGGGGTGTAAATCCCCTGTTTCTTGGGGAATAGCGAGGGTAGAGTCATCATCTCCCCACAGAATTTCCTCATATGCGTCTGGGTTGGCAAACAATTCCGTCAGCAAGCGATAATTTAAAAAGTGACCCGAACAGTACCCATAAAAATCCCCCACCAACGGCAAACCTGCCAGATAAAGATCGCCAACAGCGTCCAGAACTTTGTGACGGACACATTCGTTTTCATAACGCATGCCTTCGGGATTTAAAACGCGGGTATCCCCAAACACAATGGCATTGTCCAGACTGCCCCCCTTGGCCAATCCCATTTTACGGAGGGTTTCAATATCTTTTTCAAATCCAAAGGTACGAGCGCGGGCGATAAGGTCCCCAAAATCATCCAAAGAGGCCAAGGTAAACGTTTGCGCTCCAATGGCCGCATGATCAAAGTCAATGCGGCAGGTTATGGATAAATCTTTAGAAACACTGGGCAAAAGCGACGCTGTTTTTTCCCCGTCATGCACATGAACGGCCTGCAGGATACGATACGCGCGACGCTGGGCCGGTTGGGGGATCAATCCCGCCGACAGAATGGCCTGAACAAAAGGGGCGGCACTGCCGTCCATAATGGGCATTTCCGCCCCAGTGATGTCAATTAAGACATTGTCCACACGGCATCCGGCCAAGGCGGACATCAGATGCTCAACCGTGGACACACGGGCGCGACCACAAAGACTGACCAAGGTGGTGCACAGGGGGGAGGGCTCCACCAAAGCATGATGGGCAGGTATAGAAATGTTCAGGTCCGTGCGATGAAAAACAATGCCGTGGTTCACAGGGGCGGGTTTTAAGGTCAATGTGACCTGATCCCCCGTGTGCAAACCAACACCAGAAAAAGAGATCGCCTTGGCAAGGGTTTTTTGTTTTTTCATGAGGAAAAAGCCTTGTTTTTGTTTTTTGCGTATTGTTTTTCTACGAGCTATCCTAGCGGATACCCCACAGAGAAAACAACGGCGGATATGTTACGAAATGTAACCAAGGCCAAGGGAAAGCCGTTTTTTAATGAGGCTCTGCTTTTGAAGGGGCCTCGTTTGGCGCAGTTGGGGTCGCAGAGGGCTGCGCCGGCACTGTGGTGGGCCTTTCCAAGGGGATTTTTCGGCCACAAGCGGACAGGGGCAACACCACCATCCCCAGCACAACAATCAAAAAAATAAAGGCGCGTGTCATCATGGCCTTTAGTTCTGGCGTTCCACCATCTTCTTTTTGATATTCCCAATGGCTTTGGCGGGGTTCAGGCCCTTGGGACAGGCGTTGGTGCAGTTCATGATGGTGTGACAGCGGTAGAGTTTAAAGGGATCCTCCAGCGCATCCAGACGCTCGCCCGTGGCTTCATCGCGGCTGTCGGCAATCCAGCGATAGGCCTGCAGCAGCACCGCAGGGCCCAGATAACGGTCCCCGTTCCACCAATAACTGGGGCAACTGGTGGAGCAGCAGAAACACAAAATACACTCCCACAGGCCGTCTAATTCTTTGCGCTCTTCGATGCTTTGCAGACGTTCGCTGCCAGAGGCAGGGGCTGTATCACTTTGCATCCAAGGCTTGATGGATTGATATTGGGCGTAAGGTTGGGAAAGATCGGGAACCAGATCCTTAATCACCGGCATATGGGGCAGGGGGAAAACACGCACTTCCCCATCAATATCAGCAATGGGTTTTAAACAGGCCAGTGTATTGCCCCCGTCGATGTTCATAGAGCAGCTGCCGCAAATCCCTTCGCGGCAGGAACGGCGAAAGGTCAATGTGGGATCAATTTCGTTTTTAATTTTAATCAGGGCATCCAGCACCATGGGGCCGCAGGTGTCCAGATCGACCTCATATCCATCCACGCGGGGATTGCTCTCTCCATCGGGATCATACCGGTAAAT
This sequence comes from Alphaproteobacteria bacterium, assembly GCA_044371315.1. Lineage (GTDB taxonomy): Bacteria > Pseudomonadota > Alphaproteobacteria > JAJTHO01 > CANGYM01 > CANGYM01. The sequence goes on along the minus strand of JBILTX010000003.1, from coordinate 9,793 downwards.
CCGGAAAATTTTGGTGCGGCGGGCCGTTTTGGCCGCCGGAAAAAAACGCCCAACGGTGTAGGTTGAATTTTTAGGCAGAGCAAAGGCAACCATGAAAGAAACCTCGGGTAAGATTATTATTTTAGGGTTTTCCTTTTTCTCATACCCACACAAAAATCACAATCAAATTGTGTGGATCACAATATCCATGGGTTATGGGACTGTGGTGTTTGTATGGTTTTCGAAAACCCCTTGCTTAATCGGTGTGACGGGTTGGCTGCGTCGGTCGGTTTCGGGGGCGTCCATATACGACAGCAAAATTCCAATACGGCGATTGATGGGGGCATCGGGAATCTCGGGCAGCAGGGGGTCCGTATCCGCTTTGCCCACCACTTTTTCAAAGCGTGCGGGCTTTAATCCATAACGCTGCAACAACCGGCGCGTGGTGTTTGCACGATCCGCAGACAGTTCCCAATTGCCATAATCGGCATTGACGGATCCTGTGTTGTCGGTGTGTCCCGTGATTTGAACGGGGTTGGGGACGCGATCCAAAATGGGGCGGATACGCTTGAGCAGCATGGCGGTATGGGGCATGGCGGTGGATTTTCCGGCCTCGAACATGGGGCGTTTTTTGCTGTCCACCAGCTGAACCAACAGACCATCCTTGGTCATTTCAAGAATGATATTTTCAGAAAGTTCTTTGAGTTCAGGGGTTTTTTGAATCTCTTGCTGCAGGTTTTCTAAAACCTTTTTCATCTCTTTTTCCTGCGCCTTGCGAAAGGCTTCGGATTCTTCATCGTTTTTTTCAGCGGATTTTTGGGGGGTTGTTGTTTCCGATTGCTGCTGTTCAGACCCAGGTTTGGGGGGTTCGCTGGGGTTATAGGCAGGAATTGTGGCCTCTTTGCTGGCGGTGACATCGGTCACATTAACACCATCCAAAATGCTGCCTGCCCCACTGGTGCTTTCAGAAATGGTGGTGGGGGAAAAATAGTTGGAAATGCCCTGACGTTGCTCTGCTGTTGTCGCATTCAAAAGCCATAACAGCAGGAAAAACGCCATCATGGCGGTTACAAAATCCGCATAGGCGACTTTCCATGCGCCCCCATGGTGACCGCCCCCTTGGACTTTTTTGACTTTTTTAATGATGATGTTGGGTTGATCTGCCATGATTATTTGGGCAGTTGGTCGATGGCCTGCTCGACCTCAGCAAAGCTGGGACGAACGTGGGACGGTAAAATTTTTCGTGCAAATTCAATAGATACCGCAGGAGCGCCCCCCTGAAGGTGGGCCAAAAGGCCGGCTTTGATGCATTCCAAATAGGCCCCATCTTCGCTGTAGGTGGATCCAATCATGCTGGCCAGCGGAGCGCAATATCCATAGGAAACCCATACCCCCAAAAAGGTTCCCACCAAAGCGCCCCCAATCAGTTTCCCCAAAACCTCAGGCGGTTCTGTAATGGCCCCCATGGTTTTAATCACCCCCAGAACCGCCGCCACAATCCCCAGCGCGGGCATACCATCGGCCATACCTTGAACGGCATGGGCGACATTGTGCTGCTCTTGGTGGTGCACTTCCAGTTCGCGGTTCATCAAATCTTCCATCACAAAGGCATTTTCACTGCCCAAAGACACCATACGCAAATAATCACACAAAAAATCCACCGCGTGATGGTCGTGATGAAACAACGGGAATTTTTGAAACAATTCACTGTCGTGGGGATTTTCAATGTCCGATTCCAGTTTTAAAATCCCCTTGGATCGAATGGTTTTAAACACCAGAAACAATAGAGACAGCAGCTCGACATAGTGCGCTTTTTTGTATTTTGGCCCCTTCATGGCGGCTTTGATGCCAGGCATGACGTTTTTCAGGACAGATTTTGTGTTGGCCGTCACAAACGCCCCAATGGCGGCCCCGACGATGATCACAACCTCAAACGGTTGCCACAAAACGGCCAAATGGCCCCCCATGGCGACATACCCACCCAAGGTGCATGCAATAACGATAATAAACCCAACAATGACTTTCATGGAAACTCCGAATCCTGCTAGACTATAAAAGCAAAACTCTATTAAGATTCTGTTGTCATGACGCAAAAACGTGTTTTTATTACAGGAGCGGCCAAACGCATCGGGGCTGATCTGGTTCATCGCTTGGCGCGTGATGGGTACGATATTGTGTTGCATTATGGTGCCTCCGCGGCTGAGGCACAGGCGATCCAAAAAACCCTAGAGGCCCAAGGCCGATCCTGTGTTCTCATCCAAGGGGACCTGACAAACCCCGAGGATGTTCAGAATGTGATTCAGACGGTTCGGGCTGTGGGGCCTTTAAATCTGATGATCCATAATGCCTCTTTATTTTTGCCCGATACTCTGAAAACTGTGACGTGGCAGGGACTGCAGGATCATCTGGCGGTGAATGCCATGGCCCCCCTGATGCTGATTCAGGGGTTGTGGGAACAAACTGACCATATCGTCACCCTTTTGGATGCCCATATCCATTGGCATCATCAGGATTTTCTCAGTTATACATTAGGCAAGCAGCTTTTGGTCCGCTTAACATTGGATCTGGCCCCCACCTTGGCCCCCAGAACACGCATCAATGGCATTGCGTTGGGTCCAACACTTAAGGGGGTTCGGGAAAGCGATGGGCATTTTCACACAATGATTCAGAAATCTAACCTGAAACAATTGTCTTCTTCGGATGAAGTTTACGGGGCCTTGATGGCTTTGCACCAAAACCCTGCCATTACGGGTGAGATTATCAACATGGATGGGGGTGTTTCTTTTCAAGACAGGGAAAAACCATCCCAAACCGCCCCCTAATCCCGATGATACGGATGATGGGTGCGGATGCATTGGGCGCGGTAAAGCTGTTCCAGCAAAACCAAATAGGCCAGCGCATGGGCCATGGTCATGGGCCCCAAAGACAAAACATGGTGGGCGGTTTTGATCCATTCGGGATCATGGCCTTCGGCCCCGCCGATCACAAAGGTGGGCTGCGGCCAACGGGCCAAGGCAGCCGCGAATTCAGCGGTTCCCAATGTGACGCCGCCCCTGTCCAGCGCAATGACGGTGCCTTTGGCGGGCAGAATTTTGCGGATGCGATCCCCTTCATCCCGCAGGCCCGCTGGGCCTTTATGCACACTGGGGGGCAGGGTGATAAGGCTGGGGGCAGGGCGCAACCGTTTGCACAAATCATCGCACAGGGATTGATACGCCGCCGGCAGAGCATGCCCAACGCGAATCACCGTAGGGCCTTTACCCGACAATGTGGTATCCACCGTCAATATAAATCACATCCCCCGTAATGCTGGGGGCCAGATCCGACGCCAAAAAGGTCGTGGTGCGTCCCACATCCTCCAGCGTCACCAAATGATGCGTAGGGGCCCGCTCTGCCGCCAAGGACAAAAGACTTTCAAATTTTTTCAATCCCGAAGCCGCCCGTGTCATCATGGGGCCCGGGGAAATGGCATTGACACGAATGCGTTTTTCCCCCAGCTCCAGCGCCAAATACCGCACGGTGCTTTCCAGCGCCGCCTTCACAGGGCCCATCATGTTGTAATTGGGCACAGCCTTTTCAGACCCGTAATAGGTCATGGTGAACATGGACCCGCCGTCTTTCATCAGGGGCTCGGCCAGTTTGGCCATACGGATAAAGGAATGACAGGACACGTCCATGGCATTCAAAAAACCTGCTGATGAACAATCCACCACACGACCGTGCAAATCCTCCCGCGGGGCAAAGGCGATGGCATGCACCAAAACATCCAAACGGCCCCATGTTTTTTCAATGGCGTCAAAAACCGCCTCCAAAGATCCGGCCTGCGTCACATCACACGGCATGAACAACGGCACCCGTAAATCGGACAGACAGGGCTCAACAAAGGTTTTGGTTTTTTCCGTTTGATAGGTGATGGCCAGCTCCGCACCCGCCCGTGACAGCGAACGGGCAATGCCATAGGCGATGGAATGTTCGTTGGCCACGCCGACAATCAGGGCCTTTTTGCCCTTCATCAGGTCCCCGATGCGTATGTCTGAAATCTCTGTCATAAAATTATACCTCATCAAGGGTAGGGGGGAGAGCCTTTGTCAGATAAATCAAAGCGTCAGACAGGGTCAGGGCGTCTTTGCTTTCTTCATGTTCATCAAAATCATCACAGCGGTGACACATAAAAAAACACAATCCAGATGCGATGCAATGCCCAAGCTTCAAATTGACCGATTTTGACAAAAAAATCAAGGGGGGGGGTCAGGCCTTTCTAAGGGTTTATTAAGACTGGGTATTTTCCGCAGATAGAGGGCATCGATAGGGCAGGTCTGCCGAAGATATCAATATATCCGCCCCGATCATGGGTGATTGTTGCATTCGGCCCCATAAAAACTATTTCGTCCTTGCATGAGCATGGTATGGTAAAGGCGTTTTTTTTAGACGGACTTGGTCATGCGTCGCGCGTTTTACTATTCATTGGGATTGCATCTGTTGCTGTTGCTGGTGATTTTTTTAAATCCCTCTTTGCGCGTTATGCCGCCCAAGCCCCTGACCCTGCAAGGTGAGATCATTTCCGAAGCCGCGTTTCAAAAAGCCACCACCCGTCCTGGGCGCCCAAAACCACAGCCTAAATCAGAGCCCAAACAAGATGTTAAACCTGAACCGAAACCAGAACCAAAACCAGAGCCTAAGCCTGAACCAAAACCAGAGCCTAAGCCTGAACCCAAGCCGGAACCCAAACCTGAACCCAAACCTGAACCCAAGCCCATCCCCAAACCCGATCTAAAACCCATGCCCAAGCCCGAGGTGAAGCCCGAGCCTAAACCTGACGTTGCCCCAAAGCCAGAGCGTTTGCTGCGGGATGTTTCCCCTGAAAAGGACGAAACACCGGCCCCCAAGCCTGAAAAACCCAAAAGACCTGAAAAAACAGAGACCAAAAAAGCCCCCGCTAAAAAAACAAAAGCGTTATCCTTTGCAGAAAGCATGAAGCAGGCCTTAAACGACGTCAAAACCGAAGAGCCCCCGTCTGAATTGATGCGTCCCACCGATGATGCCTCGCCGGATGCAGCGGATTCAGAGGAACTGGCTCAGGCCGTGGGACAGGACATCTTATCTAAATTCCAAAGTCAGCTTTCAGGATGCTGGAATGTCCAGGCGGGATCCCGTGATGCGGCCAGCTTGGTTGTGTCAGTTCGCGTTGAAATGAATCGGGATGGCACCGTTGCGCAGGCCAAGATTGTGGATTCCCAAGCCGGAGGCAATCGGGCTGTTCGTGTGGCCGAAGAAAATGCCCTTAGGGCTGTTTTGGATCCGCGTTGTCAGCCTTTTCCTTTCCCGCAGGATCAATACAAAACGTGGAAAACCCTGTTATTGCGTTTTGACCCTCGGGGATTGGTCGGGCCATAAGCATTTTAAAATTGCACTTTGATCAACACATGAATCTCGTGCCCCGAATCCTCTGGATGATCCCGCAGGTGAAAGGCAAGCATGTCGTGGGTTAGGGCGGTGGCGTCATGATAATAAATGGCTTTTTTCTCAGCAAACATTTCCACCCTCAGGGTGTCCCCTTTGCGCGGCACAATGTTATCAAGAACCAAAATCCCCTGTTCCCCTTGCCGGACCAACGTCATCAGAACCTCTTTATCCGAGGGCTCTAGCAAAAAATGGGCGGGATCAATACACACTTGCCCTCCCATGGGAACATAAACGGCTTTTTTAATGTGGGCGATGCTTTGCTTGTGCTGGTTCAGGGATTCTTTGATTTCCTTTAAAAAATCCAAACTTGCTTTGCGACATAGGGATAAAATGGCCAACGGGGACATTTCCACATTGTCCTTGCCCACCAAAACAGGGGGGGGGGTCATGCGGTAATAATTTTGTAGCCAGATGGCCTGTTTCCCCGCCTTATCCACTGCAAAAACATCGTGTTTATGAACAAAAAATTGGGAAGACAGAAGGTCGGGCAATCCCTCCATGGACAACGTCCTCTGTTGATGACACTCAATAACCTTGACTTGCAGCATAGTATGGGGCTTCCCCTGCGGTTGGGCACAGATGATCTTTGACTATAAGATGCAATTCTTTAAGAAAGCCTAAGCCAATCCCTAAAACACCCTATCGACATTCTGGACCAAATGGGGCATAACCCTATCACAGTCCCAGCGTAGCGGTCCGTCACCATGCAGGAAAAGAAAACCACGACCCTTAACTTTGGCCCTCAACATCCTGCGGCGCATGGTGTGTTGCGCTTGGTTCTGGAAATGGATGGAGAGGTGATTGAACGCGCCGACCCCCACATTGGCCTGCTGCATCGCGGCACAGAAAAGCTGATTGAATATAAAACCTATTTGCAATCCGTTCCCTATTTTGACCGTTTGGATTACGTCTCCCCCATGGGACAGGAACACACCTTTGCCTTGGCGGTGGAGCGCTTGCTGGGCATCGCGCCACCCCCCCGCGGGCAGTACATTCGCGTGCTTTATGCGGAACTGACCCGCATCATGAATCATTTACTGAACATTGCCACGTTTGCACTGGATGTGGGGGCCATGACCCCGTTTTTGTGGGCCTTTGAGGAACGCGAAAAAATCATGGGCTTTTACGAACGTGTCTGCGGCGCCCGTTTGCATGCGGCCTATTTCCGCCCTGGTGGGGTGCATCGGGATTTACCCCCTGGTTTGCTGGAGGATATCAAAACGTTTATCGACACTCTGCCCAAAACCATTCAGGATATGGAGGGGCTGCTGACGGAAAACCGGATCTTTAAACAGCGCACGGTGGATATTGGGGTGTTCTCGCGGGATGATGCCTTGGCGTGGGGGATGACGGGCCCTGTGCTGCGGGCCAGCGGCGTGCCGTGGGATCTGCGCAAGGCCCAGCCCTATGATGTTTACGATCAAATAAATTTTGATGTGCCCATCGGCAAACACGGGGATTGTTACGACCGTTATTTGGTGCGGATTCAGGAAATGTATCAGTCCCTGCGTATCATTGATCAGTGTATAGAAGCCATGCCCGAGGGGCCCGTGCATTTTGAAAATCATAAAATCAGCCCGCCCCCCCGCGCCCTGATGAAATCCTCGATGGAGGCCCTGATTCATCATTTTAAACTCTACACCGAAGGGTACCACGTTCCCGCCGGAGAAACCTACACTGCCACCGAAGCCCCCAAAGGGGAATTCGGCGTTTACCTGATTGCCGATGGCAGCAACAAACCTTACCGTTGCAAAATTCGCGCCCCAGGGTTTGCGTTTCTTCAGGCCCTCGATTTCCTCAGTCGGGGCCACATGCTTGCGGATGTTGTGGCCATTATTGGGTCTTTGGATATTGTTTTTGGCGAGATTGATCGTTAAAATGAATTCCAGATTTTCACCAAACAAACCAAGGACACCATAATGACCTCTCAAGACGCCTTTTCATCTTCGGAAAAAATCACCCCCGAAGCAGAATCTTTAGCCTCTGAGCCTGAAAATCCTGTGCCGTCAGAATTGGATGAGCGTTCCCAGCTGCAAGAACGCCTCGAAAAAGCCGAAATGGATCTGCTCCGCGCCCTTGCGGATCGGGAAAACACCATCAAACGGATGGATCGGGAAAAGACCGAAGCCATTAAGTTTGCGGTCTCTGGTTTTGTGAAGGACCTTTTGACCGTGACGGACAGCTTTGATCAGGCCCTTGCCCATGTTCCTGAATCTGAAGGGGGATCAGCGGTGGAAACCTTTGTCACCGGCATTACCTTAACCGCCAAGCAGTTGCTTTCCACCTTAGAAAAACACGGGGTGATAAAATACAATCCGGTGGGGGAGGCCTTTGATCACAACTTGCACCAGGCCATGCTGCAAGAGCCCAGCGATACCGTGCCGGAAGGGCATATTGTGCGGGTGATTCAGGCCGGCTATCGCATGCATGACCGCATCATTCGCCCCGCGCTGGTGACAGTGTCGGGGTGATCATTGAGGGACAGTCTTCTGTTCCCCATCCCTTTTGCCACAGTCTTGCCATGCCCCCGCGTTGCCCCTATAAAGAATCCGTGAGACAACAGCAGAGGAATGTATGCCCAAACGAGAGGATATTTCGTCGATTCTGATCATTGGGGCTGGGCCCATTGTGATTGGTCAGGCGTGCGAATTTGATTATTCGGGAACGCAGGCTTGCCGCGCCCTGCGGGAGGAAGGATACCGCGTGATCCTGATCAATTCCAATCCCGCCACCATCATGACGGACCCGTCATCGGCCGATGCGGTGTATATTGAACCCATCACCCCTGACTTTGTCACCCAGATCATTGCCAAAGAGCGTCCTGATGCTTTGCTGCCCACCATGGGGGGGCAGACGGCCCTGAACACGGCACTGGCCTTGGAAAAGGCCGGTGTTTTAAAACAGTACAATGTGGAACTGATCGGGGCCAACGCCGATAGCATTGAACGCGCCGAAGATCGCCTGAAATTCCGCAATATCATGGATGGCTTGGGTCTGGAAAGCCCCAAAAGCCAACTGGTGCGCTCGCTCAGCGAGGCCCGTGATGCTCTGTCCATGGTGGGACTGCCCGCCATCATCCGCCCCTCCTTCACCTTGGCCGGAACGGGCGGGGGCATTGCGTACAACAGCGAAGAGTTCGAGGCCATTGTGGGCAACGGTCTGAAACTCTCCCCCGTGGGGGAGGTGTTGGTTGAGGAATCCGTTTTGGGCTGGAAAGAATATGAAATGGAAGTCGTGCGCGACCGCGCCGATAATGCCATTATTGTCTGTTCCATCGAAAACATCGACCCCATGGGCATTCACACGGGGGACAGCATCACGGTGGCGCCGGCCTTGACCCTGACGGATAAAGAATATCAGCAAATGCGCGATGCCTCCATCGCCGTTTTGCGGGCCATTGGGGTGGAAACGGGGGGATCCAACGTGCAATTTGCGGTGAATCCCGAAACGGGTCGTCAGGTGGTCATTGAAATGAACCCCCGTGTGTCGCGCTCCTCCGCCTTGGCCTCCAAAGCCACAGGATTCCCCATTGCCAAAATCGCGGCCAAGCTGGCCGTGGGCTATACCTTGGATGAACTGCAAAACGACATCACCCGCACCACACCCGCGGCGTTTGAACCCACCATTGATTATGTGGTCACCAAAATCCCCCGTTTTGCCTTTGAAAAGTTTCCAGGTACCACCCACCATTTGACCACCGCCATGAAATCCGTGGGTGAGGTCATGGGGCTGGGCCGTAATTTCAAAGAATCTTTTCAAAAAGCCTTGGCCTCTTTGGAAACGGGCCTTACCGGTTTGAACGCCCCCAAAGGCGCTGAATCTGTGGATATCGAGGCCCTGCGGCGCAAGCTGGCCGAGCCCCTGCCTGAGCGTTTGCTGTGGGTGGCCGAGGGCCTGCGGCGCGGCCTGACGCCTGAGGATATCTATGCCATCACAAAAATTGATCTGTGGTACCTGCGCCAGATCGCCGAGATTGTGGATACAGAAAACACATTAAAAACCATGACACCAGACAGCCTGTCCCCCGAGGACTGGTTATCCCTGAAACAGGACGGCTTTACCGATGCCCGTTTGGGGGAAGTGCTGGGGGTTTCCCCCGATGCTGTGAAACACCATCGCTTGGGCCTTCCTGTGGTTTACAAACGGGTGGATACCTGCGCGGCGGAATTTGCCGCCAGCACGGCCTATATGTACAGCACCCACGAAGCGGCTGGGCAGGGGCGTGAAGCCCTAACCTGCGAAGCCAACGTTTCTGACAAAACCAAAATCGTGATTTTGGGCGGCGGTCCCAACCGTATTGGTCAGGGGATTGAATTTGATTATTGCTGCGTTCATGCGGTTTTGGCCACGC
>JBILTX010000078.1:0-4066 GCA_044371315.1 Alphaproteobacteria bacterium | reverse complement strand
TCTTTGGCTTTTTCAGCAATTTTTTTGGTGTTTAACCCCGCGCCATCGTCCCGAATTTCAATCAAAATCCGTCCGCTGCGATGGGCGGCGGACAGGCTGATGGTGCCCTCGGCTGGTTTACCGGCGGCTTTGCGGGTTTGGGCATCCTCGATCCCATGATCAATGGCGTTACGAATCAGGTGGGTTAGGGGGTCCGCTAGGTTTTCGATGACCGTTTTGTCAACCTCGGTTTCTTCCCCTGTCATGATCAGTTTAATATGCTTGCCCACATCTTTGGACACATCGCGAACCAGCCGCGGTATACGGGCAAAGGCCATCTTAACTGGTTGGGCCCGTATGGCCATGACGTGATCTTGGAGTTCACGGGTGTGGGTAGAGAGCTCTTCGATGCCCCGCGCCAAATGGGGGTATCCATCCCGCGCCAGTTTTTCAGCTTGTTGGGAGAGCATGGCATGGGTGATGACCAGCTCGCCCACCATGTTCACCAAACGATCAATTTTATCCAAATCCACCCGAATGGAGGAGACTTTGGCTTCCCCCGTTTCGATTGCCGGAGAGGCATCAAGGGGGGGTGGGGTTTTCATCTCTCCGGCAACCGTCCTGTCTGTTTCGGTGATGGTTAAATCACAATCATCCAAAACAAATTCAAAAACTTCTGTGATGGCGTCTTTGGGGTGCGTGGTGGTCAGCGTGATGGTCCACGATAGATAACCACCAGAGGCCTCCATAACCGATAAATCGGGCAGAGTCTCCACATCCACAGACAGAATCATTTGACCTAATCCCCCCAATTCCCGCAGCAAGAGCAGGGGTTCGTTGGCTTTTTCATACAAACGGCTGTGGGGTTTAAAAACGATGGTATAGGTGCGCTCGACTCCCTTTTTAACCTCAGAGGCGGGTACTTTTAAACCAGAGGAAGAGGGATGATCAGAGCCCTGTATGTACTGAGAAAGATCTGCTGTGGCCTTGGCATCAAAAGATTTTGGCAGGATTTGATCCTGTTCCGCCGCCGCCACAATAGCCGCTAAGACATCGGCAGAGGTCACCAGTACCCCTGTCAATTCTGGATTCAACGGCAACCGATGATCACGGACATGGTCCAAGACCGTTTCAAAAATATGCGAAAAGGAAACGATATGATCACATCCAAAGGCCCCCGCACCCCCTTTGATGGAGTGCACAGCGCGGAAAATGGCGTGCAGGTGCTCGTCTTGGTAGTCTCCGGATTCCAAAGACAACAGCAGGGTTTCGATTTCCTGAAGACGTTCCTGACATTCTTCGAAATACGTTTTGCGAAAAGATTGCATATCCATGATCGTGATCCCCTACGCAGCAACCTTGTTGACAACCTGAATCAGTTTTTCAGGATTAAAGGGCTTGACGATCCAGCCCGTTGCCCCCGCATTTTTCCCCTGATCCCGTTTTCCCTGTTCGGATTCTGTGGTTAAAATTAGAATGGGTGTGCTCTGGTATTGGGACAGACCCCGCAAATGGCTGATCAATGTGATGCCATCCATATTGGGCATGTTGATATCGGTGATGATCACGTCGAACGTACCCTCTTGGGCAACCTTTAGACCATGAACGCCGTCATCGGCGGTGGTGACGGTAAAGCCCGCCTCAGTCAGGGCAAAGCTCACCATGTCCCGCATGGTTTTGGAATCATCAACGGCTAAAACGGTTTTTGACATAAATTACGACTCCGTCATTTGGTGATACAGACTTTGGCATCCAAGGTCTGAAAAGGCGCGTTCCACCACGGGGGAAGGATTGGACAAACGCAAAATTTTGCTTTGCTTTTGAAAATTCAAAGCCGCCGCAATCAAAACCTGAATCGCGGGTGTTGTGATTTTGGCCACCTTGCTGGCCTCTAGCGTGCATGTTTGCCGCGCTGGTGTTTCGTTTAGGGCGTTTTGAAGCCAGCTTAGAATCTCCCTAGCCTGAAACAATCCTATATCCACAGATAACTGCATAAAACCCCTCGGAAACAACCAAAACGTTTATTTGTAAGATAATCCAACTTTAGGGTGTATCTGTTAAGATAACGTGAAGGTGAGGGGAGGATTTTTTAAAAAAGAAAACCTGAGGAAAAAAGGGTTGGCTGTCAGGAAAAATGAGTTTTCATTAGACAAACTCAGCTCAGCTTTTCATAATGATCGGACTTACGCATAACCCTCGTCATTGCGAGCACAGAGAAGCAATCCAGACATGCCGCGCGCGAAAAAACTGGATTGCCACGCCTCCTGCGGAGGCTCGCAATGACGGTGTGCGTAAGTCCTAAATGATTTTTTAAAAAGGATGAGGGGTTTGGCGTTATGAATTTACCCATGGTGTTGACGTTGTCACGTTTGGCCATATTGCCGTTGTTTTTTGTTTTGATGATTCTGCCGTTTTCTTGGGCGTCTTATGGGGCATTGGTGATGTTTGTGGCAGCGGCTGTGACGGATTTTTTGGATGGGTTTTTGGCCCGTCAGTTGGGGCAAACGTCGGATTTGGGGGCCTTTTTGGATCCTGTGGCGGATAAACTGTTAACCCTAAGCGCCCTGATTATGTTGGTTTTTGTGCAGCAGCTTAGTATGGTGGGTCTGCTGGCGGCCCTGTGTATTTTGTGGCGAGAGGTCGGCATCATGGCCCTGCGCCAAGCCATGGCCCACAAAGGCCACCCTGTTGAAGTCACATGGATTGCCAAGGTCAAAACGGCGGTGCAGTTTTTGGCCATAACCCTGCTGTTGCTGGCCTTTGCACGGGTGGATGAAACCATCAACATCATTGGCCAAGTTTTGTTGGTGGTGGCTGCCTTGCTGACCATGCACAGTTTTGTGGGATATGTTCAACAAGCCCTGCCGTTTTTCAAAGACGCTGATGTTCAAAAGCATGACGAGGCAACGTTGTGAGCCTTCACGCCTTTTTGGATGACAGCCTGCCCCGTTTGGTGTCCGCCTGTTTTGATGCGGGGGATGTGATTTTGCGCCATTACAAATCGGGGATCACTGCGGAGGTTAAGGCCGATGGTTCCCCCTCTACGGTGGCTGATAAAGAGGCGGAGGCGGTGTTATGCGCCACCCTGAATGCGTTGCCCCAACAGTTTCCCATTATTGCCGAGGAAGCCTCGGAGGGCAAACTGCCGCTGGAGGTATCCCACGAAACCTTTTGGTTGCTGGACCCGCTGGACGGAACGCGGGAATTTCTGACCCATACCGATGAATTCACCGTCAACATAGGTCTGGTCCACCAAGGCATCCCCGTGTTTGGGATGGTGTATATTCCCGTAGAGGGCCTGCTGTTTTTTGGCCGCCAAGGCCGAGGCGCCTGCATGATGCAGCGGGATGGTATCGCAATTCCTTTGACGGCCAGCACGCGCCCCCTGAATCAGCTGCGGATGATCACCAGTCGCCAGACCAAGGCCTCCCCCCAAGCCTTTTTGGACAAAATCGCCCCCGTGGCGCAAGTCACCACAGAGCTGCACGCCGGCAGTTCCCTGAAATTCTGCCGCATTGCCCAGGATCGGGCCGACATCTACCCCCGCCCAGGCCGCACCATGATGTGGGACACCTGCGCGGGCGATGCCCTGCTGCGCTCTATGGGCGGCATGGTCATGGACGCCACAGGCGCCCCCCTAATATACGATTCCAAAACCCTAGAAAACCCCCCCTTTATGGCCCTGTCCGCGGGGGTTTGGGGGGTGCTGGTGACAGGGGACAGGTGACAGGGGAGATTTGTCCCCTCTCCCGCTTGCGGGGGAGGGATAGGGAGGGGGTGCCGCCCCAATTTAGGCCTTTGGGGAGTTTCGGTCCCTCTCCCCCGCCCTCTCCCCGACGGGGAGAGGGTTATGTTGGGTACGGGGCGGAAAGCAGGTGACAGGTAACAGAGCATTTCTCTAGGACTTACGTACATCGTCATTGCGAGCCTCCGTAGGAGGCGTGGCAATCCAGTCTTTCCCGTGGCGGCATTTCTGGATTGCTTCGCTGCGCTCGCAATGACAAAGGGTGTGCGCAAGTCCTGTTCTCTTTTTTTAAAAAGGGGCCATAAAAATGTGAATAAAATGCTTGACGAATATACGCATATA
>JBILTX010000089.1:0-4104 GCA_044371315.1 Alphaproteobacteria bacterium | reverse complement strand
AATGAACCCTTATCAGCCTTCTTCTTTTTCTAAGGACCGCGATCTTCTTTGGCGTTTGTTTTTTTATGACAAAGAGCGCCACGTCTGGATTTACAACCACGACGATCAGGTGTTCAAGGTTATGGCCGCTTGTGCAAAGCTCAATGTCCCCTGCCGGAATGTCCCAAAAGATGATCCAAACACCGTTGAAATCGAAGATGAAGATTGGGAACGTATTTTTGCCTTATCAAACCTAACAGACTCCCCTTCTGAACCCACACTCCAAGAGGCCATCATGCAAACCACTCCCTCTGAGTCTATCGACACCAACAAACCTTTAGAAAAAGAAGACCACAACACAGAAACCAAAGTGCGATATTATCGATTCAATGGTGCGAACGATGATGTTTCGGACCCTAAGGCTGAGGAGGTTCTTATGGCTGCAGAATCCCAAATGGCCGATGAAGAGGAACAGGATATGGAAAAAGCTCTTCACGCTTTGGCCGAGCAAACCAACGCGGCCTTTGTTTCCCAAGACGACACCCACGAGCCGACAGACGCTATCCGATCTTTTCTTTCTTCCCATGCCGACAAGAAAGAAGAGACCAAAGACTCTTTCACCCCACAATCAGAATCCCCTCAGACGCCAAAGGATGCCTCTATGAACCAAGACGAAAACCAGACTGGGGATCTCAGCAGCTGGGAACAGGTCCTGGAAGAGCGAGAGTCCACCCTGGCCGCCCGCGAAAAAGTTCTGCGCCTGCGCCAGAAAGATGTTCAAGATATGGAAGAGCGTCTTTACGAAGAGCGCAAGGTCTTTCATGCCGATTACGAAGAGAAAAAAGCGTTTTTAGAGGACAAAGAACAGCGCATGAAAAAACTCTTTGAGCGCATTGAAGAAGTCGCCTATGAATTTCGCCGCACCACACGATCCGAAGGGGACGCCGATTAACGCTTTCTGTGGTTTGACTTCAGCCCCCCCAGCCCTTTCGCATGGGGGGTAAACCCATCCTTCTGTCCTCTGTGTCTCCCTTCTGTCTCTGCCCTTGCCAAAACATTCTGGTGGGATTAAAACAAGGGGCAGAACAATAGACAAAGGATCCCGTTATGGCAAAAAAACTCCCCTACAGTCGCGATGTGTTGCTGTCATTTTACAAAGATATGGTGGCTATCCGGCGTTTTGAGGAACGGGCCGGCCAGCTGTATGGTATGGGGTTAATCGGCGGATTCTGTCACCTGTATATCGGCCAAGAGGGTGTGGTTGTGGGGATGCAGGCGGCGCTGACCCCTGATGATGCCATCATCACCAGTTACCGCGATCATGGACATATGTTGGCCTGTGGTATGGATCCCAAAGGGGTCATGGCTGAATTAACCGGACGGCGTGATGGATATTCCCGCGGTAAAGGGGGGTCCATGCATATGTTTTCGCGGGAAAAGAATTTCTTTGGGGGCCACGGGATTGTGGGCGCTCAGGTGCCTTTGGGCACGGGCATTGCCTTTAATTACCAATACCGCAAACAAAACAATGTGTGTGTGACCTATCTGGGGGATGGGGCGGTGAATCAGGGACAGGTTTATGAGTCCTTTAACATGGCCAGCCTGTGGAAACTGCCCGTAATTTATGTCATTGAAAACAACCAGTACGGTATGGGAACCTCTGTGGCCCGGGCCAGCAGCACCACCGATTTGTACCGTCGCGGCGCTGGTTTTGATATTCCTGGGTGGGCTGTGGATGGTATGAATGTTCTGACGGTATACGAAGCGGCCAAAGAGGCCGTGGCCCACTGCAAAAGCGGCAAGGGCCCCGTCATTTTGGAGATGAAAACCTATCGTTACCGCGGCCATTCCATGTCGGATCCCGCCAAATACCGCACCAAGGAAGAACTGGAAAGCATGAAGGAAAAGCATGATGTGATTGAAACCCTGCGTTCCCTGATTCTTGGACAGGGCATCACCGAGGGCGATTTGGGTGCCATTGATAAAGACATCAAAGAGATCATGGCCGAGGCCGTGACCTTTGCCAAAGAAAGCCCCGAGCCCGACGAAGCCGAATTGTGGACCGATATTTTGGTGGCTTAGCCATGCCGGTTTGTCTGACCGTTTCCGGTGAATCCGTAACAGTGCCCAAGGGCGTGGATACGCTGGAGGCCCTTTTAACCCATCTGGGCCATGATCCCGCCCAAAGCCTAGCCATGGCCCATCAAGGCGTTGTGGTTCCCCGTTCTGATTGGTCAAAAACCGTTTTAAAATCCGGCGATTCGGTAGAGATTGTGCGCCCTGTGTTTGGGGGATGAGGGGGGACGGGGAACAAGCAGAAAGCCCAGAGAAAGGGGAGGCTTATCCTTGGCTCATACTAATAGGACGGACGTTGTCCCCATACGTCTGGCAATACTGATTCTCTATAGCCACAAGTCCATCTTGCCCTTCTTGTGATAGCAAATCCCGAACCTCTTGATTTCCATAGGCGACCGCCACTGTTGTGTAAACAGCCTCACGAGCCTCCGCTTCTAAGCGAGGATTCTCTGGATTGTTTCTCGCTGCCTCAAGTCTTGCCGTGGTATCGGTGATTTTCGCCTCAAGAAAACCGCTTATATCATTACCATAGGCGGTGGAAAAAACTGTTCTTGGCCCTATGGAATTATTAGACTCCGGACTTGTTCTTATAGTTACACTGCCCAATACCCCCTCGCATTGACGGGTCAAATCCTGATGATCATTATAACTTCCATACGGCAAACGCTGTGGATCAAAATGCCGACCACTAAGCAATCTATACAAGGCCTCCAAGTTTTCTCGATTCAGGACAGCGGAAATGGTAAGAACGCTCTTTGCAAGAAAATTATTATTCGTCGCTGTGGGGGCCTCAGCTGTAGGAGAGGGAGAGCTCCTAGAAAAGCGCACAATGGTATTGGCCGGTGCAGCTGTCTGTTGTTGTGTCGCCAAAACGCTCATGATCAATGCCCCACTTAAAACAATACTATGCTATTTGAATCACACCCAACTATAACACCATCTTTTTTATTAAACAATCTTTAGTTTTTTTAGTGTTATTGACCAACCCCCAACACCATTTCCCCCCAAGCGGGAGAGGGAACACCCTCTCATCTATCTGTCCTCTGTCCCCCGTTACGGCTCCACCACCGCCATAAAATCGTCCCACTCGCGGGCGGATAGGCCGGATGTGGCTTGATCCACGGGCTCGCCGCGCCAGAGTTTTTGCACCATGGTGACCATGGTTTTGGACAGGTGGGCGCCGTGCAGGCGGTATTCCTCAAAGGCCTCTGCCGCCACAGGCACCCACTGTTTGACAATATCGTAAATCACATCAGCATAGACCCGAATTTCGTACTGCGCATGACGGTCCGCCCGCAAATACAGGAAATGAAACAGATTGTGCAGATCAATTTTCCAGTACCACTGGGTATAATAATTCAGGGTCAGGTTCATGCGGGCCAGCTCTCGCGCCAGACCCTCGGTGCCTTCGTTCAGGACATGGCCTGTTTCATCGGTGTTCATCAAGGCGATGTAATCATCATAACAACGCGTGGCGTCCTGTTTTAAGATCTCCAAAACCTCCGCCGTGCGCTGGGGGGACAGGGGCTGGGGCTGGCGTCCCTGTTTGTTGTTTTGGGATTGGGGGGCGCAGTGTTCGGGACTGGGTAGATAAAATTCTTTATCCATGATGGAATAGCGGGCGGAATACTCGTTCACATTGGCCGTGCGGTGACGAATCCACTGACGGGCCACAAAGATGGGCAGTTTGACGTGCAGTTTGATTTCACACATTTCAAACGGGGTGGTGTGCCAGTGACGCATTAAATACCGAATCAATCCCCGATCCTGCTGCACCTGTTTGGTGCCGCTGCCATAAGACACGCGGGCCGCCTGCGTGATGGCGGCATCATTGCCCATATAATCAATCACCCGCACAAAGCCATGATCCAAAACGGGGATGGCTTCATAGAGCAAGGGCTCGATCCCCTCGGCAACAGCGCGGCGCGTGGGGTGGGTATCTTTGGATTTTTCTGTGGACATGACGGGCAAAACGTTTTTCAATGTTGGCCATCTTAACAACGGATCTGCAAAAACGAAAGAACCATTATGGCGTTGACGCGTTCTCCC
>JBILTX010000033.1:0-14765 GCA_044371315.1 Alphaproteobacteria bacterium | reverse complement strand
TGTCATCGTAAAGGGTGATGGCGGGGCGGCCTGCCAAAGCCTCGGTAATCTCTTCGGTGGGCATCACCATCACATCGGGTCGTTCGCGGTGGACCGAATCTGGGATTTTTTCGGGATGGGTGAATACAATCATCTCGGTTGCGCTGATCCAAAGATATGCCAGCAACAAGGGGGTGTGGGGAATATCCCCACCGCGCAGGTTGAATAGCCAACACACGCTGGCGGCATCCGTCAGCAGCAGGGCATCGGCGTTTTGCGCCCTCAGGGTTTGGCGCAGCTGGGCGACCTTATCCATCCACGATTGCCCCGCATAAACGTCGGGATGAATCCACGCCGGCGGCGTCGGGGGCAGGGGGCGATCGTGCCACAAAGCATCAATGGGGTTTTGGGCCACGGCCAAAAACGTCACGTCGGGACAGGCCCGTTGATACGCGGCGATGTGTTTTTCCGTGTGCAGCCACGGATCAAAACCAAGGGTTTTGCCCTTGGCGTGGACATTCAGCCATGCGGCGGCGGGGGCATCGGGAATCAGGTGGACGGTGTAATCAGGGCTGACCTCGGCCGCGGCCTGCGTGATATACCGGCCATCCACAAACAGCGCGGCGGTGTCTTGCAGAATTATGGCCATACCGGCCGACCCTGTAAAGCCCGTCAGCCAAGCCAAACGTTCCTGATCGGGGGAGAGGTATTCGTTCTGATACGCATCGGTGCGCGGCACGCAAAATCCGTCAAGATTGTTGTTTTTTAAGTGTTCTCTTAAATTGTTCAACCGCGTCATACCGTTATCCCATAGATCCAAAGCGTCATTGTGATTGCCGAGGCCAAGGTCATCACGGCAGAGATGCTGGCCATGGCATCGGCGTTGGCGTTCATTTGTTTGGAGAGAATATAGCACGACGTGGCGCACGGGGTGGCGGCGAAAATCAGCAGAACCTGCCCCCAAGGGGACGGCACATCATAAAAAGGCATAACCGCCACAACAAGGGCGGGGAAAATGATTAGCTTGATCAGGCAGCTGCCCGCAACGGCGCTCCGGCAGTCTTTCCAATGGGAAAGGGACAGGGCCGCCCCAATGCCCAAAACACCCCCGGGCAAGGCCGCCGCCGATAATGTTTTGATCAGCGAGGCCCCCAAAGGAAACGACAGCGGGATCAACGACACACCAAACCCCGCCACCGTTGCCAACACCAAAGGGTTGAAGGCTGTGCGGTACAAAACGCGCTTTAGAGAAAAGGCATCCTCGTGCGCGTAATGGGCCATCACCGCCAGCGTTAAAAAATTGGCCAGTGGAATGGCCACCAAAATCATAACGCCGTAGGCCGTGATCCCCTCTTTCCCAAACAGTGTGCTGACCAACGACAGACCAATATAATTGTTAAACCGGACGCTGCCCTGAAAAAACGACGCAAAGGTTTTGTTGTCCAACGTCAGCATCTGGCGCCCCATAACAAAGGCCACCACCGTCACCGCCGCAAACACCAGCAAAAGAATGAGGGTGGTTATTTTTAAAAACTGCCCATCGGATGGGGTTTGCTGCGCAAAATTTTGAAACAACAGGGCGGGCAGGAACAGGTAATAGGTCAGACGTTCCAACCCCTCCCACCCTGTTTTGGGGATAAAGGCGTAGGTTTTCAGGCCATATCCCAGCAGGATCAGCATAAAAACCGGCAAAACGGCATTCAAAACATCAAGCATCGGTGGGCAAAGCCTGTTTTCGGGGCAAACGCCGCAGCAGACCATCCACCCACCGCGCTGGCAAGACCATCAGCAGCCACACCAAAAACGTCATGGGCCATGGAAACGACAGACGGGCGGGGTTTTTTGTTAGGGCGTGTTTGATTACGGCGGCGGCCTTTTTGGCCGGCCACATCAGGGGCATATGAAAATCGTTGGCCTCTGTCATTTGGGTTTGGATATAGCCTGGGCAAACGGTGGTGACGGCAATCCCCTCTGCCCCCAAGAGGCCGCGCAGGGATTCTCCGTAACTTTTCACGGCGGCCTTGGTGGCGCAGTAGGCGGGCGCCCCGGGAAACCCCCGATACCCTGCCAAAGAGCTGATGATGGCAATCTGCCCAGAACGCTTGGCTTTCAGGGCCGGTAAAAAAGGTTCGATGGTGTAAAACACCCCAAGGATGTTGGTGAACACCATGGATTCCATTTGTTCTAAAGATTCGCTACCCTCAGCGGTGCCACCGGATATGCCGGCGTTGGCGATGATCAGATCTGGCGTGCCGTGGCCCAGAACGTCTGCGGCCCATGCCTGCATCAGGCCTTTTTTTGTGACATCCACGGCGCTTGTGTGAACGGTGGCCCCTTGGTTGCGACACGCATCGGCCACGGAGGCCAAGCGCGTGGAATGACGCCCCGTTAAAAACAGAGTCACACCGCTGTGGGCATAGCTGAGGGCTAAGGCCGTGCCCAGACCGCTGCTGGCCCCTGTGATGCAAATGGTTTTGGGGATTTTTTTCATTGATTTACGGCGCGATGCCCTTCATAACAGAGGCTTAATGGATCAGCAGCACTTTATCCCCAAATGATGGACGGACGCAATAAGGACAATCGTGGTTTGATTTTGATTTTGTCCTCGCCTTCTGGTGCGGGCAAAACCACGTTGTCGCGTCTGTTGTTGCAGCGTCATGCGCAGTTGACCCTGTCGATTTCGGCCACCACGCGGCCCCAGCGCCCAGGGGAAGTTGACGGAAAAGATTATCATTTTGTCACCAAAGAGGCCTTTGCCACCATGATCCAAAATCAGGCGTTGATGGAATACGCCACGGTTTTTGGCAATCAGTACGGCACCCCCCGCGCACCGGTGGAGGCCGTTTTGGCCGCCGGCGGGGATATGTTGTTTGATATCGATTGGCAGGGGGCGCAGCAAATTAAACTTTCGGCCCGCAAAGATATGGTCAGCGTGTTCATCCTGCCCCCAAGCATGGAGGAGCTGGGCCGCCGTTTGATCACGAGGCAAACCGACGATCTGGACGTCATCCAAAAACGTATGGAAGGGGCCCGTCAGGAAATCAGCCACTGGGCCGAATATGATTATGTGATTGTGAATCAGGACATCCACCAAAGTTTGGATCAAATCAGCGCCATTATGACGGCGGAAAAACTGCGCCGCAGCCGCCAAACCAACCTGCCGGATTTTATTCGGGGGTTGCTGAGCCCCTAATCATCTGGGGCAATAACTTTGTTTTTTTATAGATAAAATATTGAAAACATTGTATTAAAAAAACTGGTCGGGGTGGAGAGACTCGAACTCCCGACCCCTTGGACCCAAACCAAGTGCGCTACCAGGCTGCGCTACACCCCGAAACCAGAGCTTTGTTTTATAGACTTTGCGCGGGTGTGCCAAGATATTTTTATAAAATTTTTATGACGCAGCGCCATCGCGTTGAAAAAAAGTCTTTGCAAACCCAAAAAATACAATCATAGGTATTGACAGCAACGCCATACAATCGTATTTTTATTTTTTAAGGAAAAAACTAAGGTAAATCATTATGTCAAATCCTCATGTTGTGGATTCTCACGTGGGCCAGAGACTTCGCATTCGACGCAACATGCTGGGGATCACCCAGGGGGATTTGGGGGAAAAAATTGGGCTGACCTTTCAGCAGATTCAAAAATATGAACGGGGTTCCAACCGGATCAGTGCCAGCCGTTTGTTTGAAATCAGCCGCGCACTGGATGTGCCCATCACCTTTTTCTTTGAACATATGGAGGCCTATGATCACGATGATACCATGGCGTATCATCTGCATGAGGACGGCGAGGGTTACGGGGACGACGTGGATCCGTTGAAGCGTCGGGATGCCCTAGAGTTCCTTCAGGCCTTTTATGCCATTGGGGATGAGGATGTTCGCAAAAGCATTTTTGATTTGGTGAAAACCCTACAAACCACTGTCAAGACCAAGCCCAAAAAACGAGATGATTCGGGGGCCAACTAAACGCTTTGTAAAACCCGAAACCGTTTGTTGTCGTTACCGGCTTTGCGAAACGAGGGGTAGGTTAGCTGGGGTACAGGGTCGGGCCACAGCATATCTTCAGACAGGGACATGGCCTCGTCAATCAGGGCCATTTCGATGGCATCCAGTTCGGCAAAAAGCTCGTCTTGGTCCACGGCATCTTGGGCAATTAGCTCTGACAGGGCCCGCTGGCGCATTTCCAGATTTTGCAGATGGGTATGCGAACTGCGCGTAAACTTTGCCAGATCCTTCAAATGGCTGAAGCACTGTTCCAAAATCCCAAAAAACATAAAACCTCTCGAAAGTTATTCTGTTCTGTTTTAAAGTATGCAGGAAAAGGTTTAACAAATGATAAATTTTCAGCGGTGGCGTTTTGGGGTTTCTTTCAAGGCATCGGCCGCGGCGTTTTTGCGTCGTCCAGAAAGCGTAAAGATCATCTTTGTGATGGTTTTGGTTACGGGCGTTTTGGTCATGGGGTGGTCGTCGGTCTATGATTACTGGGTTTTGGGAACGAATCAAAAAAAGGCGGACCATGCCTATAGAAACGCCGAAACGCTGGTGGACAAGCAATCTTGGGATGATGCGTTAACGGCGCTGTTCGAGGCTGAAATTTTTTATCGTCAAGCCGGCGATGTGTATGGCGCCACAGATGTGGAAATCATGAAGGCTTTGGTTTATGCCAAAAAAGGGGATAAAACCATGACGGCCTATATTATGCAGCGGGCGAAAGAGGCCATTCAGGCCCGAAAGGATCCCCTGTTATCCGCCTATTTTTATGAACATCTGTTGTCGGTGGCGTTAAAGCATCGCCAGTTTTCATCGTTGCCTGGAATTGTGGATCAAACGGTGGCGCTGTGGGTTTCTCAGGGAAAAAAGAAACGGGCAGCGACGTTTTTGGTGGTGACGGCGGATCAGATTTTGGACAGCGGGGGGCCTGCCACCATGGTGATTGAGTTTTATACGCGGGCTTTGTTTCTTTATGAACAGGGGGGGGATTTGTATAATCAAGCCCAATGTCATGAACGCATCGGCAATGTTTTGGTGACGGTGGATCGCGCGGCTGCCGCCAACGCATTTGCACGGGCCCAAGGTTTGTTTGTGCAGGCCCAAAAATCCGAAAGGGCAAAGAGTATGGAAAACGCCATCAAGGCCCTGAAAGAGTGAGGATGCGTCATGCGTTTTGAAAAATCCATCCGAAAATTCAACAAACAACACAGTGAAATCACAAAGCGTTGGTTGAAACGTCAGGATCGTGATCCCTTTGTGCACCAAGCCCGCGCCGAGGGGTTTCGATCCCGCGCCGTGTATAAATTGCAGGAGATTCAGCACAAATATGGGTTTTTGCGTGCGGGTACGGTGGTGTTGGATTT
The DNA here is from genome assembly GCA_044371315.1 of Alphaproteobacteria bacterium. GTDB lineage: Bacteria > Pseudomonadota > Alphaproteobacteria > JAJTHO01 > CANGYM01 > CANGYM01. The sequence goes on along the minus strand of JBILTX010000033.1, from coordinate 9,430 downwards.
GGGGGCCGCCCCGGGCAGTTGGACACAGTGGTGTGTGCATCAGGGATGCCATGTTGTGGCGGTGGATCGTTTGCCTATGGATCCTTTGTCTGGGGCCACGGTTGTGTGCGCGGATTTACAGGATGATAATGCCCAAACCGTGATTCAGGAAGCATTGGCGGGGCGCGTCCCACAGGTCATTCTGAGTGATATGGCCCCCAACACCACGGGCCATCGGGCCACAGATCATTTGCAAGTCATGGCGTTATGTGATTTGGTTTTATCGTGGGCGTTGATGATGTTGCCTGTGGGGGGGTGTATGGTGATGAAGTCTTTTGATGGGGCAGAAACGCAGGATTTTTTAAAAGCCTGCCGCAGGGATTTTGATCGTGTATCGCGGTACAAGCCAGATGCCAGCCGCAAAGAATCATCAGAATTTTACATCATTGCCCAAGGTTTTCGGGGCCCCCCTGCTAAGGAATAGCCATAATACAATCAAAACCAATAAAACAAAAAAAGGAGACTCACGATGCGCTGGATCATAACCCTGATGATGGTGGTGATGGGGGCAACGGCGGCACAGGCGGGGCCGGATACATCAGAACGGTTGGTCAGTGATGCGTATTTTGCGGCCAAAACCATCCTAAACAGCAAAGATTTTCAAAAAACCCCCCAATGGCTGAAGAAAAGCAAGGCCGTGATTATCATTCCGTCATTTTATAAGGGCGGGTTTATTTTGGGGGGATCAGGGGGTAGCGGCGTTATCTTAGGCCGTCTAGAGGATGGATCGTGGTCGTACCCAGGGTTTGTGGATATTGCGGGGGGTAGTTTGGGATTGCAGATAGGGGCCTCTGTTTCGGAAACCATGATTTTTGTGCAATCCAAAGAGCAGTTGTCCCAAGTGCTGGAGGGCCATTTTCGTTTTGGCGGTGATGCGGGGATTGCTGTGGCCACCTTGGGGGCGAATATCAGCGGGGGAACGGATGTGTCATCAAAAACGGATTTTGTTGTGGTGGCTAAGTCCTCGGGTCTGTATGCCGGCGTTTCGCTGGATGGATCCAGCATCCGTATCCGTCCTGATCTGGCCCGTCAATTTTATGGCCAGTCGGTGTCTTTGCAGGACATTGTCATGACAGGATCTGTCAGCCATGCGCGGGCCGAAGATTTGCGGGGTGTTTTGCAAGAGGTCTCTTCGCGTTAGGAGGGGGTGGTCATGACCGGCCGTTGCTTGTTTTTTTTGATGGCTTTTGGGGTCTTTTGGGGCGGGGCGCCCTGCTTAGCGGATGCGTCATTTTTGCGTATCGGCACCGGAACCAGCAGCGGCACGTATTTTTTGATAGGGGGCCTGCTGGCCAACGCTATCAGCAATCCTGAGGGGTCGCGCCCCTGTGACAAAGGCGGCAGCTGTGGTGTGGCGGGGTTGGTGGCTGTGGCCCAATCCACAGAAGGGTCCATGGAAAACATCAATTTGCTCACCCAAGGACAACTGGAATCCGCCATTGTGCAGGCGGATTTGGCGTATTATGCCTTTTACGGTTTGGGACCGTTTCAAAAAAAGGGGCCCTCGCCCCATTTGCGGGTGATTTCCCGTTTGTATGCGGATGTGATTCATGGGGTGGTTAGGGACAAGTCTTCCCTGCGCACCTTAAAAGATATCAAAGGACGCACCATCGGCATGGGGGAGGCTTTTTCAGGAACAGCGGCCAGTTTGCCGGTGTTGCTGCCCTATTATGGGGTTTCCCTAAAATCCTTTGATCGGGTGTTTTTAAAGATGGATCGGGCGGCAGAATCCTTGGAAAAAGGAACGTTGGACGGTTTTTTTCTGGTGGGGGGGACGCCATTGGCCGCCATTTCAGATTTGGGGGCTAGGGTGCCCCTTCGGTTATTGGCGATGCCTTTTCAAAAGGGCATGGATCCCACATTTTATCAGCCCGCCACAATTCCCCAGAACATCTATCCCGAAACAAATGCGGTGAAAACTCTGGCTATTCCCGCGTTATGGGTGGTGACGGATACGCAAAAAGCCTCTGGGGTTTACGCGATGACGGCATCGTTATGGCATCCCACAACACAGGCGTTTCTGGCCAACGGCCATCATCAGGGCAAGTCTGTGATTCTAAGGCGGGCTTTGGAAGGGGTTGGCATTCCCCTGCATGCTGGCGCAGAGCAGTATTACCGAGAAAAAGGGTTGCTGGATAAAGAAACAATCCCCTAAACCGGTTTACGCTGGCCATCCATGCGATAGTGCAGGGCATAGTCTTTATCGGTAAAGACATGCTGTTCTGCGCGGCGGGTGCCCGCATCGATGACGATGGGGGCCTTTAGATTCAGGGTGATTTTGTTGCCAAAGGCCGCATCTTCGTGAATGTTGGCAATGTGCAATAACAGCATGTTAGAGGGATGAATTTTATAGTGTTGGCATAGGGCCGCAACATCGTTTTGATCAATCAACGGGGATTGGCAGGTGGTGGGAAACACAATAAAGGACAAATGGGGTTCATCCATTGATACCAGCAGGCGAAACGGGGTTTCGGTGTCCAGATGGGGAAGTTTCACCAGCGCAAAACTTTTGAATTCCGAAAAGCCAATGATGCCATAATCGAACGTGATTATGGTATCGGCATGCACCACAAAATCCCCAAAATGGTTGGTGAGCAGGATATCTTGTGATGTTTCTCCTGTGGTGGGGAGGGTTTCGTCTAAAAGAGCGCTAAGGGCGTGGTCCATGATGGTATCTCCCATTGGGGATGTGGTTTTTGTCATGAAGGATGATTCAAAAAGTGTGCCAAATTTTATCCCCAGAGGCGGTTAGGCAAAACTTTCCCCCAAATAAACATCTTTGACGGCGGGGTCTTGGATGATTTGCTGGGGTGTTCCCTCGCGCAGGACTTGGCCGTTGTGCAAAATATAGGCCCGATCCACCATGGCCAAGGTTTCGCGCACGTTGTGGTCTGTGATTAAAACCCCTAGGCCCCGATTTTTCAGCTGATGCACCAAATCCCGAATGTCCGCCACAGCGATGGGATCAATGCCGGCTAAGGGTTCATCCAGCAAAATATAGGATGGATCGGCGGCCAAGGCGCGGGCAATTTCGGTGCGGCGGCGTTCTCCGCCAGAGAGCATTTCGCCCTTGGCGCCTTTCAGGGCGGTGAGTTTGAATTCCTCAAGCAGGCGATCCAGTTTTTTTTGCCGCACGGTTTTGTTCGGTTCCGTGATTTCCAAAATGGCCATAATGTTTTCGGCCACGGTTAAGCCCCGAAAAATGGAGCTTTCTTGGGGAAGATAGCCCAAACCAAGGCGGGCGCGGTTGTCGATGGGTTGGGCCGTGACATCCTGACCATTCAAAACAATGCGGCCCGCACTGGGATGCACCAGACCGGTCATGATGTAAAAGCAGGTTGTTTTCCCCGCACCATTGGGACCCAAGAGGCCCACAATTTCGCCCCGTTTCACATGCAAACTGACATCAGAGAGAATGGTTTTGGTGCCGTAAGATTTTTCCAGATGATAACCAGCCAGACAAGGGGCAGAAACAGGGGAAAGCATCTAGGGGGTATCCTTGGGTTTGGTGTTTTCAAAATCAGGAACATGAATGTTGCCCGTCACGGGTTGGTTGGGGCTGCTGAGTTTCACCCGCTGTGTGGTTAAATCCAAAACGGCCTTTTCCGTGCGAATCATGCTGTTTTGGCGGGTGAGGATAACGTTAGAGGTTAAGGTCACGGTTTGCGCCCCTTGGTCATACAGGGCGTGGTTTGCGGTGACCTTCAGTTCGGGATAGGTCAGAACAACATCCCTAAGGAGGGCTGCCGTGTTGAGTGTTGCATCCTGAAGCTTGGCGATGTCCCACGGCAAAAACATCAGGGTCATATCCTGCCCCTTGACGTCATAGGTTTCCCTAGACAGATGCACGGGCCCCACGCCGTCAATGCGGGCATTGGCCAGATCCACGGTGACGGTGCCCCAAATTTTAGCCATATCCGTATTGTTTTTCAGGATGATCGGATCCCCCATCAGCTGCAGACGTTGGTTGGAAAATTGATATTGGGCCCGCTGGCAGGTGATTTCATAAAGGGGGTTTTTCAAAACGACCGCCCCTTCTAAATCAAAGGCGCGAATGGCGCTCATATCGGGGGCAGAGGGTGAATTTTGGGGGGGTGCCCCATCGCCTTGGTACAGAAGACGGGCCCGATGGGCTTGTAAAACAAAGCCTTTGTAGGTTAAATTCACCTTGCCTACGGCTTCTAGGGCTTGATCCTCGGGCTTCCACTGCAAATGCTCGGCGGCTTTGAGCTCTAGGGCAGAAGGGAGTGGTTCGGATGGGGCAGGGGCGGGGGCACCCTCAGCGGCAAAGGAAGAGGTGACACACAGCATCCAAAGAAAAAAAACCTGCAAAATCATCAGGGTTGATCGGGTGAGGCGGGGCGTTTGGGCGTTGTGGTATCCCGCGTGAATTGGGTTTGACCCTCGAAGGTAATGGTTTTGCCCTGATCGGTGATGCGAAGGCCATCGGCGGTAATGTTGCCCATGGGCAGGGCCGCGTTGACGCCAGAGACGCTGGTGGCTTGTTGGGTTTTCAGATCAATGATCAGATCTTTCAGGCGAAATGATTCTTGCTTTTTCACCAGAACGACATTGCTTTTCATATGAAGCGTCTGGTTTTTTTGATTATAAACAGCTTCATCGGCGGTTAGGGACAGCACTTCCCCTTGGGATATCGTCAACTCTACGCGAACGTTGTGCAGCAAAACATCGGATTCTAGCGTTGGGGCATGGGCGCTTTGGGCATGCAGGGTAAAGGGTTTTTGCTGTTGATCCATCCCCTGAATCACCAATCCCGTCACGGCGTTGTCATCACCCATCAGGGAGACATTGGCAAGGGGAATGGTCTTTGTGATAAAGGCCGGTGTATAAACATACAGCCCCAAAGCCACGATGCTGAAAAGAGACAGGGTTAACAAAGCACGAATCATGGTGAGCCCCCAAAGGCGTCTGGGCTTTAAGGCAAGGAACATGTCCTGATTGGCCGGTTTCAGCGGCGGCGGAACAACAGAAAAAACAGGGGATTCCCCGTAGGATGGGTTTCCCTTGGATAACGTTTTGGCGGTTTGTGCCATGGGACTTTGCGTCTCTTAGTCTTGTTTTCCGAAACCTGCCCGCAGGCAATCATGAAGATGCAGTATGCCACACAAAGACCCATCATCGTCAACAACAAAAACAGAGGTGATCTGGTGACGGTTCATAAAGGCCAGCGCGTCTTTGACCAAAGCCCGAGGCTGCAGGGTGCGGACATGGGGGTGCATGATGCTTTCGGCGGTTTGGGTCAGCAGAACCGGCGTTAAATGACGGCGCAAATCCCCATCGGTAATGACGCCGGCCAAGTGTTTTTTGTCATCCAAAACAGCGGTACAGCCCAAGCGTTTTTCGGTCATTTCCATAATCACCGTTGTCATGGTGTCCGTTTGGTTCACGGTGGGGATGGCCGATCCTGTGTGCATCAAATCGGCGATGGTCAGTAAGTTTTTGCCCAGTTTTCCGCCGGGATGAAACCCCTTAAAATCTTGGGGTGTAAAGCCGCGATGTTGCAACAAGGTCACCGCCAGCGCATCCCCCAGCCCCAACATCATGGTGGTCATGGTGGTGGGGGCAAGGCCCAAAGGGCAGGCATTTTTGGCCGCTGGCATCAAAAGGATATAATCCGAAGCCCGACCCAAGGCACTGAGGGGATCCCGCGTCATGCCCACCAGCGGAATGTTCAGGCGACCCGCATAATCCAAAATCCCCTGCAGTTCCCCATTGCTGCCGGATTCAGAGAGGGCCAAAATGGCATCGGCCCCCGTAATCATGCCCAAATCCCCATGGTTGGCCTCTGCTGCGTGGACGAAATAGGATGGGGTACCGGTGGATGCCAACGTGGCCGCAATTTTGCGGGCGATGTGGCCACTTTTTCCAATACCAGTGCAAATGATATGGCCACGGGTGCCCAAAAACAGCTTCACCACATCGGAAAAACAGGGGGGCAGGGCGTTGGATAGGGCGAGGAGGCCCTCAGCCTCTGTTTTTAAAACAGTTTGGGCCTGCATCACATCGTCTGTATCATCACAGGAAGGCAGCATATTCAGACTTTGGGTCATCATTTTTATTTTTGAAAACACAAAGGATTCTGTAGCATATTTTAAAAGGCAGTGTACATTTTTTCATACACGGTATGCTATACTGCAGGGTAGGAGACGACCAACGCCATGCTTTCACGCAGCGCATTGCTGGAAAAAATGAAAAGCTATGATCCACGGGCCCAGCTGGACCTGGTGGGGCGTGCCTACGACTACGCGCAGGAGAAGCACGAGGGGCAAATGCGCTCTTCCGGTGATCCCTATTTTTCCCATCCGGTGGCGGTGGCGGAAATTCTTGCCGGTATGCATTTGGACAGTGCCACCATTGCCACGGCTTTGTTGCATGATACGGTGGAGGATACCTCGGCCAGCATCGAGGACATTCAAAAAAAATTCGGCGATGAAGTGGCTCGTTTGGTTGAGGGGGTCACCAAGCTGTCAAAAATCAAATTGAAAACAGCAGAAATGCAACAGGCGGAAAATTTCCGCAAGCTGGTGTTGGCCATGTCCGAAGATATTCGGATTTTGATGATCAAATTGGCGGATCGTTTGCATAATATGCAAACCCTCAGCTTTTTGCCCAAACCGGAAAAGCGGGCGCGTATTGCCCATGAAACGTTGGAATTGTATGCTCCCCTGGCCGAGCGTTTGGGGATTCATGACATCAAGGATGCGCTGCAGGATCTGGCCTTTGAGGAATTGCACCCCGAGGCCCGCCAGTCCATCATGCAGCGCATGGCCCTGTTGCAGGAAGACAGCCGAGAAAATTTTTCTGAGGTTGTTGAACAGTTGAAACAGGATATGGCCGAAGCCGGCCTGAACGTCCGCATTCAGGGCCGCCAGAAAAAACCCTATTCCATTTGGATGAAGATGCAAAAAAAGGATTTGTCCTTTGATCAATTAACAGATTTGGTGGCGTTTCGATTGATTGTGGACAGCACGCCCAACTGTTACGCCGCGCTGGGGGTGATTCACAGCAAATATCAAATTATTCCAGGGCGGTTTAAAGACTATATTAGTGTGCCAAAATTAAATGGGTATCGTTCGCTGCATACCTCGGTCATTGGCCCCAAAAACATGCGGGTTGAAATTCAAATCCGCAGCACCGCCATGCACGAAGTGGCCGAGCTGGGGATTGCCGCCCACTGGGTTTACAAGCAGCAGACAAAAGAACAACACAATTACCGCTGGCTGCGGGAATTGCTGGAGGTTATGGAAAATGCGTCCTCCCCCGAGGAATTTTTGGAACACACCAAAATTGCGATGTTCCAAGATCAGGTGTTTTGTTTCAGCCCCGCCGGTGATTTGATGGTGCTGCCCCGCGGCGCCACGCCGGTGGATTATGCCTACGCCGTGCATACCAAAGTCGGGGATCATTGCAGCGGAGCCCGCATCAATGGCCGCTTGGTCCCCCTGAATACCGTTTTGAAAAACGGGGATCAGATTGAAATCATCACCCAAAAGGAGAGGGAGCCCAGCCCCGCATGGGAACAATTCGTGGTCAGTGCCAAGGCCAAATCCCGTATTCGCCGCTATGTGCGGTTAAAACGCCAAGGCGAATACAAAAAATTGGGCGAGGCCATGTGGGAGCGCACGCTGAAAGATTACGGCAAATCCGTTTCCCTCTATCAACTCACCGAGGCCCTGCCCAAATTGAGTGGGCATCACAAATTGAAAAATACAGAGGACCTGTTTGCCACCATCGGCAGCGGCGATATGACCTGCCGCGAGGTGCTTTTCATTCTGCACCCTGAAATTGTGCAGCAGGAAAAAACGGAAAAAGAGGCGCGTCTCAGCCTGCCCAAAACACCCACAACGCCGAAAAAAAGTGGGCATAAATTGCCGGTTGTGGGATTGATCCCGGGTATGGCCATTCATTATGCCAAATGTTGCCACCCTGTGCCCGGGGATCGCATCATCGGTTTGGTGACAACGGGCAAAGGGGTCAGCATTCATACATCGGATTGCCCCAACCTCAAGCCCTTTATGGAGGGCACCATGGATCGTCTGTTGCCGCTGTCGTGGGATGCGGAATCCTCGGGGAATCAGGGGCAGTACGTGGCCCGCATTCGGGTGATGCTGGAAAACAAGCCCGGGATTCTGGGCAGTTTGTGTAACATCATCGGCCAAAATCAGTCCAACATTAACAATTTAAAAATCACCGAGCGTCAGAATGATTTCTATGCCATTATGCTGGATCTGGATGTGCGGAATCAGGATCATTTGCAATCGATTCTGGCGGCCTTGCGGTCCCAATCCACCATTCATGATGTGATGCGGGTGGTGACGTGATGCTGCCGGATTGCCCCGCTTTGGCTCTTTTGGCGTCACGCACGCCCGATGCGCAGCAGGCGGCGCGGGACATGATGGCCCATTATACCTTTGTCAGCCCCGCAGAGGCCGATGTGATCGTTGTTTTGGGTGGTGATGGTTTTATGCTGGAAACGCTGCATAAAACCATGAAAAAAAACAAAAAAATTTATGGCATGAATCGGGGGACGGTGGGGTTTCTGATGAACAGCTATGCCCGCGAGGGATTGTTTGAGCGTCTCAGCCGCGCCCAAGACGTGATCCTGCATCCCCTGAACATGCAGGCCGAAACGGTGGATGGGGAAATTTTTGAGGCTCTGGCCATCAACGAGGTGTCATTCCTGCGGGAAACGCGCCAAGCGGCCAAGCTGCGCATCAGCATTGATGACGTGGTGCGTTTGCCGGAATTGGTGTGTGATGGATTGATTGTGACAACGCCGGCGGGCAGTACGGCCTATAACCTGTCAGCGTCGGGCCCCATTTTGCCCTTGGGGGCGGATTTGCTGGCCATGACGCCGATCAGTCCCTTTCGACCGCGCCGCTGGCGGGGGGCCATTTTGCCCCACACGGCCAGCATTATTGTGGAGCCCATTCACCCCCACAAACGCCCCGTCAGCGCCGTGGCTGATGCGGTGGAGGTCCGCGATATCGTGCGTGTGTCCATTCACGAGGCCCGCGACCGCCGCCTGCACCTGCTCTTTGACCCCGAACACAATCTGGAAGAGCGGATTTTGAATGAGCAGTTTATGACGTGATCCTTCATGCCCACCCTCGCCCTGTATCAGCCTGATATTCCCCAAAATACGGGGTCCATTATGCGGACGTGTGTTTGTTTTGGGGTGCCGCTGGTGTTGATTGAACCTTTGGGGTTTGTGCTGGACGATCGAAAACTCCGCCGCAGTCTGATGGATTATGCGGATCATCTGGATTATCAGCGGCAAACGTGGGATGGGTTTTGCCAAAATTTGGGCAATCGGCGGTTGGTGCTGGCCACCACGCGGGGGGCGGTGCCCTATTACGCCCTAGATTAC
>JBILTX010000032.1:0-15063 GCA_044371315.1 Alphaproteobacteria bacterium | reverse complement strand
CGCCCTGTTGGCCCTCTCCCCCACCCATCCACCGGAAAAACCATCCGCCGTTGCTGCGCAAACGATCCTTGGGCTTTTGGCGCCATCGTCTTGATTCTGACGCTTGCCAAGTGGCGGGGAAAGCGTCATGATCTTTGTTGAAAAGATTCTATCGTCATCAAAAGGCCATTATGACCAATCTGTTGGGAATTTGGGTGCTCTATCAAAAGGAAACCCGCCGTTTTGTCAAAGTCTGGATGCAAACCATGGTGGCCCCCATGGTCACCACATTGTTGTTTTTAACAGTGTTTCAGGTGGCCCTGCACCATTCTGATCAAACAACCGTTGGGGGGCTCTCTTTTCCAGAATTTTTGGCCCCTGGCCTGATCATGATGGCGCTGCTGCAAAATGCCTTTGCCAATTCGTCGTCTTCCCTGATTATCAGCAAAATGAATGGTTGTTTGGTGGATCTGTTGCTGGCCCCCATCAGCACCGCAGGCTTCTTGTTGGCCATGGCCGCGGCGGCCATGACGCGGGGGGTTATGGTGGCCCTGAGTGTGGCCTTGGCCATGATGGCGTTTGTTCCGCTTTCGATACACCACCCTGAGATTCTGGCGTTTCACACGATTTTTGGGGGGATTTCGCTGGGCCTTGTGGGGGTTTTAACGGGCATGTGGGCAGAAAAATTTGATCACGTGGCCACCATTACCAATTTTGTGGTGGCCCCCCTGTCGTTTTTATCGGGCACATTTTATTCGGTTCAAAATCTGGACCCAGCCTGGCACTTTATGATTGATTTTAATCCCATTTTTTACATGATTGATGGGATGCGCTATGCCATGACAGACCATCATGATGGTGACATCCGCCTAGGGATGGTGGTGGTTTTGGGTGTCACGGTTGTTTTATGGACATTGTGTTACGAGGGATGGAAACGGGGCTATGGCGTTAAACATTAAAGGAAAATTCATAAAAATCACACCCCGCAAGATTGTTCTGGGGGTTTTGGCTGTGGTGGCTGTGGTGGCCCTTTTTTTGGTGGTCAGGCAAATTCAAAAAGTCACCCATCCCGCCTATCCCGTGGTTCAGGCCATCCTATACCAGTTTGAAAAAAACACCGGCAGCAAAGTCACTTTTGACGGCATAACCCTGGAAGAGGGCAAAATCGTTTTAAAAAATCTCTACACCGATGTTCAAAAAAAAGATGCCGAAAACAAAACCGTCCTTTACGCCGAAACCATTGCCGTGGCGCGGGATTTGTCCACCATCATCACCAATGTATCCCTTTCGACACCAACGGAACAAGGATTGCTGACGGTGGGCCTGCGGGATGTGCGTTTGTCCCATCTGAAGATCGAACAAGGGCAATTTCGGGGGGGGCGTTTGGAATTGGCCAGTTTGTTTTTATCCGGTGAAGCCGCCCCCGCCCAAATGGAGGCCTTTAAAAGAAACCTGCGGACATCGTTGGGGGTTCAAAAAGAGGATTTTGCTCTGTTTCTTCTGAACAAACTGCCCCAAACAGGGGTGGGGATAGACCTTAGTTTGAAAACCCCGTCCATCGATCAGTGGGTTTATGTGGACCGCTGGTATGTGGAGGGTCTTTTTGACCTGTCCAATCGCGCCCTGCTGCGGGGTGTGACGACAACGATGGAGGCTTGGCGTAAAGCCCAAGATCCTGTGGCTCCCCAGCCCTTTGTCCTTTTGGATCATCTGAAAGCAGACGGCGTGGCAAGCATTTTTAAGGATTTGGGCATCATCAAACTATGGCTTGCTGAGTTTGCCAAAGACGCCGGCGTGTCACAGGCGGAGGCCGTAACCCTTGCCACCGATCGCCTGAGTACGCTTGAGGAAAGTTTTGTAAAAGACAATCCCAACTTTCAGTCGCAGGGTCGTGCGTTTTTTCAGGGCCTAAAAAACCTTGTCACCGGCAAAAAAAACACCCTGTCGTTTTCTTTTGAACCCGATCCTGAGGCCCCCAACGCCGGCAAGGTTTTCAAAGTTCTGCCATGACATCCGCCCCCCTGCTTTCTGTTCGTGGGTTGTCCGTCACCTTAGGACAACCCTTGGTTCACGACGTCAGCTTTGATGTTCTGCCAGGGCAGTGTGTTGCCCTGGTGGGGGAAAGCGGTTCTGGGAAAACATTAACCGCCGGTGCTGTGCTTCGCCTGTTGGATGATGGCCTGACAAGCCCCTATACGGGGGAGGTTTTTTTTGATGGGAAGACTCTCCTCACCCTGCCCCTTAAACACCTTCGGGGGATTCGGGGGGGGGACATCGGGTTTGTGTTTCAGGAACCCCAATCCGCCCTGAATCCCCTGCAATGTCTGGGGAAGCAACTGAAAGAATCACTGGATTTGCACCAGCCAAATCTTTCACTTGAAATGAAAAAAATCCGCATCATGGATGTTTTGCGTGATGTTGATTTGCACACCCTGCCGCACATTTTATCCCGCTATCCTCACCAACTTTCAGGGGGGCAACGCCAGCGGGCCGTGATTGCCATGGCTCTGCTGAATCATCCGCGGCTGCTGATTGCGGATGAACCCACCACCGCGCTGGACGTTTACAGTCAGGAAAAAATTTTAAATCTTTTAAAGGCCCTACAGGAAAAATACACCATGGCCCTGCTGCTGATCAGCCATGATTTGCCGCTGGTCAGGAAAATGGCCACCGTGACCTGTGTCATGCATCAGGGCAAAATCATCGAGGTGCAGCCCACAGAAACCCTGTTTACAGATCCCCAGCAACCGTATACCCGTCAACTGCTGTCTGTTTATCAGGATTTGGTGCCGCCCGTTGTGTCACAGGATGCACCCGCAGCCATGGCGGCCAAGGATCTGTCCGTGTCTTTGCCCAAATCAGGGACATTTTGGCGAAAACGCTTGGGCCCCCCTTTGGTGGATCAGGTGTCTTTCACGCTAAAAAAAAGTCATACGTTGGCGGTGGTGGGGGAAAGCGGATCGGGAAAATCAACGCTGGCTCTGGCTTTGCTGCGGACCCTGCCGTCCCAAGGGCAGATTTGGGTGAAGGACGCGCGGTGGGACACCCTGACCCCAAAGGCTTTGCGCCAGCAGCGCCCCCGTGTTCAGATTGTGTTTCAGGATCCCTTTGCGTCGCTGAATCCCCGAAAAACCGTGGGATCCTCTTTGATGCAGGCGTCGCCAAGAAAAACACAACAGGACGTGTTGGCCATGATGGATCGGGTTCATCTGGCGCCGGACTTTTTTTATGCTTGGCCGCACCAACTCTCTGGCGGGCAGCGTCAACGTGTGGCCATCGCGCGGGCCCTGATGACCGATCCTGATGTTTTGATTTTGGACGAGCCCACATCGGCCCTGGACAGCGTAACCCGCCGTCATATCATTTCGCTTTTGCAACATCTGCAAACGTCGCTGGGTCTGAGTTATCTTTTCATCAGCCATGATTTGCGCGTGGTGCAATCCATGGCCCATGACGTTTTGGTGTTAAAAAACGGAAACGCCGTCGAATACCAACCCGCCCCTGCCTTTTTCGCCGGCCCGCAAACAGAGTATGGTCGGTTGCTGCTGAGGGCGTCGTTTTATTAAACGGGCAAGGTTACGCCCGCGCCACGTTCAGCCCCTCGTCCTCATACTGTTTCAGTTTGTTTCTGAGGGTGCGAATGGAAATGCCGAGGATATTGGCGGCGTGGGTTCGGTTGCCAAGGCAATGATCCAGCGTGTTTAAAATCAAATCCCGCTCAACATCCGCCACCGTGCGCCCGATGAGGGGGTTATCGCTGGTGGCCTGCGTGACGGCATCCAAACTGGTGGCCATGGCGTCCAGATCATCGTCCCGTTCTTCGGCCAGTTTTAACAGATCGCTGGTCATCATGATGGCGGCTTCTTCGATTGTATTCCCCTCCGCCAGCAAAACAGCCCGATGCATGGTGTTTTCCAGTTCCCGAACATTCCCGCGCCAGTGGTAATGTTCCAGTTTGGCCAGAGCCTTATCCGACAACGGCAGCGGTAACAGGCCATTGGCGGCGGCATATTTTTTGATGAAATAATCGGCCAAAACCGCAATGTCTTGCGGACGCTTCCGCAAGGGGGGGATTTGCAGGTTAAAGACGTTCAGGCGGAAATAAAGGTCTTCGCGAAAGGTGCCATCTTTCACCGCCTCCATCATGTCACGGTTGGATGTGGCAATCAGGCGGATGTCAATTTTCACCGGTTGGGAACCGCCCAAACGGTCAATCTCTCGTTCTTGGATGGCCCGCAGCAATTTTGCCTGCAGGCGGGGGTCCATTTCCGTGACCTCATCCAGCAGCAGGGTGCCGCCGTTGGCCTCTTCAAATTTTCCCACGCGTCTGGCGACGGCGCCGGTAAAGGCCCCCTTTTCATGCCCAAACAGTTCGGATTCCAACAGATTTTCGGGAATGGCGGCGCAGTTCACAGAAATAAAGTTCTGATCGGCCCGTTTGCTTTTGCTGTGAATGAATTGGGCGATGACTTCCTTTCCGGTTCCGGATTCGCCTGTGATCAAAACGCTGGCCTGGGACGGGGCAATCTGTTCGGCCAGTTTGACAATGCGGCCCATGGCTGGGTCGCGGTAAATGACTTTGTGATTATCCTGCGAAACGGCCTCTAACACCGCCGCAATCAAATCCACATCGGGGGGTAGAGGGATGTATTCCTTGGCCCCATCCTTAATGGCCCGCACGGCGGCCTGTGTATCGTTGCCGATACCGCACGCCACCACGGGCACGAAGATACGTTCGGCCTGAATTTGCTCAATCAGGGTGCCTATGGGCAGCATGACATCCATCATGACCATATCGGCCCCTTGGCCCGAACGCAGGGCATGCAAGGCCTTTTCCATGGTGTCAACATGGGCCACTTTGGCCCCTTTGCGCACTGCAATGGCGGCCGCTTGGGTAAAATGTCCGTCTAAATGTCCAACGATGAGCAACCTCATGATCGTTCTCCTTTTTTTGTTATGAATTAAACCGCGCCTGATTTGATGATTTCTGTCATGGTGACCCCTAAACGATCATCGACAATGACAACCTCGCCGCGGGCGACCAAACGGTTATTGACATAAATATCAATAGGCTCCCCCACTTTGCGGTCCAGCTCCACCACGGCGCCACGGCCCAGTTTTAGCAGTTGGTTGACCTCCATGCGGGCCTCCCCCAAAACGGCTTTGACGTTGATGGGGATGGTATAAACCGCCTCTAGGTCGTGGGTTGTGACCTTGTGTTTGGATAAATTGGGTTCATCCTCCAGATCCTGCATCAGGTCCTCTGTGTTGGTGTTTTGATTGTCTAGGTTTGGCAATTTCATGGTGTCGCTCATGCTTTTTCTCCTTTGGGGGATGGTTGGTGGCTTTGAAAAAAGGTTGTGATCTGTTCGCGCAGTTGGTCTTGGGAAAAGGTGACAAAGCCATCCCCCCAAGACATTTGCACATCGCCAGGGGTGAAGGTGTCTTCCTCTGCGATGTGAATTTTTCCCGCCATTTCAGGGCGTTTGGACAGGGTATCCTGAACAATGGGTATGTCCTGCGTGTGGCAGGTGATGCGCAAGCATCCCTCTTTATCCCGATGGGCCGCGCAAAAATCCATGACCATCTGCCGCAGTTGCTTTTGGTACACGGGGGCCGGAATTTTATGCAGAAAAACCCGCGCAATGGCTAGGGCAATGTCCGCCGCCGTGTGTTCCATGGTTTGAATCAGGTGATCATGCATCAACATGATACCCGTGATTTGATCGGCGAGTTTTTCCAGGGCTTGGGACTGCTTGGCTTCAAACTGGATTTGGGCTTCCTGATAGCCTTCGCTGCGACCATCTTCAAAGGCGAGGGTTTTGGCAATCTGCACATCCTCATCGCTATACAGCAACAGGGGGCCGGTCTCTTCGGGCAGTTCCTCCACCGCCACGGCCTCTGGCATGGCCTGAACGGATTCCTGAACCAAACCGGCATCATCAAAGCGCTGAGAAAAAAGGAATTTTTGTGTCATGATCAATACACCAATTCATCCCCACCTTTGCTGTCGGAGATGTCGATTTCTCCTTTATCCGCAAGGTCTTTGGCCACCCGCACCACGTGCATTTGGGCATCTTCCACATCCCGAACTTTGACGGGCCCCATAGCCTCGATATCTTCCCGCAGGATTTTGGCCGCACGCTCTGACATGTTGCCAAAAAACAGTTCGCGAATCCCCTCTGACGCCCCTTTCAACGCCACAGCCAGTTTTTCCTTGTCCGCATCCCTGAGGACGGCCTGAATCCCTGTGGGATCCAAACGGTTGAGGTCGTTAAAGGTAAACATCATGGCTTTGATTTTTTCCGCCGAATCGCCGTCGCGCTCTTCCAAGGCAATCATGAATCGGGATTCGGTGCTGCGATCAAAGCCGTTAAAGATTTCTGCCATCATTTCAAAGGCATCACGTTTGTTGGTGCGGGCAATGTTGCTCATGAATTCATTGCGCAGTGTTTTTTCAACATCGTTGAGGACTTCTTTTTTCACCGCCTCCATTTTCAGCATCCGCTGAATCACATCCATGGCTAAGGATTCCGGCAACAGTCCCAACACCTTGGCCGCATGGTCCGGACGCACTTTGGATAAAACAACAGAAACCGTTTGGGGGTATTCGTTTTTCAGGAAGTTGGCGAGCACGTTTTCGTTCACGTTCCCCAGCTTGTCCCACATGGTGCGTCCTGCGGGGCCGCGAATATCCTCCATAATGGCCCCTACCCGTTCGCTGTCCATGACCTGGGCCAACAAACGTTCTGTGGTATCATAGCTACCCACCAGGGATCCGGTTTGGCTAAAGCTTTCCACAAAATCCATGAGCAGCTTTTCAATCACGGCGGCCTCGACCTTGCCGAGGGTGGCCATGGTTTGGGAGATTTCCCTGATTTCCTCATCTTGCATCAAGCGAAACAGCTTGATGCTATAGGTTTCCCCCAAGGCCAGCATCAGCATGGCGGCTTTTTCTTGGCCGGTTAAGGTTTTGTATTGATCGCGATCAATGCGTACAGCCATGGTTATTGTCCCTCGTAAATCCAGCCGCGAATGATGTTCAGGGCTTCTTCTGGGTGTTGTTCGATGATTTCACCCACGCGCTTGATGCTGGATGTACGAATTTGGCCTTTGATGGCATCAATGTTGATCATGTCGGCGGCATCGGCACTGTCCTGACGGGATCCGGCGATGGCTTTGCCTGTGGGCCCCTCTAGGGCGGGGGTAATGCCGGCTGCGGCCAGCAACTGATCGGATGTTTCGCCGCCTGTGATTTCGGGGACACTCTCCAGAACCTTTTGCATCAGCGGACGAATCACAAGGAAGATCACCAACAGACCGATGAACGAGAGAACCAACGTTTCAATGATTTTGACATAATTGTTCACGTCAATCTGATCCAGCAGCGAGACCTTTTCATCAAGGCCTTTATCATCAAAGGCAATGAACTGCATGTTGATGACCTCGACTTTGTCGCCGCGCTCTTCATCATACCCGACGGCGGATTTCACGATGGTGGCGATTTTTTCTAATTCTTCGGGGGTGCGGGGTTTATAGGTACGCTCGCCCTTGTCATTGGTGTCATACATCCCGTCCACAACAACGGCCACGGACAGTTTTCGCACCACACCGGATTGACGCACTTTGCTGGTGATTTGCTTGGAAACTTCATAATTCAGGGTTTCTTCGGACCGGCGTGATAGGTCTTGGGCTGCGCTTTCGCTTTGTTTGCCTTGATTTTCCGGCAAGTTGTTTTCCACAGAAACGGTTTTGGTGGGGTTGGTGGTTTGATTGTCTTCTGTCACGGTTTGGGATGAACGCACCGCTGATTTTTCAGGGTCAAAGGTTTCCGTATTGGTGCTGACCTGATCAAAATCCATATCAACATTGGTTTGCAAACGCACTTTGCCCACCCCAAGGGTGCTTTCCAAAAGGGTTTTTAATTCGCTGGAAAGCCGCGTTTGATAGGCAGAGCGCATATCTTCGTTGGTGCTGGCATCACCTGAACCCTCTTGGGTTTCTTGGGCATGGGCAATCAGATTACCGTTGTTGTCGATGATGGACACCGCATTGGTTTTCAGCTCTGGCACGGCGGAGGCCACCAGATATTGAATGGCCATAACCTGAGATTTGGACAAGGTGGTGGCCGATGCCAAGCGCAAAAAGACAGAGGCTGAGGGGGCCTGTTTTTCCTCAGAAAACAACTGACGCTCGGGCAGGACCAGATGCACACGGGCGTTACGGATTCCGGCGATGGACATGATGGTTTTGGCCAGCTCTCCCTCCAGAGCCCTGATTTTTGTGATGTTTTGTTTAAAGCTGCTGGTGCCAAGCCCCTCGTCTTTGTCAAAAAGCTCGTATCCTGAGCTGCCCCCACGGGGCAGGCCCGCCTCGGCCAGCAAAATACGCACGCGCCCCGTCTCTCCGCTGGCCACCAACAGGGATTTTCCCTCTTTTTCCAAGCGATAAGGGATGTTCGCAACCTCTAACCGCGCCACGATTTCATTGGCATCCACAGGGTCCAAATCGTTATACAGGGGCTGCATGTCCACAGTCCCCATGCGGGTGCTGACCAAAAACACAAAAATGATCAAGGCGAGGGCCAACCCCGCAAACAAAACCAACTTCACGGGGCCTAAGCCCCGAAGCTTTTCCAGCAATGACCCTTGGGGGGAAGAAAGGACGTCTTCAGCCATGGTTTTCTTTTTTTATCATTCTTGGTTTTTTTGGGGTTCATCCCAAAACACGTCTTTAGTGTGAACCTGAAATCTAAAAAAAGGGTAAAGGATGGGAAAATTTTGCCTGTTGCTGCAGGAAAGCAGGCGGGGAAATATCTACACAATTGATATTATAAGAAAAATAATTTTTTGCAGACGCACAAGATCAGGGAAGTTTCTGCCTGCTGGGTGTCCCCTCGCGTTAGGGGGCACCGTCCTGTGTACAGGTGACGCGGCACCACGCCAGATTCATGGTTTTTTGATCGTTTTGGGGCAAGGGGGCGTTCAGGTGCATCCGGTAAACCTCCAACCCCTCAAGCACACGCTGCACATAGTTGCGTGTTTCGCGGTAGGGAATGTTTTCAATCCAATCCAACATATGGGTGGGGGTTTGATAACGCGGATCCCCGTTATCCCGAATCCACCGACGCACCGCCCCCGATCCGGCATTATAGGCCGCAATGGCCATGGGATAGGCCCCATCAAAATCCTGTAGCAGGGTTTGTAAATGGGCACTGCCCAGCATGACATTATAATTGGGATCCCGTGTCAGGGCCGCCTGATTATAAGCAACACCCAATTGTTTTGCCGTCATTTTGGCCGTGCCAGGCATCAGCTGCATCAGGCCCATGGCCCCCACAGGGCTGCGGGCGTCCACCTGAAAAACACTTTCCTGCCGCGTTAATGCCAGTGTTAAGGGCTTTTCCGTGGGTAAATTGTTCATATAGGAAAACTGGCTGGGGAATTCAAACATCACCAACGATTGTCCATCATTTTTGGCTTTTTTCGCCAAGGATACAGAGAGATTCATCCGCCCCCAACGCACCAGATGATCCAGCAACGCCACGCGCAGGCCCACATCATCGAACGTTTCAAAGGTATGACGGGCAAAGGGCATCATACGTTTGTCTTCCCCCAGATCATTCAGGGCCCCCAAAATCCCCATAAATGTCTGAAACTGGGGCGGTGCCGAAGACAGCGGCGTTGCGGCAGGCGGCTGGGGCAAGGTGCCTTTGCGTCCCAATTTGCTGAGCGCCAGTTGGCCGTAAAAGGTTGTGGGGTGGCTGGCGGCGCCTTCTAAATACTGTTGTTGTTTGTCTGTGTCATTCAGCGCCGCATACCCTTCCGCCAGCCAGTACGCCCCGCGGGCTTGGCTGATGGGGGTTTCCACGGCATCATGAAGACGGTGAAAATGAACCAAGGATTGCTCGGCCCACCCCAGTTTTTTCAGGGCAATGAATCCCGCCAGAAATTCTGCCTCTGCCAGCCCTTCCCCGTCGTTTTGGTGATTGTTGGCGGCAAAGGCGTAGGCTTTTTTATCGTCCCCATCCCTTAAAAACCGCCGCACCACAATGGATTGATATTTCCAGACTTTATCGGGCTCTAAAACCGTTGCATCCGGGGCAATACGCCCTAAAAAGCGGGCCATATCCTCATTTTTTTTGGCATCATAGGCATACACCGCCGCATCGAACAAAAACCCAGGGTCCTGCCGATACTGTCCTGAAACGGCCGAAGCGGCCTGCGCGGCGCGGCGTGATTTGGTTTTCAGGGCTTTGCGGGCCTCGATCACATCCCATGCCTGCGGCGATAAATACCCGCGCATCATGGGCAGTTGATCGTATTGTTTATCCCACACCAGCTGGCTGGCCCGCATCAGATGATCATCGGGACGTAAAACATCGCCATAGCGGGCCATGAAATCACTGGCCTCTGATTCTGAAAAATCGCCAGTGCGCCACAGAAAAACAGCGTAAGATTTAATAAAAGAACGGGGAAAGCTGGCATCCTGATCCATCATACTTAAAAAATGAACCCGCCCCCCGTTGGTTTGGGGGGGGAATTTCCTTAGCCAAGCCGTTAAGGCCCCACCGTCCTGACGCCCCAGAATATCCGATTCACCTTTGGCCTGAAGGGCGGCCTGCATAGGCCAGTTTGGGTGCGCCTCTAAAAATGCCGCAATGTCTTCGGCTGAGGCTTTGGGGTTGGATCGTAAACGAAACCACGTGACGGCGTCTTTTAAAATGGGGTTTTGGGCCCGTCTGGCCCATGTTTGGGCATCATCCCATCGCCCCCGATCCAGGGCATCAAAGGCCGACTGATACACCTGACGATCGGATGACGACAAGGATGCCGCCGCCGCCATGGCAAAGCCACACCACATCCATGCAAAAAACAAAAATCGCATACAAACCCGCTGAGAAAGAGAGATCATTTTTACCCCATGACCCTTAAAATCCTGCTTAATACCACCCTATCTGGCCAATCATCATCAAGAAAATCTGGGCCGAGGGCAAGCCTTTTTCCCCTGCCCCCATCTCTTTTCAAAGCCCAATTTTATCGCACCAAAGGTTTTCCGGATTGTATACCGGTAAGATGACCCTCTTGCATCACAATCTGACCGGCCACCAAGGTGTGAGTGGGCCACCCTGTCACGGTTTTTCCTGCATAGGGGGTCCAACCACAGGGGCTGACGATGTCGGCGATGGTGACGCGGCGTTTCAGGTCCACCAGCGTGATGTCCGCATCAAAGCCCACACCCAAACGCCCCTTTCGGGGAAAATCATACACACGGGCCGGCCCCGCACACAACACATCCACCACACGGCTGAGGGGGAAAAGCCCCTGATGCGCAAGATCCAACATCAACGGCAACAGCGTTTGCACCCCAGGCATCCCCGATGGCGAGCCCGGGTAGGGCAAGGATTTTTCCGCGCGTGTGTGCGGCGCATGGTCCGAGGCCACCACATCCACCAACCCCCGTTGCATCGCCCGAATCAATGCGGCCCGATGGTGGGGGGCCTTGATGGCGGGATTCATTTGCACCAAACTGCCGTGTTGTTCATAACAGTCTGGGGCGGTAAAAATCAAATGTTGGGGCAAAATTTCCACCGTGGCCACATCCCGAGAGGTCGCCAAAACCTCCATTTCCTCCGCCGTTGTGATGTGGAGCAGATGCAGGCGTTTTCGGGTTTCTCTGGCCAGGGCGATAATGCGACGGGTGGCCTTTAGGCACACCTCTTCATCCCGCCAAAGGGGGTGATCAAGGATTGTTTGGGCCAAGGGTTTGCGGGCGATCAAACGCTCTTCATCCTCGGCATGAATGGCCACACGGCGGTGGGTTTGCCGCAACACGGACCGCAAATGATCATCATCGGAAACCAGCAGGGTACCGGTGCTGCTGCCCATGAAAATTTTAATGCCGACACACCCCGAGAGGTCCTCTAGGGCAGGCAAAACATCGGCGTTGTCCAGACTGGCCCCCCCAAAAAATCCATAATGACACCAAGGATTCTGGGACGCTGTGTCAAGCTTTGCCTGCAAAGCCGCCACCGTGGTTGTGGGGGGTTTGGTGTTGGGCATTTCCATGATGGCCGTCACACCGCCCAGCACAGCCCCGCGCATGCCACTGTCCAAGGTTTCTTTTTCAGGGAATCCAGGGTCCCGAAAGTGAACCTGAGAGTCAATCACCCCGGGCAAAACATGCAAATGTTGTGCGTCAATCACCGCAGGGGCACTGGCCCCGCCAAGATCCCCGATATCGGCGATTAGGCCGTTTTTTATGCCCACATCCCCAACGGCCTGCTGCCCCCAAGGCAACATCAGTGTGCCGTTTTTAATCAAGAGATCAAAAGTCATGGTGTACTCCTAGCTATAAAAATGAGATGTGGACTGCACCACGCATTGGGCCATGTCAGGCCAAGATCGTCAAGACAAAACAAGGGGATGTTCACAAAAACCATGTTGGATCAAAGACTGTGGGGGCGTTCTGTTGCCCGGTGCCCCCCGACCGCTAGGAAAATCCAAAACAAGCCGCGGTTAGGCAGCCAGTTTCAGGTTCGCCTGAGGTGCAACGTTATCGTTAGCACTTAGAGTTTTGGCCCGATAACAGCGGTGCCATACCGAACGAAAGTCATATCTTTATTACGCCCGTCGATCCTGATTCACCCCCGCCGCAAAGTCGCCAAAACACTCTTTGTTTTTGAAGGCTTTGGGGTGGAGGTGCCGGGTTCCGCCCCCGAGTCCGAAACGCCTATTTCATACACCATTTATCGTTATAGTTATGTTGCCATAACCCTTCTTATCTACCACTTTTTTGTTGTAAAGGCAAGGGTTTTTGGCGGGTGTTCCTGCCGTTTTGAAAAGGCTGGGTATAAACTGAGCAACGGATCGTCAGAAACAGGGTACAAAACAGGGTCTTGGGTAAAGCCATTAAATTTTGTGGCCATGGTGCAGCCATAAGCCCCCAATTGACCGATTTCGATGTAATCCCCCTCTTGAACATCATCCGGCAGCATGAACGGCCCCTGCATCACATCCATGGAATCACAGGTGGGGCCGTAAAACCGAAAGCCCTTTTCCGGCTTGGGTACCCGCAAAGAGGCGCGATGAAGACGTGTGGGGAACACAAAGCCAAGGCTGCCGGCATCAAACAGGCTGCCGTAGGTGCCATCGTTGATATACAGGGTATCCCCCCGCCGCATGTCCACACGCACCAAAACCGATCCACTTTCGGCCACCAAGGCCCGCCCAGGTTCCGCAAGCAGCGTCATGCTGTCGTGGTTTGGCAGGTGGGAAAAGGCTTCGTGGATAGCATCAAAATACAAATGCAAATCCGGCGGCGTCAGATCGGGATAAATGGACGGAAACCCGCCCCCGACATTAAAATACTGGGGGGGGGTGGGCAAATCATCCAACACCGTGCGGCACATACGAATGGCAATGCGGTAGGCATCCGGATTCATGCACTGGGAACCCACATGAAAAGAAATCCCGACTTCGGCGGCATGCTGGGACACCAACCCGATCAACGCCGGCGCATCATGCAGGGCCACACCGAATTTGTTGGCCAGCGTAATTTCCGAATAGCTGTTGGGCATGGCCAAGCGGACATGCAGGGACAGGTCCTTGGCGTGTCCTGTTTCCTCTAGGATTTTTTTCAGCTCCGCCTCGGAATCCAGGGAAAAATGCCGCACACCAAAATCGTGGTAGGCCTTGGCAATGGCATGACGGGGCTTGACCGGATGCATGTAAAACAACGTGGCATCGGGGAAGCGTGCGGAGAGATCCTCAGCCTCTGTCAAGGATGCCACATCAAAAGAGCGCACCCCTGCCCGATACAAATCGGCCAAGATGACGGGATCAGGGTTGGTCTTTACGGCGTAAAGCAACCGCGCCTGAAAATTGTCGTGAAAATACTGGGTTGCCGCCACCAACGCATGGGGACGATACAAAACCGCAGGATCACAAAGCTGTCGCAAGGACAGGGCTGTAACAGTTGTCGTGGTGCTCATTTCGCATAAAGACCCCAAAAACGTTGACACAGCGCTTTTCTTGCGTTGCCTTTGCAAACCTCTGTTGGCGCAATCAAAACGAAACCCGTCATACACAAACCGCACCCTGTATGCAAGGATTTTTTTAGCAAATAGATCCTTGACAATTTCCACCCTTCTTTTAAGGTAACACCCTTGATTTTAAAAGAGGCTTTTTTGTTATGAAATCTGGCATCCACCCCAAATACCATGAAATTACGGTTGTCATGACCGATGGGACATCTTTTAAAACCCGCACAACGTGGGGCAAGCCGGGGGATACCATGAATTTGGATATTGATCCCAAAACCCATCCTGCATGGGTGGGTGGCCAGCGGAAATTGACCGATGCCGGTCAGTTGTCCCGCTTTAACAAGCGGTTTAAGGGCATGACCTTCCCGGGTGGCGGCGCCGCTTAGGCCCCACAATCTTCATGTTTTGGTTTTTGGGCCGCCCATGCGTTTGGTTTTAAAATTTGGGGGAACCTCTGTGGCCGATATTGGCCGCATGCGCCATGTCGCCACCATTGTGGCCCGTGAAATCCAAGCCGGCCACGAAGTCGCCGTGGTGGTATCCGCCATGGCCGGCACCACCAACCAACTGGTGCGCTGGGTCGAAGAGGCCAGCCCCATCCATGACCCGCGGGAATATGACACGGTGGTTTCCACGGGGGAGCAGGTGACCGCCGGATTGATGGCGCTGCTTTTACAGGACCACGGCTTGACGGCCCGCTCTTGGTTGGGGTGGCAGATTCCCATCCGCACATCCGCCCTGCACGCCAAGGCCCGCATTTTGGGCATTGAGGGCAAAGACCTTGTGGATGCTATGGCCCGCGGAGAGGTTCCTGTGGTGGCGGGATTTCAGGGGGTGGCCCCCGATGGACGCATCACAACGGTGGGACGGGGCGGCAGTGATACAGCGGCCGTGGCTTTGGCGGCGGCATTAAAGGCCGATCGCTGCGATATTTATACCGATGTTGACGGGGTTTATACCTGTGATCCCCGTATTGTGCCGGCGGCGCGGAAACTGCATACCATCAGTTATGAAGAAATGCTGGAAATGGCGTCTTTGGG
>JBILTX010000031.1:0-15338 GCA_044371315.1 Alphaproteobacteria bacterium | reverse complement strand
CTGACCTTTGATTTTGACACGGATCAAACGCGCAGGCTTAGGCATGAATGTTTTGGTTTGGGGTAAAAGACTATGGCTTACGGGCTTTTTTTGCTTTAAAAACCATCAGAATGTCTTGAAAGGATCATGATGAAAACAGCGGTTATTCTTTTTAATCTCGGCGGACCTGATGATGTGTCTGCCATTCGCCCTTTTTTGTTTAATCTTTTTAATGATCCCGCCATTATCCGTGTTCCCAAAGTTGTCCGGTATCTGTTGGCCCAATTGATTTCCCGCAAGCGGGCCCCTGTGGCGGCAAAAATTTATGATCATCTTGGGGGAAAGTCTCCTCTTTTGGAGAATACACAGGCCCAAGCCACGGCCCTTCAGGCTATGTTGGGGGAGGGTTTTCAAGCCTTTATTTGTATGCGTTATTGGCATCCTATGACAGAGGCTGTGGTGCAGGACGTGATGGCCTACGCCCCCGATCGCATTGTTTTGTTGCCGCTTTATCCCCAGTTTTCAACAACGACAACGGCCTCTTCGGTGAAGCAATGGCAGGAGATTGCGGGAAAACAGGGGTTATCTGTTCCTACAACAACGGCGTGTTGCTATCCCACGCATCCTGATTGGATTCAGGCCGTTGCGGTCAAAATTGCGGATAAGGTGACATCGTTTCAGGGTATACGGTTGTTGTTTTCCGCACACGGTCTGCCGGAAAGTATTGTTAAAAAGGGGGACCCGTATCAATGGCAGGTGGAACAAACAGTGGCCGCCGTGGTGGCCGCGCTGAATGTTCCGGATTTAGATTATCAGATTTGTTATCAAAGCCGCGTTGGCCCCATGACGTGGATCGGGCCGTCCACAGAATCAGCCATTGAGGGGGCGGGGGCTGAGAAAAAAGGGATTGTGATGATTCCCATTGCCTTTGTTTCTGAGCATTCTGAAACCCTGGTTGAGCTGGATATCGAATATCGTCACCTTGCGGAGGAAGCGGGGGTTCCCCAAATGATCCGCATTGACACCGTGGGGGATCATCCCCTGTATATCGCCGCTTTGGCCGATGTGGTGAAAAAAACCTTGGCATGCGGGGGGGCGGTGTGCCCCCCACCACAGCGTTGTCCCAAAACGTTTTCGGGATGTCCCTGCGCGGCTTGAGTGGGGTTTTTAAAGGGTGGCATCCCGAATCAGGGCGGGAATGTCGTCCCCATAACGGACCACATTGCGCTGGCTGGTGGATTGTCCGTGTTTCAGAATATCAAACAGGGGGGCCAGATAGATCTCTTCGCTGTTCCCTTGGGGGTTCAGGCGGTTCCGTCGTTTTAATCCTTCTGCCGACAGAGTGACAGCACGCTGGCCCCATTCTTTTAGGGTATAGGGGCCCATTTTGGTCATCAGGCCCTGACGAGGTCCGTTTTTGTGGGCGGCCTCAATGTCCTCCAGCGAGACCTCGTTGAGCCATGATAAAACGGTTTTCAGTGCTGTTTCATCATAAAGCAATCCCACCCAAAACGTGGGAAGGGCCTTGATCATCTCAGGCAGTCCGCCATCGGCACCCCGCATTTCCAGAAATTTTTTTAACCGGACTTCGGGAAAGGCTGTGG
Organism: Alphaproteobacteria bacterium; assembly: GCA_044371315.1. GTDB lineage: Bacteria > Pseudomonadota > Alphaproteobacteria > JAJTHO01 > CANGYM01 > CANGYM01. Next base: position 13,755 of record JBILTX010000031.1, on the reverse strand, counting down.
ATAAATGATCCGCCCAATCGGCCAAGGTGGGACGCTCTCCAAAAAATCCAGGCAAGGAACCTTTCATAAAATCACCAAAGCTCTGCCCAGAAACGTCGATGTAGCGGCCCTGTCGATAGACAAAATACATGGGCACGCGCAGCATATAGTCCACGTATTTGGCAAATCCCATAGTATCGTCAAAAACGAATTTTAAAAATCCGCACCGATCTGGATCCGTATCTTGCCAAATGCGGGCGCGATAGCTGCTGTATCCATTGATGCGACCTTCGCCGTGGCCAGAGTTGGCAAACAATGCGTTGGCCAGAGGCTGTAAAAACAGGCCAGCGCGAAATTTGTCCACCATATCGGTCTGGCTGGAAAAATCCAAATTGACCTGAATGGTTGTGGTGCGCAGCATCATGTCCAATCCCAAAGACCCCCGCTGCGGCATATAGGCTCGCATGATGCTATACCGTTGTTTGGGCATCCAGGGGCAATCTTCGCGCCGCCATATGGGATGAAAGCCGAGGCACAGGAAATCAACGCCCAACGCCTCAGCGACGGTTTTAACCTCTATAATATGCTGGTTTAACTCTTCGGATGTTTCATGCAGCGTTTTCAGGGGGGCTCCTGACAGTTCTAACTGTCCCGCCGGCTCCAAAGAAATAGCTGCGCCCTCCTTGGAAAGCGCAATGACATGATTCCCTTCAAAAATGGGTTGCCAGCCAAAACGGCGCGAAAGCCCTTCTAGCAAAGCCCGAATGCCATCGGGACCCTCATAGGGGATGGGGGATCCTATGGCCCTGCGGTAGGGAAATTTTTCATGCTCTGTGCCAATGGACCATGCTTCGGGTGATTTGCATCCGCTGGCCAAATAGGACACCAGATCATCAGGATGGGTTACGGCGGTGGTGTTGATGCTGGGCATAGCCGTCATAATGGGAATTCCTTAGCTTAATCGGTCACGGGCTTTTTTACCAATCGCCCAAAAGGGCGCGGCATACGGACAGGCCCGCGATGGCGGCTGTATCGGCGCGTAAAATTCTTTTGCCCATGCTCATACCGTGACAGTGAGGGCTGCGCAGGATTTTGTCAAGCTCTTCCTCGGACCACCCCCCCTCAGGTCCGATCATCAGCGTATAGGATGGATGGGGGGAAAGTGCCATCAAAACATCATAAATACGGGGGGATGTTCCCCGTTCATCCCCCACCAAAAGGGCATCTTCGCCCCCCTGCCGTCGTGTTAAAAAATCATCGAGAGAGGTCACAAGATGAAGGATGGGCAGGCTGTTGCGCTCTGTTTGTTCGGCGGCTTCAATGACCTGAGACAGGGCGCGTTCTTGATTCCAGTGACGCATTACGGTGTGCTGGGTCAGCAAAGGCTGAAGGGCTGTCACGCCAAGCTCGGTGGCTTTTTCCAGAATCTTCTCCAGCGCTGGTTTTTTAACAAGGGCAAAGGCCAATGTCAGCGGGGGGTGGATGGTGTCTAGGGGTTTTGTGCACGCATCGATATGAATCACGGTTTCTTTAGGCGTGATGCGGGCGATGTGGGCACGGTATGTTCCTGTTTTTCCATTAAAAACGTCCAGTTCTTCACCTGTGCGTGCCCGCATGACGTGGGCCAGATAGTGATGGGCGGCCTGAGGCAAAACTAAGTTTTGGTTAGAAGACAGTGTTAAAGGAAGGTAGAGACGGTACATAATCCCCTTTGTATAGCAAATGGGATAGTATGTTCAGAAAAAATCATATGGCGTCAAGGGTATTTCTTGGGATTATTTTTAAAAATTTGATGGTATTTTTCGTGTTTTGGTGGGGGCTGTGGCACTGAGCGTATCCATAACGCTGGAGGGACGACCAAATAAATAGCCTTGGCCCAATCCCACGCCCAATCCCAGCAATACTTCTTTTTCCTCTGCTGTTTCCACCATTTCTGCGATGACATCGATGCCGATATCATGGCACAGATTGACAATGGTTTTCACAAAAGCCAGATTTTTAGGATTGTTCTGGATATTGCGAATATAGGATCCGTCGATTTTTGCATAGTCGACTTCGAAATTGCGAATATAAAGTAAGGAACTTGCCCCTGCCCCTATATCATCAAGGCAGAATGCATGTCCTTTTTGCCTTAGCCCTTGGATAGCCTCGTTCATTTGTTTGTAATCAGAAATTGTTGCTGATTCCGTCAGTTCAAACATGATTTGTTTGTTTAAATGTTCGTAGGGTTCTAAAAGTTGATGAAGAGAACGGACGAAAAAGGTGCTGCTCAAGGACTTTGCAGATAAATTAATAGCAATCAGAGGTCGTTTATTGGCATTGGCCATAGCTTTGATTTGTTCCGCGACTTGGCGGCAAACGAATAAATCAAGTTCCTGAATTTTTCCTATTTCTTCGGCAAAAGCGATAAGTTCATAAGGAGATTCATGGTTTTCGAAGCGGCTGAGGGCTTCATAGTGGTGTGTTGCTCCTGTGTGCATATCGACAATGGGCTGAAACACAATTTTGTAAGTGTTGTTTGAAATGACATCATTTAAAGTAGATACTTTTTTTAATGTTTCCCCCATCATGGCATTTAAGGATTCCCCTATTGTGGTCATAGAAATAGAGGTTATGCCTTTTTCAGCGAATTTATTTAAACAATACAAAAAAGATTGTGATATTTCTTCGGCGCTGGCATCTGGACTCTCGCAAGAGATACTTTTAGCGTGGATGGGAACGGATTTGTTTTGTGGGTCAACAAGTCGGATTAAATCTTCCATGTATTCCACAACATCCTTTTGATTGAGACGATCATCATGAATTAAACTAAATCGGCTTTCATCCAATCGTGCTGCCATATCACCATCCAAAGAGTTAGAACGCATATAAGATCCAATTTGGGCCATAACGAACTGTGACTGATCATCAGGAAGATGATTTAAAGAGGCCCCCACTTCAACAAGTGTCATTGTACTTTTATCAAAAAGATCACGGTTGTTATCAATATATAGTCTAAGTTTTTCTTGGAACTCTTTGGGACCAAAAAGACCAGTTTCTTTGTCATGGTGACGCACTTCTTCGTTTTGTCCCAAAAATCCCTCAACACCTGTTAAGGTGACGAAAGCAAAAGGATAATCTGGTAAACGACAAACCCCGATCAACACAGGTTTTATCGATTCTTTGGAATGAATGTGGTACAATGTTGGGGATAAACGTCCAGAATTTCCCAATTTTTGGATATGACGTTTTAAAAGTGCCCGTTCGGATTCAATCAAAAAATCATACAGTGATTTATTTTTTAAAAAATCCTTTGAAAATCCAGTGATTTTTTGGGATAGCCCTGCATTAAACCCAATCAAACCATCATCAGGCATGACCTCTAACAACAAATCCACACCTGTGAAAGCAAAAGCCACAAATTTGGCTTTTTGATCATTGTTCATAAAAAATCCAGAATTTCATACCGGCTTTATATAACTGTATAAGAAAATCCTTAAAACAACCTTGGCATTATTGTATTTTTTTGTATACCAATACTTGAATAGAGGCTTAGGTAAGATTATGAAGTGCCCGTATTGTGGATATATGGAAACCCAAGTCAGGGATTCCCGTCCAGTGGATGAAAATATGTCGGTTCGTCGTCGGCGTTATTGCCCCCGTTGCGATGGACGGTTTACAACTTTTGAAAGGGCCGAGATGCACGATTTGATCGTCGTGAAAGCGGATGGTCGAAAAGAGCCTTTTGCGCTGGAAAAAATTAAAAAAGCTTTGATGGTGGCGTTGGTAAAACGCCCCTTTACGCTGGATGATCTGGATCAGATCAGCCTAAAAATCCGCTCGTGTCTTGAGCAAGAGGGCAATACTGAAGTGACATCAAGGCATATTGGGGAAGTGATTTTAAACGATCTTAAGCAGCGGGATCCTGTTGGTTACGTACGTTTTGCCTCTGTCTATCAAAATTTTAATGATATCCGTGATTTTCAAAAGATTGTTGATTCCTAACCCATCTTTCTAAAGATTTTCATCCGTCAGATTCTGAACCAGTCCTTCAATAACAGATAATCCCTGTTGCCAAAAACGTGGATCTTTGGGATTTAGACCAAAGTCAGCCAACATGGTATCGTAACGTTCGGTTCCCCCTTTTTTTAGAAAGGTGATATATTTTTCGGTAAAACCTTCGGGATGGTTTTGATAGGTGGCATACAGCGCATTGACCAAACAGTCCCCAAACGCATAGGCGTAAACATAAAAGGGGGAATGGATAAAATGCTGAATGTACGTCCAGTAGATTTTATAGGGATCGGAAAGGGTGATGGCGGGGCCTAAACTTTCTGTTTGAACCTGCATCCAAAGGGTGGCGAGGTCCTCGCTGCTTAATTCCCCTTCAGCGCGGGCAGCATGAACTTTGGTTTCAAAGGTATGAAACGCAATCTGACGCACCACGGTGTTGAGCATATCTTCAACTTTGGCGGCGGTTAGGGCGCGTTTTTGTTCAGGGGTTTCTGTGGCCTTTAGCAAGGACTGAAAGGTTAGCATTTCCCCGAAAACAGAAGCGGTTTCTGCAATGGTTAGGGGCGTATCGGACATCAGGTATCCTTGCTCGGCACTCAGGACTTGGTGAATCCCATGACCAAGCTCGTGGGCCAGCGTCATGACATCCCGCTGGGATCCCTTAAAATTCATCAGAATATAAGGGTGAACTTCGGGCACGCAAGGGTGTGAGTATGCACCGGAATCTTTACCGGCCTCGGGGGCGGCATGAATCCAGCCCTCGTCGAAAAAGCGCCGACCAATGGCAGCCATTTCTGGGGAAAAGGCTTGGTAGGCAGACAAAACAATATCTTTGGCCTGATCCCACGTATAGGTGGGTTGAGAGACTTGGGGTAAAGGCGCGTTTCGGTCCCAGAAGTTTAGTGTTTTTTGATTTAACCAAGCCGCTTTGTGCTGGTAGTAACGATGGGATAGTCTGGGATAGGCATGGCGGACGGCCTGAACCAAAGTTTCCACAACATCCCCCTCCACTTGGTTTTGCAGGTGACGCGAGGATGATGGGGAAGAAAATTTGCGCCATCGATCTTCTGTGGCTTTGTCCTTCACCAAGTTATTCATGATCAGGGTAAAGGTATCTTTTTGGGTTTCCAGCCCTACAGAAAAGGCCAAGGCGGCATCACGCCGGATCTCAGGGTCTGTGGATGTGTTCATCAGATGCAGGACTTGGGTTTCTGTGACCATTTCGCCCCGATAAGAAAAGTGCAATGCCGCCATGATTTGATCAAACAGACGCACCCACCCATGACGACTGGTGATATGCAAATCATGTATCAGTTTTTCGCTGGTTTCATCTAGGGTGTGGGGTTTAAATATCCGAACCTGATCTAACCAAGGGCGATAGCGGGCGATGCCTGGATGGGTTTGATAGAGATTTTGAACATGCGATTCGCTGAGGGCACACAGGGCCAACGTGAAAAAAATCAGGTCAGATTCTAGGGCCTGCAAAGTCTCTCGTGTATTTTGAAAGCATTGGGCGCGGGCCATATCATTGCGGTTTTCGGAAAACAGCAAAAAGGTATAGGTGCCTAATTTTCCAAAAAGGGTGGAAATCTCTTCGTAAGTCTGGATGGCTTGATACAGGGTATCCGCATCCAGTTTTGAAAAATTCTGGGATGCAAAACGTCTAACGAAAGCAACGGTTTTGGCCCTAGCTTCTTTTAGGGTTTCCTGAAAAGCGGGATCATCGGGGCTTTGAAAAAGATCCTCTAGACGCCATTTTGGAAGGGTTTGAGTCATAACGCCCTCTTTTCCCTGTTGAGGGTGTGGCGGCTGCTGGTAAAGGCATCCAGATACTGCTGGACCACAACGTTTTCGTGATAGTATTTTTTGTACGTTTCATGCCCCTTTTTGGCTAGGGTTGCAGCAAATTTATCATCCCCAAGGATACGAGATATGGCCGAGGCAAGAGCTTCTTCATTGCCTACAGGAACCAAAAGCCCTGTTTTTTCGTGCTCAATAACCTGAGACGGCCCCTCACTTTCAGTGGCGATGAGGGGTTTTTTATGGGACCATGCTTCTAAAATAACAGACCCAAAAGGTTCGTGGCGCGAGGGACATACAAAAACATTCGCATGTTCCATAAAAGGGGTAATGTTTTCTTGCCAAGGCAAAATGTGCACGCGACTGGCAATGGGGGCTGCCAATTCTATAAGCGTTTGTTTTTCTTCGCCTTCTCCTAAAAGACAGAGATGGGCTTCTGGAACCTGCATTATGGCCCGCAGCAAAACATCAAAACCCTTGTTGGGATGGAAACGGCCCAGAGCCAGAACCCATTTTTTTTTGGGATCAGGGAAAAAGGTGCTTGGTAAAGGACTTCCTGCCAAGGGTTCGCCGACAAAATTAGGAATCGTGATGATTTTTTCAGCAGGCCATCCTTTGTCCATATAAAAAGAACGCAAATGGTCGGTCATGGCAATCATCAAATCGCATTTGCGGTAATACTTTAAATCATAATATCCCCCAGGACGACCTACATGCAGGGCTTGGCTTGGGGGGCAGAACTTTGTGGCCCGATTGAGCCATGTAAAAACAACATCGGGTTGAAAATCTCTGATATGGTCTGCAAAGATTTTTTTTGTTTTGATATCAAAAATGCCCCCAAAAGGGGCCTGACGAAGCGGAATCCCCCCGTCAACCAACCGTTTGTATCGGTCGTAATTGTGCCGCATTAAAACCTCGACAGTCACATCCTCGCGGACGTGAAAAGCACGGGCAAGGCGTTCAAAATGTTTCTCGGCACCCCCTTTAGCGGCACCAGCAATGGCCATCAGAATACGCATAAACCCCTAAGCAATTTTTACAACATTGTTGACAGGGGTGGTTTGAGAGAGGGCTTCGATGGCCTCTAGGTAAAGTTGAAACAACTGATCTTCTTCACTGCGTTGTTCTTCAGTTTTTTTTCGCCAAGCCACCAATTTTCGGATCACTTTTTTATCGAGGCCCGTGCTGGCAGCTTCTTCATAAACCGAGACTATATCTGTAGAAATGGCCTTTTTTTCTTCCTCAAGATTTTCAATGCGCTCAATAAAAGATAACAGTTGCTTGGCACTAGAGATATCAGGAGCGGAAAACGTTGTCATACAGGATCCTTTACTTATTGTTATGTGCCTCCACGTTTCCACACTTCCGGTCAAATGGCAATCACAAAATCAGGTGACAGGTCATGCGGGAGAAGGATTAAGAGATCAAGTTTTTTATTAAGGGGACGCTTTCTCGGAAGGATTATCTGAGGAAGGTTTGTTTTTGTCATCCGGACGGTTTTTTGGGGAGGATGCTTCTGTGTTTTCTTTGATATCACTGAGTTTTTGTGTTTTTAATTGTTGTCGATAATCATCAATAAGGGTTTCTAACGTGGCAATGTCTTTAAAAGCCCCCATAACGTTTTTGGTGTCCCCGATCAGGTTAGGGTTGCTTAGAGCCTGAAATGGTTCATCCCAGGGTGTTCTCTTCAGCAAAGGTCCGTAATGGGAAAAAGCCTCTGTCAATTTTTCTGTGTCTTTGGCCAAAACCAGAGCAGTGACGTAATTCAGGATGATGCGGGCTTCTGGCTCTGAGGCGGTCTTAGTATTGGGTTTAAGGCGAATCATGGATTCTAGCAGGGGAACGAGTTGATCATATTTTTTCTCTTTCCAGTAAATGTGGGTGCGAATTTGATTGGCTTCTTCGGATGTGTCATCGATAAGGGTTTCAAGGGCGTCTTCATTCTGATTTTGCATAGCCTGCGCCTCGGCCCGCAGGCGTTCGCGTTTTTCAAAAAGGGCCACGGGAACATAGAGATAATCAGAGATATTCAGGGCCTCAATGGCCTTTTCCGGCTGGTTGTTCAGCAGGTGAATCATGGCCAAACGCATGCCCACGCGGCTTTTGTCTTCGCCCTCCAAACGTTCTCGGACTTGGTGATTGAGCAGGTCCCCTGCCCTGTCCAGCAGATCAACGGACACCAGACGATCCGCCAGTTTTCGAATCATCTCATCACCGGTTTCATCATCGGGTGTTAAAAAACGGAATTCATCCAATAGGGCCAGAGCCGTCAGGGGCGGCATGCTGTCGGCTTTGTTTTTTAAATACAGGTCGATAAACAGGGATTGCATTTGGGCGCGGGCTTTTTTCCCGTCGTCTGTATCGGGGTATTGTCTTTCTAGGTATCGCAAGGTTTGTAGGGCGTTTCTGTAATCCCCTTTTTTGGTGTATAAATCCACCAGATGATTGAGCAACATACGTTCAAAAGCATCACCGCGCCAGGCAAAGCGCAGGCGCTCCAGTCCCAAAATGGCCTCTTCGTCAGAGAGTGTGCCTGCGCGATGTTGGCTGTCCAGCAGGGCATAATCTGCATGCGTGCGCACAAAGTGATCGGAGTGTTGGGATAACTGCTTCCAAAGGGATTGGGCCTCTTTTTCTTTTTGGGATGCGCTTAAAAGGCGAGCCCTCAGCAAATCCAGCCGCCCGCGTTGACTGGGGGTGTAGTTAAGGCTATCAGCGCGGTTAAGATACAAATAGGCACTTTCTTGATCCCTTTTTTTCAACCATACATCAACTAAGGGCTCTAAAAGGGCTAAGGTCATGGACGGTGTATAGGTACTTGGGATTTCTGTGATGGTTTTTAAATAGGGCTCCGCGTCGTTAAACAGATTGTCCGCCGCAAAGGCACTGGCCATCCATAGTTTGGCTTCGGGTTGATCCAAAGCATTGCTTTCAAAGAAAGACTGTCTGGCTTCTTGGTAGCGTCCATTCATGAACAGATTTGCCCCGCGCAAGGATTTAACAGGTGCTGAGGCATGTAGCGAGGGATCATCGGCCAGCATCGTGTTTAAAAGGGCTAAACTTTCCATATAAAAATCATGGCCAAACCAAAAACGGGCCAATGTTAATTGGGCGAGGGGTTTTTCTTCTGGCTGCACAGAGGCGAGGCGGGATTGCAGGGTTTGTTTTTCTGAAAAAAAACGTTCCTTGGAAACGCGCCGCCACGACCGAACATCAAAAAGACTATTGGTATTGTCTGTGTTTTCTAGGGATGATTTTTCTTGGGGCGGGACGTTAAGGCTGGTTGTTAGGTTGGTTGTGGATGCACTTGGCGTTTCTTCCTTATCTTTGGATAAAGGGGAGCGATTCCCTATGGGGGCCAAGGTGACGGTATCCTTTGTCTGCGTCAGGGGCAGGGTTTGCTGAAACGAAGATACAACAACCCCAAGGGTTGTGGGTTCTAGGGAAAGCAGGGCGAACTGCCGCGCTTGTGGGACACTCACTGTGGGGTCGGATGTGGTGAAGATCCATAAAAAGTCCCCCAAGAGGGGGTCTGTGACTGTAAAGGCGGGGGAAGCCCCCGGAATTTTCCAATGAAGTCCGGCGGTGTCACTCCATTCCTCTAAAACCTGTTTGGTTTCCGGTGGGCTGGCAACCCAATGAATATGCCAAGCCCCCTTTTCATACCACGTTGTGGCGGTTTTATTTTTTGGTAATTCAAAGCGGATGATTTGCCCAGTGGGCGTGCTTTGAATATGCAGGGATTGTAAAGCTTTTTCTTTTTCAAGGGGACTTAGGTTAACAGGGCGCGATAAAGCAATCCATTGCCATCCCGCTCGCTGGAAAACGGCGATACCCGATGGTTTTGGGTCGGGAAAGGACAGGCGAAGCTCTCCGTTCGCCAAGGAAACACTGGCTGTATCATCGTTTTCTTCTTTGGGGGGGGAAGAGATTTGTGTTTCTTTTGGGCTGGGGGTGGTCTTTTGCTTTTCAGGCAAAGGTTGGTCAGGCTTTTTTGTGGCCTGATCAGGGGTGGCTTTGACAGGGGCAGAACGATTCAGGGTAACATCAAAAATCTTTCGGCTGCCTATGGTTTTGGGGGTAATATCTTTAATGGGATCGGTAAAAACGATGGTTAGGGTTGTTTTTCCCCCTGCAGCCGTGCGGGTTAAAGAGCGAACAGAGGGAGGTTTGATGGGGATTTCCCCCTGCAAGGGGTCTGAAACGCTTATTTGCAGGGTGTTGTCTTTTACCTCATGGGTCACAGATTGCGCAGTGGTGATCACAAACCGCGTAAAGGTTTCATGCTGCCCCACGCGCAGGGTGGCCCCCACGGCCTTGGGGGCCATGAAGGCGGCAAAAAAGGCGATGAAAAGACAAAAGGAGAAACGTAAAGCCATGTTATCATTATTGCGTCGGCGTTTTAACATTCCCTAAAATTTGACAGGGGGTCAAGAATGATATAGCGGTGGAGATGAATTATTTCTGTAATGTTGCTGAAACGTAATCTTTTATGCGCACCCGTTTTGCCCCCTCCCCAACTGGTTTTTTGCATTTGGGGGGGGCGCGTACCGCCCTGTTTAATTATTGTTTGGCCAAACATTATGGGGGGGTGTTTTTGCTGCGGATTGAGGATACGGACCGCGAACGCTCAACCGAAGCGGCCAAAGATGCGATTCTGGATGGATTAAACTGGTTGTGTCTGATGCCGGATGAACCCACGGTGTATCAAAGCACGCGGGCGGCCCGTCATGCAGAGGTGGCCCATCAGCTGCTGGCCCAAGGCCGCGCCTATCGGTGTTATGCCACGCCCGAGGAATTAGAGGTCATGCGCGAAGAAGCTAAAGCCGTGGGTCGCCCCGTCCCCTATGATCGGCGCTGGCGGGATGTCCCTGAAAAAGACCACCCAACGGATCGGCCTTTTGTGATTCGGCTAAAGGTCCCCCTGACCGGTGAAATGACCCTGTTTGATCATGTTCAGGGGGCTGTGAGCCTGCGCCATGATCATTTGGATGATATGGTTTTGCTGCGGGCGGATGGAACCCCAACGTATATGCTGGCTGTGGTGGTGGATGATCATGATATGGGCATCACCCACATTATGCGGGGGGATGATCATTTGAACAATGCGTTTCGTCAGCGGGCGCTGTTTGATGCGCTGGATTGGACCATGCCAGAGCTGTACCATATCCCCCTGATTCACGGCCCTGATGGGGCAAAACTCTCTAAGCGTCACGGCGCTGTGGCCATTCAGGAGTATCGGGATCAGGGCATTGTGTCCGAAGCCATGATCAACGCCCTGCTGCGTTTGGGTTGGGGCCATGGGGATCAGGAGATTTTTTCCCTTGCCGATGGTATTGCCCATTTTGATGGGCGTCATCTGGGGCGGGCACCGTCGCGTTTTGATCCGCAAAAACTTTTGTTTTTGAATGCGCACTACCTGCGCACGTTGGATTTGTTTGATCGTCTTTATCCCCTGCTTCATCCCCAATATCCACAGGCCACTGAGCGTCATTGGTCGTGGTTGCGCCAGATGTTGCCCCACCTGACCCAGCGGGCGGAACGTTTGGGGGACGTGGTGGCCCTGTGCGGACCCTATCTGAGCCGGCCCCCAAAAGGCGAGGCATGGACCCCCGCCCACGCCGCCATGGCCAGCGATATCGCCCCCGTTTTGGAATCCCTGTCGCCGGATCAATGGACAGAAGACGGTCTGAGCCAAACCCTGAAAACGTGGGCTGCGGCCCATGGAAAAAAACTCTCTGACGTGGCCATGCCCCTGCGGATTGCCATGACGGGCAGCACGGCATCCCCCAGTGTGTTTGCGATTCTATCGGTTTTGGGACGGGACGAGGTTTTGGCGCGTTTGTAAAAACACTCGATACAACAATTAAGGCAGCGGATTCATATCTATGTGATCATCGGGCAGGTTATCCACGCCGGCTTCCCCGCAATACACCTGCAGAGTTTTTCCGCGGCCCCGACCGTCACCGTCACCGCTGTTGGCCCATTTCAGGGCGATATGATACCGCGACAAATCCCAAAAGGGTTGTTCAGGAGAAATATGTTCTGGAAAAATAACATGCACGCCAACGTCGGTGCCATCTTCACACAGGCGAACGATATCGCGGTATTCTTCAAGAAGGGACGCATCATCCCCTGCAAAAGCGGGCGCTGCCCAAAGGGTCAGAAGCAGGCTAAGCCCCGTCCTTTTCCAAGGTTTGTAACCGAGAGTCCACCGATTGAACATGTTCCGCCACCGTTTTTTCCAAAACACTAATACGCTTGGCCAGGGCCAAAATCAAGCTGGCCATTTCTTTTTCTGCCTTTTGGGACGATTCAGGGGCCGGTTGATTTAAAATCAGATCGGACAGCCACGCGCCCATGGTTTTATGGCTTTGATGCGCCAAGCGTTTGGCGGCCTGTTTGGCGTCTTCGGAAACGCCTTTAACGCTCCAAGGGGTGGTGAGGGCAGCAACCATGAGGATAACCAGACAATCGTTTTTATTATGAGGTCATACTTTAAACCAAAGTATGACCCCTAATCAACCCAAAACAGCGTTTGTTGCAAGATTTTTTTGGCCAGACTGGAAAGGGGCGGCAAAGTGTCCCGCGGATACCAGTTGCCCTCGGGGAAAAGAGGGTCTTTGTGGTGGGCTGAAAACACATCCATGCTCAGGGAAAAATGCGTAAATATATGACGCACAACACCGCAGGGTTGCCAAAAATCAGCATCATACACAAAGCCCGAGGGGCCTTCCCACCCAAACGTGGGGGGTTCATAAAGACGGGGCAGCAGTCCCCCATCAGGACGCCGGCGCAGCCAGACATGGTCGTTGTGATGCAAAACAAAGGCCTGTCCTGTGCGGTGGGGGCGCTCTTTTTTGGCCGCAAGGCGGGGAATGTCGTTGACGTTCCCCTGCGCCCAGCCCACACAGCCATCCCGCACGGGACAGGTTAAACACGATGGATTTTTGGGGCGGCAGAGGGTGCGTCCCAAATCCATGACGGCCTGCCAGAAATCCCCCGGGCGGTCTGTGGGGATACAGGCGGCGGCAAAGGCCCGCAGGGCCGGTGTGGCCGGTGACACCACATCAGAAAACCCCATGATGCGCGACAACACCCGAACCCCATTGCCATCCAGCGCCAGCGCGGGCTGGCCAAACACCATGGACGCCACAGCCCCCGCGGTATAATCCCCGATGCCTGGCAGGGCCTTTAACCCCTGCGCCGTGGTTGGCCAGTGTCCCTGATATTCAGACACCAACACGCGGGCCATGGCATGCAGGTTATGGGCCCGCCGATAATAGCCCAGACCCTGCCACGCCGCCAAAACGTCATCCAGCGGGGCGGCGGCCAGAGCGTGGTGGGTGGGAAAACGGGCCATGAAGCGGGAAAAATACGGAATCACGGCGGCGATAGTGGTTTGTTGCAGCATGACTTCGCTGACCACCACGGCGTAGGGGTCGGGATGCCCGCGCCAAGGCAGAACAATCCCCTGATCGTCATACCATGAAAGCAGAGCCTGCGCGAAAGAGATTGCATCCATCATGCTTTTACGGTAGGGAAGAACAAGGTGTTTTGTCTATAGTTTTACCCAAGGATCGTTTTATGAGCAAAGATTCCCCCGTTCTGGATAAAGAAAAGGCCCTGGGCCAAGCCCTGGCCCAAATTGAGAAATTTTATGGCAAGGGGTCCGTCATGCGGCTGGGCCAACAGAGGGCGCTGGATATCGAGGCTGTGCCCACGGGGTCCCTGTCGTTGGATTTGGCCCTTGGCATTGGTGGATTGCCGAAAGGACGGATTATTGAAATTTACGGCCCCGAAAGTTCAGGGAAAACCACCATGACCCTGCACATTGTGGCCGAGGCCCAGAAAAAGGGCGGCACCTGTGCCTTTATTGATGCGGAACATGCTTTGGATCCCGTTTATGCCGCCCGTTTGGGGGTGAATGTCAATGAATTGCTGGTGTCCCAGCCGGATACGGGGGAACAGGCGCTGGAAATT
>JBILTX010000075.1:0-4467 GCA_044371315.1 Alphaproteobacteria bacterium | reverse complement strand
TAATTGTCAATTTATTTTCGGCAGCATTAGGGTGTCACACCACCCCCCTACTCCACCGTCACCGATTTCGCCAGATTGCGGGGCTGGTCAATATCCGTGCCCCGCGCCAACGCCACGTGATAGGCCAGCAGTTGCAACGGCAGGGTATAAATCAAAGGCATGCTGAGCGCGGTGGTTTCCGGCAGGGTAATCAGGGTATGGGCAAAACGCTGCAAACGCGGGGCCCCTTCCCTGTCGGTGAGGATGATCAGTTGTCCTTGGCGGGCGGCGATTTCCTCGATATTGCTGGCGGTTTTTTCAAACAGGGCATCGGTGGGGGCCAAGGCCACCACGGGCAAATGTTCATCCACCAGCGCAATGGATCCGTGTTTCAATTCACCGGCGGCCAAGGCTTCGGCGTGGATATAGGATAGCTCTTTGAGCTTCAGCGCCCCCTCCAGCGCCACCGCATAACTGGGGCCGCGCCCGATGAACAGGGCGCTTTGGGCGTAACGGAAAATCCCGTGGGCCAAATCATGATAGGGCGCGGTGACATTCAAAACATGCCGCAGGTGGCCCGGGACAGAAAGCAACTCCGCCGTTCCCTCAGCATCGCCCCCTTTCCAAAACAACGACAGGGCGGCCAAGGTCATGAGCTGCGTGGTAAAGGCCTTGGTTGAGGCCACACCGATTTCCGGACCGGCCTTGGTGAGCAGGGTATGATGGGCCAGTCGGTTTAAACTGCTGCCCGCCACATTGACAATGGCCAAACTGCGCCCGCCTTGCGCGTGAATATGTTTCAGCGCCGCCAGCGTATCCGCCGTTTCCCCCGATTGGGAAATGAACAGCGACAGTTTGTTTGGATCTGGAAAATATGGGCGATAGCGGAACTCTGAGGCAATATGCACCTGCGTGGGAATCCCCACACGCTCCAGCCATGTCTGCCCCACCATGCCGGCGAAATAGGATGTGCCGCAGGCGATGATGTCCACACTGTGGGGGCGGGGTGGGGCGTCCTCCATAATCACCGTTTCATGGACAGGATCCCAAAAGGACCGCAGGGTGCTGGCGGTCACAATGGGTTGTTCGTCCATTTCCTTGGCCATAAAATGACGGTAGGGGCCCCGATCCAAAGCGGCCACACTGGGGGGCAAAATGACAACGGGGCGCGTTACGGGGGCGCCCGTATCATCGGTGATGCTGACGTGCCCCGCGCTGAGGGTCACCAGATCCCCATCCTGAAGATACATGGCCCGCGTGGCAAATGGGGCAAACGCCAAAGCATCCGAAGCTACATAGCCCGCCCCATCCGAAAGACCCACCACCAAGGGGCTGCCCTTCACCGCCGCGTAGAGATGCTGGGCATCCCCCGCAAACAAGGCCACAATGGCAAAGGCCCCCTGCAACTGGGGCATGGCCCATGCCAGAGCCTGGTAAGGGGTGCGGCCTTGGCGCAGAGCTTCCTCCAGCAGGTGCACAATGACCTCGGAATCTGTTTCTGAGGCAAAAACATGACCCTGCGCCATCAAGGTTTGCTTTAACGCCATGTAATTTTCAATAATGCCATTATGAACAATGCTAACCGAGGCACTGCTGTGCGGATGGGCGTTCTGTTCCACGGGTTTGCCATGGGTGGCCCAGCGGGTGTGGGCAATGCCCACGGTGCCCGAGAGGGGCTGTTTTAAGGTTAAATCCAAAAGTGCAGAAACCTTGCCAGATGTGCGGCGACGTTCAATCTGTCCCGCCGCATCCAAAACGGACAATCCGGCGGAATCATAGCCCCGATATTCCAAACGTTGCAGGGCCGCAACCATGTCGGATGTGACGTTGCCCGATTCCCGAATGATCCCGATGATGCCGCACATAACGTCCCTGCCCTATGAAACCATCAAGCTAGGCGGCCTGACTTTTGGGTTTTTGCTGGGATCGCTGCACCACGTCACAGATCAGGGGAACGATGTATTTGCGAAACTTGCTGCCACTGAACAATCCATAGTGCCCCACATCAGGTTGCAGGTGATAGGTTTTTTTGCCAGCATCCAGATGAGTACACAGATTTAATACAGATTCCGTCTGCCCCACACCGCAAATATCATCGTTTTCCCCCTCAATGGCCAGCAAGGTGGTTTGTGTGACGGTTGACGGATCAATAGGCACACCCCGACATGTCATTTTGCCATGGGCCAAGCGGTTTTCCCGAAAAATGTTATGGATGGTTTGCAGATAAAACTCGGCTGTCATATCCATGACCGAGAAGTATTCCTGATAGAACTCCGCTGTTTTTTCGGCTTTGTCAAAATCACCATCAGAAAAGGCCCCAAGGGCATCCCTGATGGATTGACCATGACGGGCGGCATTCATGCTGACAAAACTGGTTAATTGCATGAATCCTGGGTACACCAAACGCATGGCCCCTGGATAACGCCGCGGGACCATAGCCACCAAATGCTGACGAAACCACGATGTGGGTTGCGCCATGGCCAGCGCGTTGGGCTGGGTCGGACTTTGTTCCGTATCAATGGGCCCCCCCACCAACGTGCAGCTGAGCGGCACCGGCGCCCCCTTTTCTCCTGATAACAAACAGGTGGCCATAAAGGCAGGAACAGTGGCCTGACAAATGGCCAACACGTGCATCCCAGGGGACAGATGACGGATAAAATCCATAACATACTGGACATAATCATCCATATCAAAGCTCCCCTCGGACAGGGGAACATCACGGGCGTTTTTCCAATCGGTGATATACACATCAAAATGGGGCAACAAACCGCGGACGGTATCCCGCAGCAAGGTGGCATAGTGCCCGGAAAGGGGGGCCACAATCAACAGGGGCGGCTGTTTTTTCGAAAGAGTTTTTTCAAAATGCACCAAACTGCAAAAAGACCGATCCAAAACGGTTTTCACCACAACACCGCAAGGTTTTCCATCGACCTCCGTTTCATCAATGTTCCATGCCGGTTTTTGATAGGCCCGCGACAAACGCGCCGCCAAATACCAAAGCGCCGCCGAAGAGCGCCGCGCATTTCTAAACAAAGACATGGGGCCATAGTACACCTCGGGCGCAAAGGGCTGATTAAAGCGTTCATCCAACAGATGGGCTGTTTCTTGGGCCATGGCGGAAAACGGCTGCAGGGCCATGGCAAAAGCATCCATGGTTTCATAAAGGCTGCGGCTGTCATTAAGGGGAAAAAAAGGAGAAAACATGGATAACCTGCCTGTGGATAAAGAACAACACCACGGTGATCTTAGGCCCGCCTGAGCAAGCCTGTCAATGACGTTGGCATGACGTTGACAATAGCATGGGGCCGTGTTGCTCCAAAATAAAAATCATATCTCTCATCCCAGACAAGGGTTTTATAAAAAACTCCGTTTAAGAATTGCACCGTTTCCATCAAACGCTATAAAGGGGTCATGACGCCCCTTGATCTTTATCATGACCAGATTGCCAAAGGTGTTTTGTTCCCCAATACGGAACAAAAGCGCGTGGTGGAGCATTTTTCCCATCTTTGCCAAGACATTAAAGCGTATCTGGCCAAGCGAGACCGCTATGCCCGTTGGCAATTTTGGAAAAAGCGTCCCATGGCCCCACGGGGGGTTTATGTGGTGGGGGATGTGGGAACGGGCAAAACGGCCATGATGGATTTGTTTTGCCAGTCTTTGCCCCAAAACACTGTCTATCGCCAGCATTTTCATGCTTTTATGCATGATATTCATGATCGGCTGCGTCGTTTATCCGATCAAAAAGACCCACTGAAAACCGTGGCCCAATCCTGGGAAAAGCCGATTGTATGTTTGGATGAATTTCTGGTGCAGGACATTGCCGATGCCATGATTTTAAAGGAACTGTTTTCGGCTTTGTTTCACGGGGGCCTTGTTTTGGTCACCACGTCCAACACGTTGCCAGAGGACCTTTACAAACATGGCCTGCAAAGAGAGCGTTTTTTGCCCTTTATCCCCCTATTGCAGGCCCATTGTCAGGTTTTATCGCTGAATCATGATCAGGATTACCGCCTGCGGCATGGAACGCAGGGGGGGGCCCATTATCTGTATCCCCTGACCGAGGAAACAGAAGTTGCCTTTGCATCGTCTTTTCAAGTTGCCATCGGCCATGATCTGGCCACAGCGGCGGTTGTGTTTGGGGAAGAGCGGTCTTTGGTTTTAAAAAAAGCCTCCCCCCACGTGGCATGGACGACGTTTCAGGATTTATGCGGCGAACCCCGCGGGACGCGGGATTACCAGCGTTTGTGCGATGCCTTTGGTCATATCTTCATCGATCACGTCCCCTGTATGAGCGATCAGGATTTGGATCAGGTTAAGCGATTGATTCTTTTGATTGATTGCCTGTATGATCGCGGCATCACTCTGACCGTGCGGGCAGCGGCGGCCCCCCGTTTGCTGTATCAGGGAACATTGCTGTCCAAAGACTTTTCCCGCACCGCATCCCGCCTGATTGAAATGGCGCATCCGAAAAAGCAGTATCCTTAAAAA